>CANIEV010000268.1 GCA_947466535.1 Betaproteobacteria bacterium
CTCGAAACACGGAAACCGAGGTAGCTGACCCGGTCCGACGCGGGGAGCCTGCCTCGGTTCGCGGAGCGAAGGTACTGTGGATAGTCGAACCAGGAACCGCCCCGCAGCACGCGCCGGGAACAATCCCCCGCCGACCAGACACCACCGTCCGAGGACGCGCCATTGTAGTTCTCGTTCCAGCAATCCTCGGTCCACTCCCACACGTTGCCGTGCATGTCGTGCAGACCGAACGCATTCGCCGGAAAGCTGCCCACCGGCGCGGTGCCCTGCCGCCACACGCCGGTCACGCTACCCGCGTACGACTGGTCCGCCCGGTAATTCGCCTGCGTCGGGTTGATGTTCGCCCCGGTGCTGAACGCCGTGCTCGTCCCCGCCCGCGCCGCGTACTCCCACTCCGCTTCCGACAACAGCCGGTAGCGCTTGCCCGTCTTCCTCGACAACCACTCGGTGTAGGCCTTCGCGTCCTGCCAGGTCACGCAGGCCACCGGGTCGGTGTCGGTTTGCACAAACCCGGGATTGCGCCAGTCGCGGTTGCTGTCGAGCGCGAATTTCGTTCCGTCCCACGCATAGCAACCGGCGCCCGTCGAGTAACCCGCCTCCTGCACGAAGCGGCCGAACTGCCCCCGGGTCACTTCGAACTTGCCCGCGGCAAAGGACCGTCCGATATTCACCGTTCTCTGCGGCCCCTCACGATCCAACCGCCCTTGCTCCGACGCGGGCGAGCCCATAAGAAAGCTCCCCGGCGGAATCACCACCATCTCCGGGCAGTCGGCGCAATCGCGAAACACCGTGCCACGAGTCATCGAGGCAATACTGCCCGCAGGCGCGGTCTGCTGGATCGCCGCGGTGCTCGGCGCGACGCTCGCCACCTGCTCAGCCGACGGCCGGGGCGCCGATTGCTCGAGCGCGCGCATCCGGGTGCGCGCGAGCCCGGCGAACATGCCGTTCGGGAATTGTTCCAGATACGCCTTGAGTTCCTCCGCGTTCTTTGTGTCCTTCACCGATTCCCAGAAGGCGCGGTCATTCGCCGTCGGGTCCGCGGGGATCGCCGCCGTCGCGGGCGCGGCGCTCGCCACCTGCTCCCCGCTCCGGAACCGGAACTCACCCGTCAAGGACGAACTTTTCCAAGGCACCTGCTTGTTGGCGGTGGTGCGCGCCACACCCGCGGTCACCCGGGTGAACACACGGTCGATGTCGCTGTCGGGTTCGCGCAGACTGCGCAGCAGGTTTTCGGTGAACAGACCGTTGCGCCCGCTGCCATCGGCCGCCACCGAGCCGGGTGCGGTGGCGAAGGCCACGAAACTCCCCGCCGGCGCGCTCATTTGCGCAAGACCGCTCGCAGCCGACCTCCAGCTTCTCGCAAACGGGTTGTTGCGACAGGCATCCAGAATCACGATGTTCACCCTATTGCCCGCCTCCTCCATGCCGGCGAGCACGCGGTTGGCGTCCACCGCTTCATCTTCCAGTTCGAATTCCTCGCGGATGTCGGCATTCACCGGAATCAGGTAATTGCGGCCCTTGGCCTGCACGCCGTGACCGGCGAAGTAGAACAGGCCCACCCCGCCTTTTCTCAAGGATTGCGAGAACTCGCGGATCGCCGCGCGCATCTCGCGCGGGCCGGAATTGGTACGCAGCATCACCGAGAAACCCATCTGCTTGAGTTCCGCCGCCATGTCGGTGGCGTCGTTCACCGGGTTGCGCAGCGGCGCTTCCTTGTAGGCGGCATTGCCGATGACCAGGGCCACGCGCTGTTCGTTGGCCGCAGCCGGGGCCACCGAGAGCGTGCGCTGGGCGTGGGCGGACATCACCACACCGCACAAACACGCCAGCAGCAAGCGCACCGCATAAATTGACGACTTCATCCGATGCTCTCCGGAGCAGGCTTTCAGGCGGCCAAGGGTTCAATATGACGATAGCGCTTCGGATCCCGCTGCAATTCCCAGAGATCCAGCGCCGTCTGCATGGCAAGCCAACTGTCGGGCGTGGTGTTCGTGAGTCGCCCCACGCGCACCGCCATGTCCGGCGACATCGCCCGCTTTTCGAGCAACAACTCCGACACCGACAATCGGCTCACGCCCAATCGGCGCGCGAACGCCGTCTGCGACATGCCAAGCGCCGGCAATACGTCTTCGCGCAGGAGCTCTCCCGGGTGACTGGGTTTGCGTTTCGGATCCCGCAGGGTCTTCATGTCAGTGATAGTACTCAAGACTGACGTCGATGGCATCGTCATCGACGAGCATGACAACGCTGCACTGCCGTCTACGACGGCCAAAGTTCCTTAGTCGCAATCCGAGCGCCCTCGGCGAGCGCGCGAAGCTTGGCCCAGCCGATCTGCGAATGCACCCGCCCGCCCATGCCGCAGTCGGTGCCGGCGATGACGTTCTCGCGCCCCACCACCGAGGCGAAGCGCACGATGCGTTCGGCCACGAGTTCCGGGTGCTCGATCACGTTGGTGGCATGGCTCACCACGCCGGGGATGAGTATCTTCCCTTCGGGCAGCTTCACCTCGCGCCAGAGCTTCCATTCGTGCTCGTGGCGCGCATTCGCCGCCTCGAGCGAATACGCCTGCGCGCGCACGCGCAGCATCAGGTCCACGATGTGCTTCAACGGGATGTCGTTGACGTGCGGGCCGTGCTGGCTGCCCCAGCAGACGTGGTAGCGGACTTTTTCCTCGGGGATGCCTTCGAGCGCGTAGTTGAGTGCCTCGACGCGGATCTGCGCGTAGCGGCGGTATTCCTCGATCGAGGGTTCGGGGATGAAGGTCGGCCACGCATCCGGCAGGCCGGGGTCGTCCACCTGGAGGATGAAGCCCGCATCCACCACGCCCTTGTATTCCGGCTTGAGGATGTCCGCGAGCGCGTAGATGAAGGCCTCGTCGCTCGGGTAATGCTCGTTGAACATGAAATGGTCGAGCCATCCCGGTGCGATCACCGGAAAGAACGCCTCCTCCGATTTCACGCCCGCCAGCGCATCGCGAAAGGTCTGGAGTTCCGCCTGCAGAGGCCCGAGGCCCTTGTGCTCGAGCGGCCCGTTGCAGATGAAGCGCGTGCCCGGCGGCACAGCGAGCCGGGTGTCGATCTTGGCAAGGTAGTCGTAGAACTCGGCAAATTCGATCCGCTCGCGCGTGCGGCGCACCGTCACCGGGATCTCCCCCGGCTTGAGCGGGCGCTGCGCGACGCCGGTGATCCGCTGCGCATAGTAGGGATAGCCGCGGCTCTTTCCGAGTTCGCCGTCGCTCAGCACATCGATGCCAAGCTCCTCCTGCCTGCGCACCGTCTTGAAGATCGACTCGCGGCGGATACGCTCGTAGGCGAGCGCGTCATACGGCTTGCCGGTGCGCACCGCCACGTCGATGTCGGTGAATTCGGGCGGCCCGTTGAGGACACCGGCGTGGGTAGTGAGCGTGCGGGTGGTGCTGCGTTTCATGGTGACCCCGGTCAAAATGCAATGAGCGCGGACTTTATAGGCTGCGGCCGATTTGCGCTCGCGGCGCGGCAACGCTGGCCGCGCGCTTTGCCGTCGCCACCCGCGAAGGGGGCCGGCGACCGCCGGTCGGCGAGCCTCCGCGTTCCTAGAAGCGGCCTGTCGGCGCCTTGCCCGAATCGCCGATCAGTTGCTTGAGGCGCGTCACTGCACTCTGCAACTGCGTATCCGGTCCTGCTTCGCCGCCCGGAGTCACGGCCGGAGCCGGCACGGCCAGGTCGGGCTCGATGCCGGTGCCGGTGAAGACGCGCCCCTTGGGCGAGAGAAATTCCGCCGTGCTGAGCTTGATGGCGTAGCCGCCCGCGATCGGCAGGATGGTCTGGACCGTGCCCTTGCCGAAGGTTCGTTCGCCCACCAGCGTCGCGCGCTGCCAGTCCTGCAGGGCCGCGGCGAGCACCTCGCTTCCCGAAGCGGACCCCTTGTTGACCAGCACCACCATCGGCACATCGAGTTTCGTGCCCGAGGCCTTCGCGTTGAAGCGCCTTTTGGAGTCGCTCAGGCGACCGTCTGTGGACAGCACGAGCTGGCCTTCGGGCAGGAATTTCCCCGCGACTTCAATTACCACATTGAGAAGCCCACCGGGATCGTTGCGCAGGTCCAGCACCAGGCCCTTGACCTTGGCTGCGCGCAGAAACCCTCCCGACCAACCGTCGAGCACTTCCTGAACCAGCTGGGGGGTCGCCTGCTGGAACTGGTTGATCTTGATGTATCCGATCTCGGGCTCCAGTTCACGGCTTCGCACCGAATCCACGCGGATGATTTCGCGGACGATGGTGATTTCGCGGGGCGCTTCGGAACCTTCCCGCAAGACCCCGAATGTCACGCGCGAGCCCGGCGCACCGCGCAGACGCGCAACGACTTCATTAAGAGGAACGGATTGCGTGACAAATCCGTCGACCGTAATGATCTTGTCGCCCGCCACGACACCCGCCCGAGCGGCAGGAGCGCCATCTATCGGCGCGACGACGAAGGGCAGTCCCTCGCGAACGCCAACCTCCATGCCCACTCCGCCGAAGGTGCCGGACATGCCCACCTGGACTTCCTTGTAGGCGTCCCTGCCGAGAAAATCGGAATGCGGATCAAGCGCCGCCATCGCCCCGCGAAGCAGGGCTTCGTCGATTGATGCCGAACTGACCGACGGATCGGCCTGTTGCGCAAAGTTTCCCACCCGAACCAGTTGCAGCTGCGCCTCGGATGCGGACGCAGCCCGCTCCAGGACCAGCGGCGCGGCTCCGCCGCCCGGCAGGTTCAGCGCAAGGCCGCGCCCACCGTCGGTCACGTTCAGCTTTCCCTTGAACAGGCCCCGCTCGAGTTCACGCGCGGCACCGCGCGTAAGCGCCATGAAATCCGGGGAAACGATGTAGGCCGTGTCGATTTGCGCGACCACCGCCGAAATCAACGCGGCATTCACCCTCGAGGGCGGCGTCCGGGACGCCGACATTGACGGTGCGGCGCTGGCCACCTGCGGCTGTTCCAGCGTGCGCAGGCGCGTGCGCGCGACACCGGCGAACAGACCGCTCGGAAACTGCTCGAGATAGGCCTTCAACTCGTCCGCGCTCCTCGAGTCCTTCACCGAATCCCACAAGGCGCGGTCATTTGAAGACGGGTCGCCCCGCGGCGGTGCGGCCGCATCCGCAGTCGGCGCGATACTCGCCCCC
>CANIEV010000269.1 GCA_947466535.1 Betaproteobacteria bacterium
GGCCACAATCATGAACGCGCTGGCGCTTCAGGATGCGATGCGCCACGCAGGTTTAAACGCCCGTGTTCAGTCTGCCCTAAATATCGAGCAGGTTGTCGAACCGTATATTCGTGGCAAGGCAATTCGGTATCTTGAAGAAGGGAAGATAGTGATTTTCGCTGCCGGCACAGGGAATCCGTTTTTCACGACGGATACCGCTGCGGCCTTGCGTGGCAGCGAGATGGGCGCTGAAATTGTTCTAAAAGCGACGAAAGTCGATGGTATCTATACAGCAGATCCGAAGATTGATCCTCATGCCGTGCTTTATCACCGAGTGTCGTTCGATGAAGCGATCATCAAGAATTTACGCGTGATGGATGCCACCGCATTCGCACTCTGCAGAGATCAGAAACTGCCGATCAGTGTGTTCTCTATCTACAAGGCGGGTGCCATGAAGCGCATCGTTCTTGGCGAAGAAGAGGGTACATACGTTTATTACGACTGATGCGACCAAGATGCAGGGTCGCGTACGCACGGAGGCCCCATGAGCAGTATCGCCGAGATCAAAAGTAATGCCGAACAGAAGATGAAGAAATCACTGGATGCGTTGAAGGCAGACCTCGGAAAAATACGTACCGGCAGAGCCTATCCGGGTTTAATTGACCACGTTACAGTCGACTATTACGGGCAGGAAATGCCCATTCCCAAAGTGGCGAACGTCAGCGTTATCGACTCCCGTACACTTGGTGTTACGCCTTGGGAAAAGAAACTGGTTTCCGCCGTCGAGAAGGCGATACGCGACTCCGGCCTTGGATTGAATCCGGTGAGCCAGGGAGATGTAGTACGTGTCCCGATGCCTGCGCTTACCGAAGAGCGTCGGCGAGACCTCATCAAAGTTGTTCGGGGGGAGGGAGAAACAGCGAAGGTTGCGATTCGCAATCTCCGGCGCGATGCGAATACCGGGTTAAAGGACCTTTTGAAGGAAAAAATTGTCTCTGAGGATCAAGAGCGCCGTGCTCAGGATGATGTTCAAAAACTCACTGACAAACACATCTCAGAAGTTGACAAGGCCCTCGCGGCCAAAGAAGTGGATTTAATGGCGATCTGACTTAGAGCGCTAGCGGAATGAACACTTCTGAAAGTTCCACGCAGGTCGTCCCATTGGTCAATGGCATACCGTCTCATATCGCAGTGATCATGGACGGCAATGGTCGTTGGGCAAAGCAAAGAATGCTCCCGCGTGTTGCCGGACACAAACGGGGAGTCGAGACGGTCAGGGAGATTACCCGCTCATGCGTCGAGCGAGGCGTAAAGTACCTGACCCTGTTTGCGTTCAGTTCAGAAAACTGGCGGCGACCGACTGATGAGGTTTCGGTTTTGCGACAATTGTTTCTCGCCGCACTTGAACAAGAATTAGATCGATTGAATCGGAACGGAATCCGCCTGCGCGTGATCGGCGATATTGCTCCATTCGGGGAGAAAATTGTAAAACTCGCCAGGCACGCAGAGGACGCAACCCAAGGCAATACAAAACTGACCCTTACCGTCGCTGCGAACTACGGCGGACGCTGGGATATTTTGCAAGCGGTAAATCGGATGGTATCGGCAGAGCCACCTGACCGACACGACTTCATCGAATCGGATCTTGCAAAGCATCTTGCCATGGCTTTTGCTCCTGAACCGGATCTCTTTATTCGCACTGGGGGCGAACAACGGATTAGCAACTTTCTTCTCTGGCAATTGGCCTATACGGAGCTCTACTTCACGGAGACCCTATGGCCGGACTTTGGCGCTGAGTCGTTGAACGAAGCAGTTAAGTGGTACGCGCAACGTGAGCGCCGGTTCGGCCGGACCAGCGAGCAACTGGCTGAAGCCGTACGACGCCAGGCAACCGTCTAGCATTTACATCCATGCTGCGCGACCGGGTTGTTACAGCAGCTATTCTTGTTGTAGCTTTTCTGATCCTTGTCTATTTCGCATCTGCTTTAATGTGGGCAAGCGCCTGCATAGTGGTGACCGCAGCCGCAGCTAATGAATGGGGAAGACTTGCGGGTCTTGTCAATCGGAATGCTTATTATTTCGCTGCGGTTGCTGCAATGCTTAGCGGCGCAATCGTGTTAATCGGAACCACTCACATCTTCCTAATGACCGTGACATTGGGCGGTGCGTTCTGGATTTTCGTTGCGCCGTTTTGGCTGTACAGCCGGACGGCAATGCGCGGCCGTTGTCGCTTGCTCATTGCGGGAGTCGTAGTACTAACCGCTACATGCACCGCACTGATAAGCTTGCGAGGGATCAATCCCAACGCATTACTTGCCGTGATGGCGATTGTCTGGCTATCGGACACCGTAGCTTTTTTTGGCGGCCGACGTTTTGGCAAGAGAAAGCTAGCCGTTGGCATCAGCCCGGGGAAATCCTGGGAGGGTGTCTGGTGTGCTCTGGCGGCCGTATCGGGTTACGCCTGCGTGTGGTGGGTGTTCCACCCCTATTCCATGCCTGAATTGGTCAGACTTACTCCCGGCTCGCCTTGGCTCGCGATCTTACTTTGGGTGCTGATTGCCGGATTTGGTATTGTCGGAGATCTGATTGAGTCCCAATTGAAGCGGATAGCGGGTGCAAAGGATAGCGGTCGCTGTCTCCCTGGTCACGGAGGCATACTCGACCGGGTCGACGCACTTACCGCCGCGCTTCCCCTTGCAGCATTCCTCTACTTGATCCGATGAAGCGACAACGAATCGCCATCCTTGGCGCGACCGGCTCAATCGGTCGCAGCACTCTCGATGTGATAGATCGGCATCCCGACCGATTCGAGGTCGTCGCGCTGACCGCTCATTCACACGTTGAGGAATTGGCGAGCCTGGCAATTCGTTTCGGAGCGTCGTATGCCGCGATATCTGATAACCGCCAATCGCCGAAACTGCGCGCAAGATTGAAGGCCGCTGGAGCCGCCACGCAAGTGCTCTCCGGTGCAGATTCTCTCGTCCAAGCGGCAACCCTTCCTGAAGTGGATACGGTGATGGCTGCGATCGTTGGAGGCGCCGGTCTGGCATCAACGCTCGCGGCAGCAAAGGCGGGCAAAAAAATTCTTCTCGCGAACAAGGAAGCTCTGGTAATGGCCGGCGCTGTTTTTATGGATGCCGTATCTGCCAGTGGTTCTGTTCTGCTTCCGATCGACAGTGAGCACAACGCAGTGTTTCAATGTCTCCCGTCCTCCGCATCGCTCACAATTCGTGGGAAAGGGGTGCGAAGAATACTTCTCACGGGCTCGGGCGGTCCATTTCGCACCATACCGCGAAGCGAACTCTGCGAAGTCACTCCCGACCAGGCCTGCGCTCACCCAAACTGGGTGATGGGTCGAAAAATCTCCGTCGACTCCGCGACAATGATGAACAAAGGTCTAGAGATTATTGAAGCACACTGGCTCTTCGGAGCCCCGCCTGAGGCCATCGAAGTCGTTGTTCACCCTCAGAGTGTCATTCATTCCATGGTCGAGTACGTCGACGGTTCGGTCGTTGCTCAGCTTGGCAACCCGGACATGCGAACTCCAATCGCGCAGGCTTTGGCATATCCGGATCGCATCGATGCCGGTGTCTCGCCTCTAGATTTGTTCAGCGTTTCGAAACTGACTTTTGAGCGACCAGATCCGATTAGATTTCCTGCGCTCAGTCTTGCCCAGTCCGCGCTTGGGACCGGTGGTAGTGCGCCCGCACTGCTCAATGCCGCCAATGAAATTGCCGTTGACGCCTTTCTTCAGGGGCGTCTGACTTTTCTGGATATCACTCGCGTCATCGAAAAGACACTCGACGCAATTCCGAGTCGCCCGGTCGCCACTCTGGAGGATGTCTTTGAAGCTGACAGACTCGGTCGTCAATATGCCAGTCGCTGCCTAACCGAGCTGACAACGGGGGCCAAATGAGCTTCGCGATAACTCTGGTCGCTTTTGTAGTTGCTCTTGGCTCACTTATTATCATTCATGAACTGGGCCATTACGCGGTGGCGAAAATCGCAGGGGTCAGAGTACTGCGCTTTTCACTGGGTTTTGGACGCCCACTTTTCACGCTGCGTTTCGGAAAAGACCAAACAGAATGGGTCTTGTCCGCCCTTCCATTCGGTGGCTACGTAAAGATGCTGGATGAGCGAGAAGGACCGGTCGCTGCTTCCGAAGTGCATCGCGCATTCAACTGCCAAACGAGAGGCAAGCGGATAGCGATAGTTGCAGCCGGACCACTTGCAAATCTGCTTCTTGCTGTGATTTTGTATTTTTTCCTGTACCTGAGCGGAGTACAGGATCTGCGCGCGAAAATGGGAACGCCGCTGCCTGATACACCTGCGCATTCAGCCGGAATCGAGCGAGGCGACCTGGTAAGAAAAATTAACGGATCCCCAGTTCGTGGCTGGCAGGAGGTGCGCTGGAATTTGATGCAGCACGCCCTTGACCATGACGCGATCGAACTGGAAGTCGTCGACTCCGGGAATCATCTCTCCTGGAAACGTTTGGATCTCCGAAATTTTGATTCGAACGGATTTTCGGATGATCCGGTGACGAGGCTGGGCCTGACCCTATTTCGCCCCGATGCGATCATAGGACGAGCGTTGCCGGGCAGCGTCGCGGAGAGAGCCGGTGTCCGCAGAGGGGATCGAATACTTTCAGTGGAAGGTAGGAATATTCGCCAGTGGGATGAGCTGGTTTCCGCTATTCGCGCTGCGCCTGGCATTCCACTCCGCCTGTCGCTTCAAAGGGATGCGGGTGTCGTTGAACTTACGATGAGCCCCGAAGCGGTAACTGGCCCTCGGGGAAGCAGTGTCGGGAGAATAGGAGCCGAGCCGTACCTGAATGACGCGGAAGGTGATGGAATGGTAATCACAGTCACTTACGGAGTTCTCGAATCGTTAGAACTTGCTCTCCGAAAGACGTGGGAAACTTCCATCTTCAGTCTGCGCATGATTGGGAAAATGCTTCAGGGCGAAGTGTCGTGGCGAAACCTTTCGGGTCCTGTAACCATCGCTGACTATGCCGGACAATCTGCGAAGGCCGGCGTCTCCTCGTATGTGCTTTTCGTTGCGCTCATCAGCATCAGTCTCGGGGTGCTCAACCTTCTCCCAATACCCGTCTTGGACGGAGGGCACTTGATGTATTATTTGATCGA
>CANIEV010000270.1 GCA_947466535.1 Betaproteobacteria bacterium
ACTGAACAAGGGGGCTACGCCCCCTCGTAACTCCCCCATCTCAGAGGGAACGCTGAACCTTCAAGCCTCGACATTGGACTTGATCAGCGATTCCTTAGCACGCTCCCTTTCAGCCGCCTGGTCGGGGATCACCCGAGCGGCGGGATAGTCGGGCAGCTCAGGCCTCCTGCGCCCTCCAGCACTCGTAGATTTCCTCGGCGGTAGCAAACCACACGCCCTTCTGCTTTCGCATGTAGTCGTATACCGCTTCGAAGTAGCCGATGCGGTGCGGCACGCCGCTGATGTAGGGGTGCACACTCATCGACATCACCCGCGGCGCCTTCGCGCCCTCCGCGTACAACCGGTCGAAATGTTTCTTTGCGCGGGTAAGCCACACCTCCGACTGATGCGAATGCACCACCATCATCGGCAGATCGCTCAGCTCCAGCGTATAGGGCATCGCGGCCATCGGCCCGTGCGTGGTGCGCATCGCCACCGGGTGTTCGTCCATCGGGTAGTCGAACACGTACTTGAAGCCCGTCTTCGCAAGAATGTCGAGCGTCTCGAAGGTCTCGTGCAGGCCAGGCCCGAGCCAGCCCTTGGGCGCCTTGCCGGTGTAGCGCTTGAGAACATCAAACGACTTGCGGATCACCTCGCCCTGGTCGGGCGCCATGTGCAGCGCGCCCTGCGAATAGCCGTGGCCCATGAACTCCCAGCCCGCATCGCGCATCGCGCGCGCCACCGGCTCGCCTTCGGACTCGCAGACTTTCGCGCTGATCGCGGTGCTGGCGATAATTTTTCGTTTCTTGAGCGCCTCCATCATGCGCCAGATGCCCACGCGCATGCCGTACTCGTGCCATGCCCAGTTGGGCATGTTCGGCACCGTTGCCACGCCGGCGGGCGCCGTGCTGTATTCGCGCGGCACCGGCTTCTCGATATCCCAGTGCTCTATGTTCATCACCGTGTACACGGCGATCCGCGCGCCCTTGGGCAATTTCAGCCGCTTGCGCGTCGGCATCGCGGAGTAGTCGAAACGGTCTTTTGGAAAGTTCATGAAGTCATCCGGTTGAAGGTCGTTGGTTATGGCGAAACGCGTCGGGCCTCGCAAGATTGCCCGGCTATCCGCCCTTGGCTTCTGCGTGAAGCTTGATCCCGAGTGCATTGACCACTTTCAGGATGGTATCGAAGCCCGGACTTCTGTCTCCGGAAAGCGCCTTGTAAAGACTCTCCCGGGAAAGTCCCGAATCTCGCGCAACCTGCGCCATGCCTTTCGCGCGTGCGATGTTTCCCAACGCCTTTGCAATAAACGCCGCATCCCCGTCCGCTTCTTCGATACACGCTTCCAGATAAGCGGCCATCTCTTCGGGAGTACGCAGCTGCTCCACCGCGTCGTACCGACTCGTCTTCACTTTTGCCATGGTTCACTCCGGTATTTCGCGCGCAAGGCGCAAAGCAAGCCTGATGTCCTGCGCTGGAGTAGGCCTGGTTCCGCCCGCAAGCAGGATCACGATGGTGCGTCCCCGCTCCGTGAAGTAGACCGATACCCGGGGCCGTAGTCGATTCGAAGCTCGGACACACCCTCGCCGAGTGGCTTCACATCGCCCGGATTCCCTTCCGCCAATCGGTCCGGACGCGCCAGAACCCGGGCGCGCGCTCTGATGTCCGACAAACTGTCGAGCCAATGTGCAGATCGCTCTGTTTTCCGCAGTTCGATCACGAACTGCAATGTAGCCGCCCGGCTACACCCTGTCAATCCGCGTCCATGATCGGGCGCGCGTCATGGCCGGGATCAGCACTCAATACCCTGTTTGGAATACTTCCCGGGTTTGACTGCCGTATCTCATCCAGCATCAGATGGACCGCGCTTCTTAAGTTCGTCAAACTTTGACGCCATCGTAGGATTGCCCCGAGTCAGTTTTTTGATTGTCACATCCTGCGCCTTGTCGTTTGCCAACCGCAGATTCCGATCGGTGCCAAGCAAGGCCTCCTTCGTCTTCTGCAAGTGATCGATTGACTTGTCGATCTCTTCGATCGCAGTTTGGAAGCGCCGCGAGGCGAGTTCGTAGTTCTTTCCGAACACGGACTTGAACGCATCGAGCTCGGACTCGAAGTTCGTGATGTCGACGTTCTGCGCTTTGACAAGCGCAAGCTCCGACTTGTACTTGAGCGAATTCATCGCAGCATTTCGCAAAAGCGTGATGATTGGAATGAAGAACTGCGGACGAACTACGTACATCTTCGGGTAGCGATAGAACATGTCAACAATCCCGGTGTTGTAGAGTTCACTCTCGGGCTCAAGCAGCGAAACCAGAACCGCATACTCGCAGCCCTTTTCTGCGCGATCCTTGTCCAACTCCTTCAGGAAATCCTCGTTCCTGTTCTTCGTCGCGGTTCGATCACTCTCATTTTTCATTTCGAACATGACAGAAACGATCTCGGTCTCTGCCTCATCAGTGTCGCGAAATATGTAGTCGCCCTTGCTGCCAGTCCGCGCGTCGTTGTCCTTCTCGAAATATGCCCTCGGAAACGCCGTGGCTCGAATTCGATTGAACTCGGTCTCGCAGTGTTGTTCGAGTGACTCGCCAACCATCTTGGTCGACAGGCGGGCCTTCATGTCACGGAGCCGATCGATCGCGTCATCGCGATCCTTGATCTGCGTTTCGTACTTATCTCTGAGCGACGTCTCTGCGAGCTTCTTTTCAAGCTCCGCTCGCTCGAGACCACTCTTCATTTCGTCCCGCTCCTTTTCGACCAATCCGACGGCTTCGGAGATTGCGAGCTTTTGGGCAATGTCGTTTGCATCAAGCCTGGCTTTCAGGCCCTGAATCTCCGCATCTTTCATCGCCGCAGCTTTCTGCAGCTCATTCAAGCGCGTCGCTTCGGCCAACTTGGTCGCCGCTTGATTGTCATGCTTCGCCTGTTCAAGTTCATTCGCGAGCACGTCACGCTCTTTTTCGACTGCCCTCACCGCCTCGGTCAAAGCCAGTTGACGCGTGACACCATCGGCTTCGAGCTTGGCCTTCAGGCCCTGGATCTCGGCATCCTTGGCTCCGGAGAGCTTCTGAAATTCGCTGGCAATCTTGGCTTGGGCGAGCTCGACGGCATTCCGCTTATCCTGCGCGGCCAACTCAAGCCGTTCGTGCAACTGCTTCTCGAAGTCGCTGTCACGAACCTGCTTCAGGATGTCGGCGAAGCCGGCATCGTCGATCTTGAATGCTTTGCCGCAGTGCGGACAGATGATTTCATGCATGACTAGCGAGCTCCACTTTTGTCAGGATTTCTTTCCAAGTCTGGCGCCGAACGCTTCCATCCGCCGCCAAGTTTTGCTAAAACTGGCAATTACATTTCAAACTTCACAGCGCCCCTGCTAGTCCTAAGAAAGGCAAAGTTCGCAATTTATAGAAGGCAATACCGAGGTCCGGCAACGCTGACCACACCGTCGCCTTCAGCGCCACCCCTCCCATGCTGCGCACAGGAGGGGAGTTGGAGGGTTACAGCCAGCGCTTCTCGGGGTAGCCCAGGGTCATCAGGCGGTGCATCGCCGCAGCGGCGATCCGCCTTCCCCACTTGAATTCCTTGTACAGCACGACAAAGCGCCACATGTCGCGCAGCACGAGGCCGCGCTCTCGTAAGGAGAGCTTCATCAGCGCTTCGGGGAAGTCCGCCTCGTGCGGGCGGTCGAAGGCGATCTTGAGCGGGTTCCACTGGTCGGTGGTGCGGCGCACTTCTGACGCAATCATCTTGCGGTACATCTCCTGCACCGGCCGGTTGCGAAGCCGCGCCTCGACCACCGCTTCGCCCGAGATGGCGCCGGAATGCAGCGCGCAGCTCATGCCTTCGCCGATCATGTTGAGGAAGCCTGCCGCTTGCCCCGTGATCAGCACATTGCCCTTGCCGAACACGTAACGGTTGATGAGCGAGGGGCCGAAGTTCTCGGCGCAGCCTTCGTGGCTGGAATGTTCGGCCAGCTTCACGCCGTGCACATCACCCAGGTACTTCACCACGTTGCGGTGTTTGGCGTCGAAGTTGTCGCCGCGCTTGAAGCCCACGCCGACGATCTGCTTGCCGTCGCGCGCATGGCTCCAGGTGTAGTGCCCGAGGCCGGGGTGGAACCAGAAGTGGAAGTAGTCCTCGTCCAGCGGGCAGTCGATGATGTCGTGGAACTTCTGCCCGACGAAAAACCAGGGAATCTGTTTGGCGTAGTCGGGGTACACCGAACGCACCACGAGCGAACTCGGACCGTCGGCGCCGATCACCCAGCGCGCGCGGTACTGCACGTCCTCGCCGCGGCGGCGCGCGTTCACGATCACGTGCCGGCCGGTGTCCTCCATGCCGGCGAACGAGGTCTGGTCGTGCACCTCCGCCCCGCTCTGCTTGATCGCCCAGTGGTCGGAATAGCGCCTGTGCAGGTGAGGCGTGGTACCGCCGAAAAAATCCATGCTCATCGAGACACGGCTGGGGAAATGGAAGCTCACGCCCCGGCACGATGTGGGGTCGTGCAGCGCCTCGCGCGGAATCGGCCCGAAGTTCTCCAGCAGGAAGCGGTGGCCGCGCGGCGACAGGATGCCGCTGCAAATCTTGTGCCGCGGCAGTTCCTGCCGCTCGAGGATGATGGTGTGCAGGCCCGCGTCCACCAGCCGCTTGGCGGCGGCAGCGGCGGAAAGGCTCGCACCTACGATGATGACGTCTGCTGATTGCATGCGTTAGAGGTCCACTTCAGGGTCCGCTTATAGATCCGCTACATGTACGACCGGGCGATCGGTCACGTCCGAAAAAACACCGATATCCGCCGCATCCTCCACCACGATGCGCGCAGGACTCCGCCCTTCGAGTATCCAGCGCGCCTGTTCCCGCACATCGATTGCTGGCAGCCCGAGCGCATTCTGCGCGCTGGAGGCGGTGGTCGCCACCGCACATCGCTGCAGGTCCAGATTCATCGAGCAACCCGTCGCAGCGAGCAGCCCGTCGTAGTGCGAAAGCAGCCTCTTCCAGTCCGCGTGGAAGGCGCGCGGCTCGATCACGTACAGGTCGTCGCGACGGATGCGCGAACGCACCGCCGGCAGGCCGCTCAGGACCGATCCCAGCGCCTCCACGGTCCTGCCCGGCAGCCACGCGCGCAGCGTACG
>CANIEV010000271.1 GCA_947466535.1 Betaproteobacteria bacterium
CAAGCTTTGCTGCCAGACGGACGGCTACAGGCAGCGCCGCGAGCATTGCCTTGAACTGCAGTTTCAGCGTCATGCATCGCCTCCCGCGAAGCAGCGTCGTTCGTCAGCAACCGCGCGCCGCCCGCTTCGCAGTAACGGGTCAGTCAAGGCTGACACCCGCGATCTTGACCAGGCGCCCGGCAAGCTCGAGGTCCTTCTGGAAGAATTCGGCGAACTGCGCCGGCGTGTTAGGCCAGAATTCAATTGCCTGTTCGGTGTACCAGCGATTGAGAAACTGGGCGTCTTCCCTTGCCGCGCGATTGACCACCGCATTGACACGCTGCACCACCTCGGCCGTGACACCCTTGGGCGCGAAGATACCGAGCCAGGGGCTGATCGAGAAATTCACGCCGAGTTCGCGGAACGTGGGGGTGTCCGGAAGATAGGTCGAGCGACGGTCACCCAGCATCACCAGCGGCACGAGCTTGCCCGCCTTGGCCAGGGCAAGGATCGCACCGGTACCGGAGACAGCCATGTCCACCTGCCCCCCGATCACCGCCTGCATTGCAGGGCCCGCGCCCTTGAAGGGCACGTGAAGGAACGGCACGCCGACCTCCTTGGCGAGCCACTCCGCATACAGGTGCCCGATACTCCCCGGCCCGAATGACCCGAGCGACAGGGTGTTGGGCCTGGCTTTTGCGGTGTCCATCGCGTCCTTCATCGACTTCACGCGCCCCGGATGCCCGATGATGATCCCTTCGATGAACCCGGCATGCGCGACCGGAATCAGATCTGTTCGCGGGTTGTAGGGAAGTTTGCGGAACAGAAAGGCGTTGAACGTTACGGAGTCGTTGTTGGTGAGGCACAAGGTATGGCCGTCGCCGTCCGCTTTCGCGCAGGCCTCGATGCCGATGATGCCGTTCGCACCCGGCCGGTTCTCCACGATCACAGGCTGTCCGAGCGACTCGATCTTCTGCGCAACCGCTCGTGACATCAGGTCGACCGCACCCCCGGGAGGAAACGGTGAAATCAATCGCATCGGCTTCGAAGGCCAACCCTGCGCGCTGGCCGCCCCCGCGCCGATGAACACCATTGAACAGACGACAAGCCGTACAAGTCTGCCGCAGATTGCAGTTTCCATATGCGCTCCTCCTTTTTAGCCCCCTCCAGGGCACGGCACACGGGTGCCGCACAAATATCTTATCCATCAGGCATATAATTGAAAAATATAATAAACGCATATAACCATGCCATTTGAGCATACCTCCATCAACCTGCAGGATCTGATGCGGGTGCTGTGCGTCGCGGATCATGGAAGCATCAACAGGGCGGCGCAGCACCTGCACGTTGCTCAACCGGCGCTTACCCGCACGGTGCGCGCCGTTGAAGACAGCCTGGGGGTACAGGTATTCAAGCGCGGAGCCAGGGGGGTAACGCTGACCGCCGACGGTGAGACGCTCATCGCGTATGCGCGCGGGATCAGCGCCCAAACCAAAGCGTTGATCAAGGACATGGAATTGCGCAAGCAAGGAAGACTGCGCAACATGACCATCGGCATCGTGCCGATCCACTCCGCCGACCTGCTCTCCCGCGCGCTGGTTCGAGTGCGAAAATCCCTGCCAAGCCACGCAATCGCGATCGAGGTGGGCTCGCTGCCGGAACTCTTGCCCGAATTGGAGGCAGGAAGCGTCGATTTCATCTTCGGCCCGCTGCCGGACGGACCGGTTAGAAAGGGACTTGCGGTAGAGGTGCTGTACCACGAGGAACTGTGCATTGTCTGCGGCCGATCCAGTGCCCTGTATCGCAGGCGCGTGATCTCGCCTGGCGACCTGGCTGAAGCGCAATGGATCATCGGACCGGAAGGCTCGCCATCGCGCGAGAGAATGAACCAGCTATGCCAGTCCATCGGGATTCCCACGCCGGAGATCGCAATCGAAGTGGACGCGGTTCCGCTCAGGCGCGCGCTTGCAATCCACTCCGGACTGACGACCGTGTTCCAGCGGTCGGTGATCCACGCGGCACTTCAGGCGAAGGACCTGCGCGCCCTGCCGCTGAAGTGGCCGCAGAACAGCAATCCCATAGGACTCACCCGGCTGGACACCGGCCGACCCGGTGAGCCGGCCGCCGTGTTCGCCCGTGAGGTACGTGCGGTATTCGGCACGGCCGGTCTGCGCGGCTAACCCGCTACGCGGGCAAGTCCGGGCATCGCCGATCAGACCCTGAACAGGAAAATCACTGCAGCAAGCCTCGCCCTGTACCGGTGAATCCTCGAGGGGGCAGTGCCCCTCCGGTTCAATGCGTTTCTAGACCTTGGCCGCTGCCGCCACCATGGCGTCGAGAACCGGCGAGAAGAACGCCGCCGGCTCGAGAATGCGGTTTTGCTGGTGCTCGATCAGGGGCACCGCCGCCTCGAGATATTTCTTGAAATCCGCATCGCCCATCAATTGCGCGCGGCGCTTGGCGCGGTCGTTGAGGTCGGTGTAGGCCCACATGTGCACGATCAGGTTGAGTTCGCCGATCTCGGTGCGATAGTGACCGACGAGATTGCCGAGGATGCGGCGCTGCGGCGCCATGCCAAGTTGCTCGTAGGCTTTCTGGAATTCGCCGATCTTGCCCGGCTTGATGCGGTAGATGCGCTCTTCGACGATCATGATTTTTCCCGGTTGAAATTGCGGTCCGGAACTATAGCCGAGTCGTACCGGCGGCGCAGCCGCACGAAACCGAAGCGCACATCGCAATCGGGCAAAAAAAATCCGGCAGCGTTTGATCGCATGCCGGATTTCTTTCGCGGCGCGCTGCTGGGCGCCGCGGCGAAAAATCGATTTGCTACTGCAGCGAGTGTCCCGAGACGCTCCAGCTCGAACCCGCGCCGTGATCGTCGCCAATGCTCCACAGTGTGATTGACTCGAGTTCGTCCGTCGTCGAATCGAGCGAGTCATCGCCGAACGACAGGTCCATCGCGACGATCGACTCGGTCGCTGCACGCACCGACAGTTCGGCCGAGGCGAGGCGATCCGCTTGCACGCTCCAGGAATCCATCGCCCGCAGCCCGTTGGAAAGAACCGCAATAACGTCGGCATCCGCAGACAGGACGGACTGATGCGAAAGCTGCAGGTCGTCCGTCGCCGAGCCATGCACGCAAACCAGCTTCTCGGCGCGAAAGGCACGGCTGTTGTGCAATCCGGTGAACGAGGCGGCGTCGATGTTCATTTCTAGCTCCCAGCGATCTGTCGGGTTTCTGGACAAGCTCGGCGAACTTGAGGGTTTCGCCGTGCGGTTCTGATTAATATTGCAAGGAGCGCGCCAGGGCATCGCCGGCCGTTTGAGCGTGATATTTGTCACGGAATCGAAGGGGTGAGTCCCGACACCCGTTTGGCCTCAACCGATCAATTTTTACTTAACAAAATGTTTTATAAGGTAATTTAAGAGCGCCGCAGAGTCATCCCAACCCGACACCTTCCCGTCGAAAACAGGACAGCCGGATCGGCAGCTGTCAGAGCGTCAACACGCCTTTTGCCATCCTGACAACCCGGTCCGCATGCATCGACGCATTCGATAGAATCGGGCCTATACGGGAGCAAACGCATGATCGACGACATCCCCGGCCTGCGCCGGATACTAAAGACCAACAAGGTGATCGCCGTCGTCGGGCTTTCCGCGAGCTGGTTCCGGCCGAGCTACTTCGCCGCGAAGTACATGCTGGAGCACGGCTACACCGTGATCCCGGTGAACCCCGGTCAGAAGGAAATTCTCGGCCAGACCTGCTACGCGTCGCTTCGCGACATTCCGGTGAAGGTCCACATGGTGGATTGCTTCAGGAAGACCGAGGACATCGGCCCCATCGCTGATGAAGCTGTCGCAATCGGCGCAAAAGTGCTCTGGCAGCAACTCGGCGTGAAGAACATGGACGCGGTGTCCAAAGCCGAAGCCGCGGGCCTGGAAACGGTGATCGACCGCTGCGTGAAGATCGAACATGCGCGGTTGTTTGGCGGACTCAATTGGGCCGGGGTCAACACGAAGGTGATTTCAGCGAAGAGGCCACAGTGGCTGCCGTATTGAAACTTCGGACTCGCAACGGCGAGGGCGACCATGCCTGAACTCTTCGGTTCCGATGCCTACTCGCCGAAGGAGATCGCCGCTCGCGTGGAGAACGTGGGCGTCGCCAAGGCGCGACTGCCGCTGCTATCCACGGTGATGCTCGGCCTGCTTGCGGGAGCCTTCATCGGCCTCGGGGCGCTTTACTTCAATATCGTCGCGAGCGACGCCTCGCTCGGCTTTGCAGCGAAGCGCGTGCTCGGTGGCGTGTGCTTCTCGCTTGGCCTTCTGCTCGTGGTGGTGGCGGGCGCGGAACTTTTCACCGGAAACAATCTGCTCGCGATGGCGTGGGCCGAAGGCAAGATTTCTACCACCAAGCTGCTGCGCAACTGGGTGGTGGTGTGCGTCGCCAACTTCGCGGGGGCCGCCGGCCTTGCAGTTCTGGTGTGGCTCTCCGGCCACCTGTCGATGAACGACTACGCCGTTGGCAAGAGCCTCGTCGCCACCGCCGCCGCGAAAGCCGGCCTGCCGCTGATGGAAGCGTTCTTCCGCGGCATCCTGTGCAACGTGCTGGTGTGCATGGCGGTGTGGATGAGCTTCGCCGGACGCAGCGTGGTCGACAAGTTCGTCGCGATCGTGCTGCCGATATCCGCCTTCGTCGCCGCCGGTTTCGAGCACAGCATCGCCAACATGTACATCTTTCCGCTCGCGATGCTGCAGCAGATGTCACACCCGATCGACATCGCAGGAGCCGCGTTGATAGACATGCCGCACATGCTCGCGAACCTGGTGGTTGTGATCGCGGGTAACATCATCGGCGGCAGCGTGCTGGTGGCGCTGGTGTACCACATCGTGTACCGGCGCGGCGTCAGTGAAACGAAACCCGTCGACACGACGAAAAGTTGAACATTTTCCGCGAAGGCCCAGAAAAGACGCCTGAAATAAGGCGATTTACGTCCAGAACTGGTTCATTCATCTTCCGGGAATCCTCTTCCCCGGGCATCGCCTGAACGACCCTTTCCCGCCATGGCAGACAGAAAATACGGTTTCGGCACCCTCGCGCTCCA
>CANIEV010000272.1 GCA_947466535.1 Betaproteobacteria bacterium
CACGCCGATTTGATGTCAGCTTGCGGGCGCGGGGGTAACCCCGGAATTGCTAAAGCGGAAGTACACGAACCCGCTTTGGCCTCGCCGAGCGGGTTTTTTGTTGGTGTCGCGCCGATTTAAGTCAGCAACTTGCGGGCGCGTAACAAGTGCAGCTAAAGCGTTGGCAGACCTCCAGGATGGGGCCGGCCATCGAGCCGATCCACGCACGACCTTGGAGGTCCCATGCAAGAACACCCTCGCCTCGCGCTGCTCCGCGACCAGGTACTCAGCCTGCCGGTGGACGCGCAGTACCGCACAGCGCTCCTCGAATCGATCGACACGTATCGCGACCAGATCCTTGCGCGCCCCTTTTACGTTTCGTGCGGCGAATGGAACGACCTCGAAGCGCTGCAGCAGGTCACGCTCGGCGACGCGATGGAGCGTAGCCGGCCATGATCGCCCGACCCGCCCCCTTCGTGCGCCAAGCCCCTTCGGGCCTAGTCTCGTGTTTGCTGCTCCCAGTCCCAGTAGTCGTACCTAAATGCGGGAATCGAGTAGTAGTACTTCTGAAGCAACTCATCAATGCTGTCTTCAAACCAACCGCACTGCATGGCCACGCACTCGTACTCATCACGCGGAAGCGTCTTGGTGATCTGCCCGCAGTAACGTCGCGCCTGGCGAAGCAGGACAACGACTTCTTTCGGCAGCTCCGGGGGATTGGGGTCTATGACAACTGCGAGTTCCGCGAACTCTTCCCGCGAGGGGGACAGGACCCGGCGATTGTGCTTTTGCATGAATGCACTCCTAGTTGATTGCTCCGAACGCAGCCAACACGCGAGGCAGGATGCCCAACGCGTCGGACGGCTAAGGAGGTCAGCTGGTTCAAGAGGAGTGCATGGACGGGATTATACGGAGATTGCACCGCGCAAGCGACGATATCCGGGGGGATTTGATTCCAGCTTGCGGCCCCCGCCGTTTCGGCAAAGCCGCTAAAAAGGAGATGGACCATGTTGAATCACACAGTGCGGGAGGCTTCCCATGGCTAAGCCCGCCAAGGCACGTATCCCGCAGCCCGCCGTCGAAGTGATTGCAGCTCCCGCGCAATCCAGATTCCCCGACGCCCCCTTCAAGCAACTCGGCCTGCACGGCCTCGGCCCGATCGCGCCGATCCTTGTCGCCGCGCTTGCCACCGAGGAGCCGCTGCTGCTGATCGGCCCGCACGGCACGGCGAAGAGCCTCCTGCTCACGCGCGTCGCTACCGCGCTGGGGCTGGAGTTCCGCCACTACAACGCGAGCCTGCTCAACTTCGACGACCTGGTCGGCTTCCCGCTGCCGGGCAAGGACGGGCGGCTGGAGTACGTGAAGACCCCCGCCGCCGTGTGGGGCGCGGGCGCGGTGATCTTCGACGAGATCAGCCGCTGCCGCCCGGAGATCCAGAACAAGCTCTTCCCCATCATCCACGAGAGGAAGGTGCAAGGCATCGCGCTCGAGGGCCTGCGCTACCGCTGGGCCGCGATGAACCCGCCTTCCACCGAGGAAGACGACAACGGCTACCTCGGCTCGGAGCCGCTCGACGCCGCGCTGGCCGACCGCTTTGCCTTCATTGTCGAGATGCCCGCGTGGGCGGGGCTCACCGAGGACGAGCAGCTCGCCGTGATCAAGGCGGACGACTCGGCGCCCTCGCCGGCCGACGCGCAGTGCCTCGCGGACGCCATTGCGCGCACGCGCGCGAGCCTGCCGGCGATCCGCCTCGGCTTCACCGAGGGCGTCGCGTCCTACGTGCGCACGCTCGTCGCGCTGCTCGCGCAGGCGGGCATCGCGCTCAGCCCGCGCCGCGCCGGCATGCTGTTCCGCTCGGTGCTGGCGGTGAACGCGGCGGCCCTCGCGCTCGACCCGTCGATCCCGGCGTCCGAGGCGGCGCTGCTTGCGCTGCGCAACTGCCTGCCACAACGCGCGCAGGGCATCGCGCTGCCCGAGGTCAAGCTCCTCGCCGCGCACCGCGACGCCTGGCGCTTCGCCAACATCCGCCCCGGCGACCCGCTCAAGGCCATCCTCTGCGCGGCCGATCCGGTGGAGCGCTTCAGGCTCGCCGTCGCCGCGCCGAACCTGCCGCGCGGCGAGCTCTCCCGCGTGGTCGCGGACACGCTCGCGCAACTGCGCCCGGGCGCCAAGGCCGCGGCCATCGTGCACCTCTTCGAGACCGGGGCGATCGGCCACCTCAACGCGGCCGTTGCCGAAGAGGCCGCGGAGGCCTACCGCGCCATCGCGACGCCGCCGACTTTCTCCGAGAGCCTGCACGCCTCGAGCACGCGCTTCCAGACCTGGTCGCGGGTCAAGGAGCTGCTCTCGCGGCTCGATCCCGGCCAGGCGCGGGCGCACCTGCGCGCCAACGCGCTCGCAGCGTCGTTTGCGCGCGAGGAGATCGCCACCCCGATGGACGCCGAGGAGGCCTTCCGCGCCTACGACGCCACCGAAACCCTGCTGCGCGCGGCATGACCATGCGCGAGCGCTGCCCGCTGCTGCACAACATGTCGGCCCCGCCCCGCTCGATGGCGAAGTACGCGGGGCTCGCCGACCTGGCCGGCAGCGCCGGGCAACTCGGCGCCGGCGTGCACTGGCTCCCGTTCGAAGGCATAGGCGTGTTCGGCACGCCCGTGCGCTTCGCCCTCGACCGCGAACTGCCGTGGAAATCCGTGGAGGAGGTCCTCGAGCGCCTCGGGGTCGTTGCCGGGCCGGACCCCGAGCAACAGCTCGCCGCCCTGGTCAACGCCCGCGCCGACGAACTCCCTCTGCCCGACGGCTGCGCGGTGATCCCTGCCAAGGCGGAGCACCGCGTACTCTGGCCCGACACGCTGTCGGCGCTCGCGATCCTCGCCAAGTGCTCCAGCCACATCTGGCTGCGCGCGAAGAGCCCCGCGCTCAACGCCGCCCTCGCCCGCCGGGCGGTAACACTGCTCGTCCCGCCCGCGTTTGCCCGGCGCCTCCCCAAGGAAACCCCATGAACGCCCCGCTCCACCAACCGATCGCCGAGCGCATCCTCGACGCCTTCCCCAGCGGCTCCTACGCGCTCTCCGCGCTGCTGCGGCTGATGGACATCGTCGAGAGCACCGAGGTGCCCACCGCCGCGGTCGAGTGCCGGGCGCAGCCGCGCCTCTTGGTGAACCCGGAGTTCGTCGCGCGGCACGCGAGCACGCCCGAGAAGCTCCTCATGCTCGTGATGCACGAGCTGCACCATGTGCTGCTCGGCCACACGACGCTGTTCGCGCGCGTCACCCCGGTGCAGAACTTTGTCTTCGACGCGGTCATCAACGGCATCGTGTGCCGGATGTTCCCCGGCACCGACCACACGGCGTTCTTCACGGAGTTCTACGACGCGGGCGTATTCCCCGAGTGCCTGCTGCGCCCGCCGCCGGGCTGGCCGGACCGCGTCGTCATCGCGCCCGGCGTTGCGGCCCTGCCCGCGCCCGCCTGCGGGCTGGTGCACGAGGTCCACGTCGCGCTCTACGCCGCGGCCGGCGCGAGCTACAAGGAGGTCTTCGACGCGCTGCCGCGGCTCCTCAAGGCGCAGGCCATCGCGGACGTCCCGCTGCTCGGCGGCCACGCGGGGGACGGCACGCCGGACGGCCAGCTCGAGCACCGCTCGCCGGTGCTGTTCGACATCGTGCGCGGCATCGTCGAGCAGTGGCCGCAGCCGCCGGACCCGATCAAGGGGCGGTCGCTCGCCGACGTGCTCAAGGCCTCCGCGGTCAAGGCGAGCCACCCGCCGTCGAACCGCAGCATCCTGCGGGGGCTCATCCGCAAGGTGGCCGGCGCGCGTGGCGCGGGTGCCGTGCGCCGCATGCGCATGGACCTCACCGAAGCGCCCACCCCGATCCCGGGCCTGGGCCGCCGCTCGATGGTGCTGCGCGCGCTCGGCCACGAGCCCCTGCTGCACGCCGGGCAGGCCGCGTGGCGCCGCACGGTGCGCTCGGGCGAGCGCGTGCACGTGTACCTCGACGTCTCCGGCAGCATGGAAGGCGTGCTGGGGCCGCTCTACGGCGCGGTGCTCGACTGCGAGGCGTTCGTGCATCCGACGGTGCACCTCTTTTCCACCGCGGTGGCCGACGTGAGCCTCGCCGAGCTGCGCCAGGGCGTGTGCAAGACCACCGGCGGCACCGACATCGCCTGCGTGGCCCGGCACATGGCCGAGCGCCGCGTGCGCCGCGCGCTGCTGGTCACCGACGGCTGGGTGGGCCCGCCGCGCGGCCAGCACCACCGCACGCTCGAGGGCGCCCGGCTCGCCGTGGCGTACCTGGGCACCAACACCAACCAGTCCGACCTCGGCGCCGTCGCCGACCACACCGCAACGCTTTTCATCGGAGCACGACCATGAGCAGAGTCTTTCCCGCCGAATTCGTCTTCCCCGGCCACCCGGACAAGCTCTGCGACGCGATCGCGGACGCGCTGGTGCTGGAGGCGTGCACGCGCGAGCGCCGCGCCCTGGTGGGCGTGGAAGTCGCCGTGCACCGCAACCGCGTGTTCGTGACCGGGCGCATCGGGTGCCGCGAAGCCGCAGGCATCGACGTTGCGGCCATCGTGCGCGACGTCTACCGCTCGGCCGGGTACGGGGAGGGCTGGGTTCCCTCCGCGGAGGCGCTCGTGATCGAGTCCGCCCTGTGCCTGGGGCCGCTGGAGGACGGCGAGGCGGAGTTCCGCGAGTTGTCGGACGACCAGGCGATCTGCGTGGGCTACGCCAACGACCTGCCCCAGACCAACCACCTGCCGGTGGAGCACTGGCTGGCCGGGCGGCTGGCGCGGCGGCTGCATGCGCTGCGGCTCGAGGCGCCCGCGCTGTGCCTCGGCCCGGACGGCAAGGTGCTGGTGCTGGTGCGCGAAGACGGCGCAGCGTGGTCGCTCGAGGGGTTCAGCTGCTCTCTGCAGCAGAGGACAGCGGCCGACGATGTAGCGCTGCACCGCGCGGTCCGCCTCGCGGTCATAGACGAACTGCAAAAGCTTTCGGGGAAGCTGCCGGGGCTCTCGGCTGAATTGCCCGAGCAGCTAACCGTGAACGGCGCGGGTGCCTTTGAAGTCGGCGGCCCTGAGGGTGACAA
>CANIEV010000273.1 GCA_947466535.1 Betaproteobacteria bacterium
AGGTCTTTCATCCGATGTCGCGCAATCTTGAGTTCCCTGTTCGGGGTCTTCTCGCTCTTCTTCACGAACGGGTGAAGCACCACGATCTTCCGCCCGACCACTGTGCAGAAGAAAACACGCGCGATTCCTTCTGCGGCTTTGAGTCTCAATTCAAAAAGCCCCTCACCCATCGGGCGCGTGTGAGGCATTCCGAGATCGGGACCGTAAATCTCCATGCGTTCCGCGTACCGTACAAATCGAGCAACAAAACCGGCCGGAAGCGCATGAATCTCGTCCTCGACTCGGCCGCAGTAAAAGGTGATCTCCCAGTTCACGGCGGAAGTATAGCGTATTTGCTATGTACGCTCATAAAAGTCAAGCCGAACCTCTCAGGCCGAAGGGATCGCAACGGTGGCTCGACGCTCCTAAGAAGCCGATTCGGGCGAAGGTTCCCAACCCGGAAAGACAATGACCGCAGGATGACATTTGAGTGCCCGGGCCAGCACCTTCGCCCGCTCAACCCCGAGATTGACCCTGCAAATAGAAGCAAATAGGGTCACTGTCATTTGGTTTCGCGCATCTCATCTGATCACATCGTCGGCGCGTGCTAGCAAGCTTGCAGGCACGCTGATGCCGAGCGCCTTGGCAGTCTTTAAATTGATGACGAGCTCGAAGTGCGTCGGCTGCTCCGCCGGGAGTTCAGCGGGCTTGCTTCCCTGCAGGATCTTGATCGCAAAATAGACGCCGCGCTGGAAGGAGCGGGCCGCATTGGGACCGTAAGACATGAGGCCGCCGGCTTCCACGAAGGAACGCGTGAAAGTTCCAGCCGGCACGCGCCGCTTCAGGGCAACATCGGCAACGGCACGGCTTGGCAAGCTACCTTGCACAATCAGGGCTCCCGCACCGTTCTTCCGGATAGTCGCGATTGCCGCATCGATCTCGTCGGCACCGCGCACCGACACGGGCAGGATCTCTACGCCGGCGGCCTTGCCCGCAAGGTGGACCTTCTCTAGGAACAACGGCATGAATGGGTCGCCGGCATTGCCGAGCGCAGCGACTTTCCTCACTGACGGCAGCATCTCTCCGAAGACTTCGACGCATTTGCCATGGGCCTCTGCGGCCATCAACGAGACGCCTGTGATGTTCCCGCCGGGCCGGGCCAGACTTGCCATGAATCCCGTTTCCACCGGGTTTGCGATGATTGCAACAATGGGAATGTCGCGGGTAGCCTGCTGCGCAGCGCGTACGCATGGCGTATAGAGAGCAATCAGGACGTCGACCTTTGCTGCCACCAACTCAGCCGCGAGCTTCGGAAGCATATCGACCCGGCCTTCCGCAGAGCGGATGTCGAACAGAACGTTCCTGCCTTCGACGTAGCCCGCATTCGACAGCCCCTCCCGCAATTCCATCCGGAATGCGTCGGCATCCGCGTTGCCCAGGATCAGGGCGCCGACCCGGCGCACCCGTATCTGTTGCGCGCGCGTTGCACGTGTAATCCCAATGCCTGCGCCGACAGCGGAGCCTGTACAAAGCTTTATGAACGTGCGTCGTTTCATTTTTGTAGGTATCTCACATCAATATGACGCATAACGTTCAATAACCGGCAGAAAAGGAGTTCATGAAGGTCAATGTCAATTCGATTCTGACTTGCCCTTGGAGCGGGCAATTGATTCGCGCGCTCTGGCGATCCCGGCAGCGTCATCAGGCGCTTCTTCGAGCCAGACATCGAGATAGGCAGCCGCTTCCTCGGGTGTGCGCAGTTGTGCCGCGACGTCATACGGAATCGTCTTGGTCTTTCCTGCCGTCTTCGGGATGGTCCTTGTCATGACTCCCTACTCCTTCGGGGCACACCAAAATCAAAGTGACCAGACTCAGAACTGCAACTCGGCGATGAAATACCGCGTTCAACCTGATCCCTTCGCTGCTGATCTGACCTATTGATTACTTAGCGGCGCTGCTCCCCGTGATCGGGATCACGATTCTGGTGGCGCAGAACCAAAATGCGAATTCCAGTCCCGGTCTCCCGATAGATGACGGAATACGGAAAGCCTGAAAGCGGAAACCAGCGGCGTTGGCCTTCGGTTGGCGTGCCAATTCCCGGGTACTCCACCAGCAAATTCGCGGTTCGCTCAAATTCGTCAAGGAATCGTGCGGCGACAGCACGACTGCCTTCGCGCCGATAAAACCTTGCCGCCTCGGCGAGCTCGTCTACCGCGCCGTTGTGAAGCGTGTATGTCAAGAAAGTTCGGCACGCAAACGGGCAACGGCTTCCGGCCCTGACACGGGAGTGGATTCGCCGCGTTCGATCTCCGAGTCTCGTTTGGCGGCGAGAGCGTCCCAAGCTTTGTCCCGCGCCTTGTCGGCATCAAGGCTGGCAATCACGCGGTCCAGCAGCCGCTCCCGATCGGCAACGGGAAGGCGGAGGACCTCAAGTTCCAGAGCTTCGACGGGTAGTGACATATTGGAATCCGATGGGTAGTTCGATCTCGTTAGCTTGCCACAAGGCGGTTCAATTGGCATGCACACCCCGCGCGATGGTCAAAAGCAAGGTGCAGCGTCGCGCAACACACCCAACGAAGTCCGGAAACGACATCGGCCCGGCCGGTTCTCACGAACCGCCGGGCCGATGGCCTCACTTCCAATTGCCCACTTTTCCTTTTTCAGATGTCCAGAAGACAATGCAAAGGGGTCAATTTGATTGCCAGATTTAGCAATTAATTCGGATCAAATCACTCCGGCTGAATCCCGATCTCCTTGATCACCCTGCCCCACGAGGCCAGTTCCGAACGGATGAAAGCGCCGGTGTTCTCGGGGGTGTCCGCGCCGTCGGTGTAGACGCCGAATTCGCGCAGCCGCCCGGTGATTTCCGGGTCGCGCAGCACCTTGTCCAGTTCGCGGTTCATCTGCGTGACGATCGCGGCCGGCGTGCCGGTGGGCGCGACCATCACGAACCAGCCGACGAAGGCGAAGCCGGGAAAGGTCTCGCCGACCGTCTGCACATCCTCGAATCCCGGCGGACGCGTGGCGGAACTGGAGGCAATCACCTTGAGCTCGCCGCGGCGGATGAAGGGCAACGAGGGCGTGATCGCCTGGATGGTGAACTGGATGCGCCCGCCGAGCGTGTCCTGGATGCCCTGCACGGTCACGTTGTAGGGCACCTGCACGATCTTCGTGCCCATTACCTTGTTCATCCATTCACCGAGCATGCCGGCGAAACCCTTGGGGCCGTCGCTTGCGAAGCTGAGCTTGCCGGGAGCGGACTTGTCCAGCGCGACCACGTCGGCGAGCGTCTTCACCGGCACATTCGGGTTGGCAAGGAACAGGAACGGCGACTTGCCGATCATCGACACCGGAGCGAAATCCTTGATCGGGTCGTAGGGCAGCGACTTGAAGGTGTGCGGGTTGGTCACCAGCGCCGCCGCTGTCGCGAAAAAGAAGTTGTAGCCGTCGGGTGCGGAACGTGCCGCGGCCTGCGAGCCGATGACGTTGCCGCCGCCCGGCCGGTTGTCCACGATGAAGTTCTGACCTGTCGCCTTGGACAGGCGATCGGCGATCAGCCTTGCGATGATGTCGGGCGCCGCGCCCGCGGTCTGCGACACCACCACGCGAACCGGCTTGTTCGGCCACGCCTGCGCATGAACGCCCGCGCTTGCAACAAGGAGCGCACCGGCCAGCAGCGCGCGTACGTTTCGTTTCATCGGCCCTCCTCCTCTAAGACGGGTGATGCGGACGCTCCGGCGATGATTTTGTTTCCGCTCGGGGCGCGGTTTGAAAGCGAACGTGCGCGTTGTCGTGCTTCCGCTAATGCAGGTCGCTCGGATTCGGTATCGGCAACGGCATCACCGGGATGCCTTCGTCGAGCAGTTCCTCGGTTTCCTCGCGCGTGGCGACGCCGCGGATCTGGCGCTCGGGCGCTTCCTTGTAATGGATCTTGCGCGCTTCCTCGGCAAAGTTCTTGCCGACGTTTTCGGTGTTGGCAAGAACGTAGGCGACCATCTGCTGCAGCGTAGGCATGCCGGGCGCGGGCGGCACCGCTGAGGGCGTGACCGTGCCACCGCCGCCCGCGGGCGCGGATGTAGGTTCCGTCGGTGCCGCAGCGCCTTCCTGGCGACGGATCTTGGCGGTCGGAAGCTTGGAGACCTCCGACTTGCCGCACACCGGGCATTCGAGCAGGCCGCGCCCCTTCTGCGCGTCGAAGTCGGCGCCCGAGGAGAACCAGCCTTCGAACCGGTGCTGGTCCGGGCAGATCAGTTCAAAGACGATCATTGGGGGGGCTGACGGAGGAATGTCGCGGCCGCGAACACCGCGTTTGTGAGATGAAAAATCAAGGTACCGCATTCTGAGGCAAAACCGCTATTTTTCAAGACGATATCGCACGCTTTGCAGCGACCGACGACGTCGGTTCTTCGGCGAAGCATTCCTTCAGGAAGTCGATGAAACAGCGCAGCTTCGGGGTCATCGCACCGCGCTGGGCGAGCACCGCGTACACCGCGCGATTCTGCACCGCGTAGGCTGCGAGCACCTCCACCAGCCGGCAGGCGCGCAGGTCCTCCTCCACCAGCCAGCTTGCGGTCATGCAAAGGCCTAGGCCGGCCACCGCGGCGTCCCGGATGACTTCGCCGTTGTCCGCGACCAGATTGCCCGAGACCCGCATCTGCACCGCGCGGCCATCCTTTTTCACCGGCCAGCTCGAATTGAGCGTCGCACCGCGCGAGATCAGGCAGTTGTGGTTCGCAAGATCCTCGGGCGTCTTCGGCGTGCCGCGCTCGCGCAGGTAATCGGGCGAGGCGCAGAACACGCGGTCGTACGCGGCGAGCCGGAACGCCACCAGCCCGGGATCGATCGCCTCGGCGATGCGCACCGCGACGTCGATGTGCTCCTGGAACAGGTCGAGCTTCCGGATCGAGAGGTTGAGGTCGATCGCAAGTTTGGGATACTGCTTCATGAATTCCGGCAGCCGCGGCGAAATACGCCGGCCGGCGAGCATCAGCGGCGCGGTCACGCGAAGCAGGCCGGAGGGCTCGTTCTGCATCTCGGAGAGCTCCGCCTCCGCCTCTTCCAGTTCCTGCAGCACCCGC
>CANIEV010000274.1 GCA_947466535.1 Betaproteobacteria bacterium
ATCGAGGCGTTGCGCATGATCTGGTATTCCTTGTCGGTGAGCGTCTGCGCCGGCGCGACCGTGATCGAGTCGCCAGTGTGAACTCCCATCGGATCAAGGTTCTCGATCGAGCACACGATGATGCAGTTGTCGGCGCGGTCGCGGACAACCTCCATCTCGAATTCCTTCCAGCCGATCAGGGATTCCTCGATCAGCAATTCACGCGTCGGCGAAGCCTCGAGCCCGCGCTCGCAGATTGCGACGAACTCCTCGCGGTTGTAGGCGATGCCTCCGCCCGATCCGCCCATCGTAAACGATGGCCGGATGACCGCCGGGTAGCCGAGGGCACTCTGCACCTGGAACGCCTCGTCCATCGAATGCGCGGGCGCCGAACGCGCCGATGCGAGTCCGATGCGGGTCATCGCCTGCTTGAACTTTTCGCGGTCCTCCGCCTTGTCGATCGCCTCGCGCGAGGCCCCGATCATCTGCACGCCGTACTTCTCCAGCACGCCGTGCCGCCCCAGATCAAGTGCGCAGTTCAGCGCCGTCTGCCCGCCCATGGTCGGAAGCAGCGCATCGGGCCGCTCAAGCGCGATAATCGCCTCGACCATCTGCCACTGTATCGGTTCGATGTAGGTGGCGTCGGCCATATCCGGATCGGTCATGATCGTGGCCGGATTGGAGTTCACCAGGATCACCCGGTAGCCTTCTTCGCGCAGTGCCTTGCACGCCTGCGCGCCGGAATAGTCGAATTCGCAGGCCTGCCCGATGACGATCGGGCCCGCGCCAATGATGAGTATCGACTTGATATCTGTGCGTTTCGGCATGTCAGTTCACCCGCGCTTGTCCATCAGGGTGACGAAGCGGTCGAAAAGGTAGCCGATATCATGCGGACCCGGCGCTGCCTCGGGATGCCCCTGAAAGCAGAAGGCAGGACGGTCCGTTCTGGCCAGTCCCTGCAGCGAGCCGTCAAAAAGCGACACATGCGTCGGTCGGAGCGTGGCCGGAAGCGACTCCGGGTCCACCGCAAATCCGTGGTTCTGGCTGGTAATGACGACCTTGCCGCTTTCCAGATCCTTGACCGGATGGTTCGCTCCGTGATGGCCGAACTTCATCTTCATCGTTCGCGCACCCGATGCAAGGCCCATCAACTGATGACCGAGACAGATCCCGAATACAGGTACCCGCGTGTCGTCGAGAATTTCGCGTATCGCCCGAATCGCGTAGTCGCAGGGCTCAGGATCCCCCGGGCCGTTCGACAGGAACACGCCATCGGGCGCGAGCGCGAGCGCGTCCGCAGCCGTCGCCTGCGCGGGAAGAACAGTCACCCGGCATCCGCGATCAACCAGCATTCGCAGGATATTCCGCTTCACGCCGTAATCGAACGCGACCACGTGGCGCGGCAGGGCGGTGCGGGTCTCGTGGCCCTTGCCAAGTTTCCAGGTGCCATCAGCCCAAGGGTACGCCGCGCCGGTGGACACGATTTTTGCAAGATCCATTCCCGACAGACCGGGAAACTTCCGTGCTTCAGCAATCGCCTTTTCCGCGTTCACGGAGCCGGCCATGAGCGCGCCGTTCTGCGCGCCTTTTTCGCGCAGCACGCGCGTGAGCTTGCGGGTATCGATACCCGCGATCGCCACAGTATTATGCAGCGCGAGGTAGTCGGTCAGCGTGGACTGCATGCGCCAGTTCGACGCCAGCACCGGGAGTTCACGAATGACCAGTCCCGATGCAAACACCTTTCCAGACTCTTCGTCTTCCGCAGTGCACCCGGTGTTTCCGATGTGCGGATACGTGAGAGTGACAATCTGCCGACAATACGACGGATCGGTGAGTATTTCCTGATACCCGGTCATGGAGGTATTGAACACCACCTCGCCGGAGACCAGTCCCTCGGCTCCGATGGAATACCCCTCAAATAGAGTGCCGTCGGCCAAGGCTAGAAGTGCGGGCGCGAACGACAAGGTGGGCTCCAACGTTCGATACAGGGATGATCCGGATGCAAGAACAGGACAGGCTATGCTGTCCCGTTGAGGGCGAAAGAGATTATACGCCGGAGGGGATGGCGCCTCAAACCGCTTAGGTACGATTTGAACCCCGAATTGCCCCGCAGACCTGCGGTCGACCTCTCAGCGCAGCCCCAAAACGTCGTACATATCGTACAGACCCGGCTTGCGATCCTTCAGATAACGGCATGCCCGCAGTGCACCGAGCGCGTAGGTCATGCGACTGCCGGAGCGCACCGTCACCTCCACACGCTCTCCCGTTCCGGCGAATATCACCGTGTGTTCGCCAACGATGTCCCCACCGCGGACGGCATGAATGCCTATGGTCTTCGCGTTACGCTCACCGGTAATGCCTTCGCGGCCATATACCGCGCAGTCCTCGAGGTTCCTTCCAAGTGCGCCGGCGACAACCTCGCCGAGGCGAAGCGCCGTGCCGGACGGTGCATCGACCTTGTGGCGATGATGCGCCTCGATGATCTCGACGTCGAAGTCATCACCGAGGATCTTTGCCGCCACCTCCGCGAGCTTGAACACCGCGTTGACACCCACCGCCATGTTCGGTGCAAACACGATCGGAATCCGCGTCGCGAGCAACTCGATTCGCGCGCGCTGTGCCGCATCAAAGCCGGTGGTACCCACGACCGCACGCACACCCGCCGCCGCACACGCCTCAAGGTGCATCAGCGTGCCCTCCGGCCGGGTGAAGTCGATAAGGCAGTCAGCGGCCGCAATCACCGGGCCGGCATCCGAACTTACCTTGACACCAATTGCCGTTCCGGCGAGTTCCCCTGCGTCCCGTCCCACGTTCGGATTTTCAGCCACATCCAGCGCGCCGCTCAGGACGAGATCCCCCGAGGCAACTACTGCCTCGACAAGCGTCCGTCCCATCCGACCACCCGCACCCGCGATGACGATTTTCACCTCGCCCCCCTTGATTATTTGTTCAACTGAGGAGGCTCCGCCTGGCCACCGGCCGGCGCGGCAGTACCAGGGGCGTTGACGACGTCGCCTTCGATGCGTGCCAACTTGCCTTCAACAAAGAACACCACGATGCGCCGTTGCTCGACATCGCTGGAATTCACGCGGCGCCTTGCGAACACGTAGTCCCAGCGGTCCGCGTGGAATATGTCGGTCACAAGCGGTGAACCGAGAATGAACCGGACCTGCTCGCGCGTCTGCCCGAGCTTCAACTGCGAAACCATCTCCTGCGTTATGAAATTGCCCTGCTGGATTTCCATCCGGTAGGGACGCAGTATGTTGGTGGGATTGAGATCGACATATCCGCAGCCCCCCAGCGCAGCAAGGGTGACAAGAAATGGCAAGATGTTGATGCGCATCAGGGAATCTGTCCGGTTCAGTGTGAAAGCGCGTACGGCGGCGGCGAAGGCGATATGATAACGGAAGCTCAACCTACGGCCCGTTTACCGTGACCAATTCTCCCGATCTAAAGACCCGTGGCCTCAAGGCGACGGCCCCGCGGCTTCGTATCCTGAAACTGTTCGAAAACACACAAGTCAGGCACCTCTCCGCGGAGGACGTCTACCGCACGCTGATGGGCGAAGGCATCGATGTCGGCCTTGCCACCGTGTACCGCGTCCTCACCCAGTTCGAGCAGGCCGGGATGCTGAGCCGGCATCACTTCGAATCAGGAAAGGCAGTCTTCGAACTCAACGAGGGCGGGCACCACGATCACCTCGTATGCATGCAATGCGGCCGGGTCGAGGAATTCTACGACCCGGAGATCGAGAAACGCCAGGCAAAGATCGCCAAGGAGCGCGGATTCGCCATACGCGACCATTCGCTCTCGCTGTACGCCGATTGCACGAAATCCGACTGCGCGAACCGCCGGCTCGGCGCAAGCTGAGGCAGCGCGAAACCGCCCCCAACGCCGCAAACAATTTCACTGCGACCCGACACCGTCATGGACCTGATTCTCTGGCGGCACGCGGAAGCCGAAGACGGGACTCCTGACCATGACAGGCGCCTCACCCGTCGCGGACACCGGCAGGCCCTGCGCATGGCGCGCTGGCTCGATCAACAGCTTCCTGCGAGCTACCGGATATTGAGCAGCCCGACAACGCGCGCTCGCCAGACGGCCGCCGCGCTCAGCCCGACCATGCAGGTCGATGAGCGCCTTGAGCCGGGAATGGGCGCAAAGGACGTGCTTGAGGCCAGCGGATGGCGAAAGGGTGGCAGGACAGTCGTCGTCGTCGGACACCAACCGACGATAGGGCAGATCGCTGCGCTACTCATGTGCGGTCGGGAAATCGACTGGCGCCTCAAGAAGGGCGCAATTTGCTGGCTCTCGCGCGGCGACCACGATGACGACACCGTCACGCTGAAAGCACTTGTTTCACCGGACATGATTCCCTGACACCCGGCGCATCGCGCCCGTGCCTCCATGCACGGGCATGCTACTGCGCCACTCCAAGCGGTTCCTCGACAACCTTGACCTGCAAGCGCAGGCCGATCGATTTCCATTCGTCTGCCTCCGCATCCAGCGCCGCTTCGGTGAGTGGATGCTCCGCGAGCCAGATCCTTGGAAGCAGAAGCTGATAGCCATCCTCGGTTCCACGGCACTCGACTGCCGGCAGCACAACATCCGCTCGCGACAAATGAAACAAGACGGCAAGGCGCAATGCAAAAACCAGCGGCCAGTCGGCGCTGCGCGCAGGAAGACTTTCCAGCTTTGCGAGCTTCCCCCGATGTGCGAGCACCAGCCGTGCCAGCCGCGCCTGCTCGTATTGCGAGAAGCCAGGCATGTCCGCCTGCGAAAGGATATAGGCGGAGTGCTTGTGATACCCCGCATGTGCGATTGAGATGCCGATTTCGTGGAGAGTCGCCGCCCAACCGAGCAATTGAATATCACCGTCCGCCGGCTTGTCGGACAACGCCGAGTACACCCGCGTTGCGAATCCCGCCACCCGTCCCGCCTGCGCCGCATCGACGTGATACCGACGCATGAATTGCGAAACCGTGGCTTCGCGCATGTCGTGGTGCTGTGCCCGGCCAAGCATGTCGTAGAGCACCCCCTGGCGCAGGGCACCGTCGGAAACATCCA
>CANIEV010000275.1 GCA_947466535.1 Betaproteobacteria bacterium
CCGCCTGGAAGAAGGCGCGAAGGCCGTTGCCCAGGTCTTCCGTGCCACGGATACCCCAGCGCGACGCGCCGTTGTAGACGTTGCTCTTGTTCACGCTGTTGCCTACCATCGCACCCAGAGTACCGTTCGCGGGAAGAACCGGACCGGAAAACTGATTGCGCTGCACGGACATATCAAACGCGCCGTAGATCTGGACATTCGAGGCTTGCGCGAGCGCAACGCCAGGAGCTGCCAGCGCGCCGGCGACGGCGACTGCCAAGAGTTTCTTGTTCATTCAGACTTCTCCTTAGTTGTTTGTTTGGCCGAGTCCGATGCGAATTCGTCCACAGGACCCGACCGCGTTGCTCCTCCCGACTGCGGGGAGTTGGTGCGATTCTGCCCAATCGCCCCCGCCCGGTCCAAGAAAACCGGCGATTTCCGCCGTTCCGGCACCGGTTTTGTTGCATTTTCGCAACATCCAAAAATTAGGCTATTTTTATATTTAAATTTCAATGACTTAAAAATAGCTCTTCAAGTGCCTTCCCAGGACTGGGAGCACGCATAAAGGCCTCGCCGACCAAAAACGCATCAACTCCCCTGGCGCGCATCCCGATCACGTCCTCGCGGGTGCGAATTCCGCTCTCCGTCACTACCAGCCGGTCGGCGGGCACCTCGGGGAGGAGCCCGAGCGTGGTGGCCAGCGTCGTCTCGAAGGTGCGCAGGTTGCGATTGTTGATACCAAGCAGTCGCGTGGACAGGCGCAGCGCACGATCGAGTTCCGCGCGGTCGTGCACTTCCACCAGCACCGCCATGCCGAGCGAATGCGCGAGCGCCTCGAGTTCTTCCATGCGCGCCTGCTCGAGACCGGCGACGATCAGCAGGATGCAGTCCGCACCGAGGGCGCGCGCTTCATGGACCTGATACGGATCGACGATGAAATCCTTGCGCAACGCCGGCAGGCCCGAGGCGTTGCGCGCCAGCGCGAGGTACTCCGCGCGCCCCTGGAAAAACCGCTCGTCCGTCAGCACCGAAAGACAGGCCGCCCCGTGTTCCGCATAGGAGCGTGCGATCGTCTCGGGGTCGAAGTCGGCGCGCAGCACGCCCTTGCTCGGGCTCGCCTTCTTCACTTCCGCGATCACCGCCGGCAGACCCTGCGCGATCTTCGCGCGCATCGCGCCCTCGAAATCGCGCGTCGGTGCCGCGGCAAGCGCCGCCGCACGAATTTCGGCCAACGGCCGCAGTTTCTTCGCCGCCGCCACCTCCTCGCGCTTCACCGCGAGAATCTCATCGAGCACGTCAGCCATTGGCGGCCACCTTCGCGGTGAATGTCACGAATTCGTCCAGCTTGGCGCGCGCCGCGCCGCTGGCAATCGTCGCAAACGCGCGTCGCACGCCCTCTTCCATCGTCGGCACGAGGTCGGACACGTAGATCGCCGCCCCCGCGTTCAGCGCCACGATGTCGCGCGCCGCGCCCGTCACGTTCTCCAGCGCCGAGATCAGCATCGCGCGCGATTCCTCCACCGTCTTTACGCGCAGCACGCGCGGATCGTGCACCGGCTCGATGCCGAACTGCTCCGGCGTGACGGTGTACTCCAGCACCTTGCCGCCCTTGAGTTCGCCCACCATGGTCGGGCCTGCAATGGAGATCTCGTCCAGCCCTTCCATGCCGTGCACCGCCATCGCATGGCGCGAACCCAGGCGCTCGAGCACCCGGATCAGGATGCCCACCAGATCGGGATGAAATACACCCATCAGCTGCGTCGGCGCGAGCGCCGGATTGGTCACCGGACCGAGGATGTTGAAAATGGTGCGCACGCCGAGTTCGCGACGCACCGGCGCGGCGTATTTCATCGCGGGATGATGGCCGGGGGCGAACATGAAGCCCATGCGCACCTCGTCGATGCAGCGCCCCACCTGCTCGGCGGTGAGCGTGAGGCTCGCGCCGAGCGCCTCCATGATGTCCGCGCTGCCCGACTTGGACGACACCGCGCGGTTACCGTGCTTGGCCACGCGCGCACCGGCGGCGGCAGTGACGAAGGCGGCGGCGGTGGAAATGTTGAAGGTGTGGGTCGAATCGCCGCCGGTGCCCACCACGTCCACCAGATGGGCGGTATCCTTCACCGTCACTTTCACCGCGAATTCGCGCATCACCTGCGCCGCGGCGGTGATCTCGCCCACCGTTTCCTTCTTCACCCGCAATCCCATCATGACGGCCGCGATCTGCACCGGCGACAAGCCGCCGCTCATGATCTGGCGCATCAGGTCGAGCATCTCGTCGTGGAAAATCTCGCGGTGCTCGACGGTGCGTTGTATGGCTTCGGTTGCGTTCATGTTCCTGCTCCTCCGTATCCTGTGAATTCTGTGAATTCCGTGATCTCTGCTCTGGAATACCTGAACAAGGTGGCACCGCCCCCTTGTATATCCCCCACTCGAGAGGGAAGCTCTGTTCGGTTCGTTGCACAATCGGGACTTGATCGAAGCTTCCCTCTGTGATTTTTTGTCTGCATCGTGCCGGACGGGCGCGAGCGGCGCCATCGCCGGTCAGCAGGCGGAGTCGGATCGGAACGGAAACAGATCGATGCACGTGTCCGGCCTGATCGGGGACACGGCACAAGCATCTGGGGGGCGAACCGCAAAGACCCTGCTGCGTTCATCGGTGCTCCACAACATTCGACCAAATTTTTTGACTTGTGCGCAGCCCTTGAGCCGCGCACGCGGAACAAGCGAATCCCTACCGGCGCCAGGAGCGCCAGCGGTTCCAGCCTTTCCAGTTGTCGAATGCGTTCAGCACGAGCGGATCTTCGGATAATTGATGGGTGAAACGGGGAGAACTCTAGCGTACGGCTGCGGGGCTTGTCCAGCAGGCAGCCGGTTCGCCACCGCCTTTCACCTCCGACCGCATTGGCGGCCGCTCCGGGATTTCTCCCGGATACCACGATAAAAGTTGAACATTCTTATAAAACAGGTCCAGCCGGCGCGTGAAAGCGGGCGATTCACGTACAGAAATAGTTCGGCACGGCCTACAGAACCTTGCCCGGATTCATGATGCCCTGCGGATCGAGCGCCGCTTTCACCTTGCGCATCAGCCCCAGTTCCAGCGCCGACTTGTAGCGGCGCAGCTCCACGTTCTTGTACTGGCCGAGGCCGTGCTCGGCCGAGATCGAACCGTTGAAGCGCGACACGCTGTCATGGACGATCTGGTTGAGCGCAGGGCCGTTTTTCACGAACTCCGCGTGCGCCACGCCCTCGGGCGGGGACACGTTGTAATGCAGGTTGCCGTCGCCGAGATGCCCGAACACCACCATGCGGACACCGGGGAAGGCGCGCGCGATCTCGGCGTCGGTCACCGCGATGAATTCCACGATGCGCGAGATCGGCAGCGACACGTCGTGCTTGACGTTCGGCCCTTCCTTTGCCTGCGCTTCCGACACGAATTCGCGCAGCGCCCACATGCCGTTCACCTGCGCGAGGCTCTGCGCGATCGACGCGTCGATCACCTGACCATCCTCGAGCGCGCCGCCGAGCAGGGTCTCCAGGCCCTCGCGCGCGCTTTGTTCGGAGTGCATGTCCGACACCTCGATCAGCGCGTAGTGGGGATGGCTTTCGCGAAACGGCGAGGCGGTGCCCGGAATATGCCGCAACACGAGCGAGAGGCACAGGTCCGAGAACATCTCGAACCCGGTGAGCCGCTCGCCGAGTTGCTCGCGCGCCGCATCGAACAGCGCGAGCGCATCACGCTGCGTGGCGAGCGCGGCGAGCGCCGTCAGGCGAGCCCTCGGCAGCGGAAACAGTTTCAGCACCGCGGCTGTGATCACGCCAAGCGTGCCCTCGGCGCCGATGAACAGATGCTTCAGGTCGTAGCCGGTGTTGTCCTTGCGCAGTCCGCGAAGGCCGTCCCAGAGTTCGCCGTCGGGCAACACCACTTCCAGGCCGAGCACGAGATCGCGGGTGTTGCCGTAGCGCAGCACCCCGGTGCCGCCCGCATTGGTGGAGAGGTTGCCGCCAATTTGGGCTGTGCCCTGCGCGGCGAGGCTGAGCGGAAACAGGCGGCTGGCCTCGGCCGCGGTCTCCTGCAGTTTCTGCAGAATGCAACCTGCCTCGACCGTCATGGTGTTGTTGAGCGTGTCGACTGCGCGCACCCGGTTCATGCGCGAGAGCGAAAGCACCACTTGCGCGCCGCTCGCATCCGGCGTGGCGCCGCCGCACAGGCCGGTGTTGCCGCCCTGCGGCACCACCGCGGCCATCGCCCCGGCGCAGGCGCGCACCACCGCCGCGACCTCCTGCGCCGTACCGGGGCGCACCACCGCGAGCGGCTTGCCGAAATAGCGGCGCCGGTGATCCACCGCGTAGCCCTGCATGTCCTCCCCGGTCAGCACATTGCCCGCGCCGACGATGCCGGCGAGCGATTCGATCAGAGGTCCACTCATCGGGTTTTCCCTTCGTTCGCGTTCGTCGCGGCGCGCTCCGCGAACTGCACTGTGTTCCGCACCAGCGGCAGGACCTCGCGCATGTCGTCGATCAGCCGGTCGGCGCCGAGCGTCGCCACCGGCTTGCCCTCGGTGTAGCCGTAGGTCACCAGCACCACCGCGCAACCCGCGCCGCGTGCCGACAGAAGATCATTTTCCGAATCGCCGACCATCAGCGTGTCACCCGCAGCAACACCGAGCCGCTCGCAGGCCGCGCGCACATGCTGCGGGTCAGGCTTCTTGCGCTCGACCGAATCCCCGCAGACCAGCACGCGAAAATGCGGCGCAAGGCCGATTGCCTCGAGCAGCGGCACGGTGAAGCGCCGTGCCTTGTTGGTGACGCAGGCCATCGGCACCCCGCGCGATGCGAGTTCGGCGATCGCCTCGGCGACCCCGGGATAGACCGTTCCGAGCTGCCCGGAGGTCTGCTCGTAGGCGGCGGAAAACGAGTCCAGGCCGCGCGCTTGCAGGTCGGCCGGCACATCGCCACCGCCGAGTGCCGCCCGCAGGGCGCGCTCGACCAGTTTTTCTATGCCCTTGCCGATCCAGTCGCGTACTGGCGCCACGCCGCAGGGCGCAAAGCC
>CANIEV010000276.1 GCA_947466535.1 Betaproteobacteria bacterium
GAAGGACATCGTGCAGAAGATCCAGACGGATGTCGCGGCGTTGTTTGCCGATGCGGAATTTCGCGAGCGCCACATGCTCCAGCGCGGCTTCGACCCGGTGCTCTCCACGCCGGAGGATTTCGCGAAATTCATCCAGGCCGACATGCAGGTGAAGGCGCGGCTGATCAAGGTGTCGGGCGCGAAGGCGGAGTAGAACGGGCGGCGCCCCCCACCAAGTCATTGAGAGCGAAGCGAAGCAATCTCCACGGTCTGGCCATCAGGATTGCCGCGTCGCCTGCGGCTCCTCGCAATGACGGGATTGCCGGATTTCTCTTTGCCGCCAAGACGCCAAGATCGCCAAGAAAAGCAAGTATTGAGGTCCTTTGCGCGTCATTGCGAGCGTAGCGAAGCAATCCAGGACATCGCCTGTGAGATTGCTTCGCTACGCTCGCAATGACCTGCCACTTCTTGGCGGCCTTGGCGTCTTGGCGGTTCAAAAATATCCCGCTACGACGCCTAATCGAGTTTGGCTCCCGATGCACGGATGATCTTCGCCCACTTCTCCGTCTCCGACCGGATATAGACAGCGAATTCCTCGGGCGTGTTCGGCCGCAGTTCCACACCGAGATCGAAGAACTTCTTCTCCACATCAGAACGACGGAAGGCTTTCCCGACTTCCGTGGAAATCTTGTCCACGATCTCCTTGGGCGTGCCTGCGCGTGTGGCCATGCCGAACCAGGGCGTGGCTTCGAAGCCCTTCACTCCCTGTTCGTCCACCGTGGGAATCTCGGGCACGGCGGCGAGGCGCTTCTTCTCCGCCACCGCGATCGCTCGCAGCGCGCCGCGGCGCACATGCGGCAGGCTCGATGTGGTGTTGTCGAAGGCAAGCTTCACATGGCCCGCGATCAGGTCGGTGATCGCAGGCGCGCTGCCCTTGTAAGGCACGTGCGTCGCGTTCACGCCCGCCATCGCCTTCAGCAGTTCCATCGCGAGCTGGCCGGTGGAGGCGGGGCCCTGCGAGGCATAGCTCGGGCTGCCTTCCTTTTTCATCCAGGCGAGCAGTTCCTGCAGGTTGTTTGCCGGCACGCCCGGGTTCACCACCAGCACCAGAGGCGCCACCGCGAGCAGCGTCACCGGCGCGAGATCGGTGGCCGGGTTGTAGGACAGTTTCGCGAACAGGCTGGGATTTATCGCGAACGGTCCCGGCGGCCCGACCATCAGGGTGTAGCCGTCGGGTGCGGATTTGGCGAGCAGGTCGGCGCCGATGTTGCCGTTGGCACCCGGCCGGTTCTCCACCACGAAGGGCTGGCCGAACGCTTTCGCGAGCTCATCCGCCGCGGTGCGCGCGAGGATGTCAACCGTCCCGCCGGGCGGGTTGGTGACGATGATCCGCGTCGCGTGGGACGGATACGCCTGCGCCAGCGCGTCCGCACAGGGCAGCGCGAGCATCGCGGCCGCCGTCACACTCCGCAGCAGGATCGCAAACCCCATGGCTACTTCGGCTCGAAGTTACCGTTCATTTCCTTGCCCCAGAACTCGGGCGACCAGCCCGGGCCCCAGATGTAGGGCAGCTGGTTCCAGTCGCGGCTCACCCAGGTGTCGGTGATCTTGTCCATGTCGGCATACAGCTCCACCCAGCTTCCCCACGGATCACGGATGTAGTGGAACAGGTTCGATGCGAGCGCATGCCGGCCGAGGCCGAAGCTCTCCTTGTAGCCGGCGTTGAACATGCGCCAGGCGCCGAAGCCGATGTCATCCACGGTTGCCACCTGGAAGCTCGCATGCTGGAAGCCGCGGTGCGTGCTGTTGACCAGGCCGAAGCAGTGGTGGTCGATCAGGCCCGAGCCCGCCGCCATGAACGCCACCTTGCCCGCCGCGCGGTCGGCGGTGCGCAGGCCGAGCGAATCGATCAGGAACTGCTCCGCCTTTTCGAAGTCCTGGGTGAACAGCAGCATGTGGCCGATGCGCATCAGAGGGCTGTTCTGCGGCAGCGTGTTCCAGAGGTGAACGTCGACGCGATCGGCGCGGCCACCGAAGTTGTAGGTCGGCACCGGCACGATCGCCACCGGCTCGGGCAGCGCGGCATGCAGGTGGAACCAGGTGCCCCACGGGTCCTGGCACCACAAGCCCTCGCGCGCGCCGCCTGCCGGCGGGGTGTCCTGCACCTTCATGCCGGTCTTGCGCAAATGGTCTGCGAACGCACCCTGCGTGGCGGGATCGATATAGAAGGAGATGTGATTCAGGCGCTTGGTGCCGCCCTTCACCACCACGATCTCCTCATTTTTTCGGCCGGGGCTGCGCAGCATAAGCGTCTCGCCGCGCATCTCGCCCTGCAGGCCGAAGGTGGTGTAGAACTTCCGCGCCACCTCGACATCCGGCACTTCGAGGCCGATGCCGTTGAGGCCGAGAACCTTCGGCGCGCTCACGGGATCACCGCAATGGCATTGATTTCGATGAGGTAGTCCGGCGAGGTCATCTTGTTGATCTCGACCATGGTGGAGGCGGGCAGAGGAGGCTGGAAGTATTCGCGCCGCACCTTGTGGATGACGTCGAAGTGCTCCATGTTGCGCACGTACACGTCCACCCGGCAGATGTCCTCGAGCGTGCCGCCGGCGGCTTCCACCGCGCTCTTCAGGTTCTCGCACACCTGGCGCGTCTGCGTCTCCACGTCGCCGATGCCGGCGATCGTGCCGTCGGGCTTGCGCGAGGTCATGCCGGAGATGAACACCAGACGGCCCTTGGCCTCGATCATGGTGGCCTGCGAAAAATGCCCGTTGGGCTGGCGCAGGCGGTCGGTGGTGATCTGTTTCTTTGCCATGGTCTGCTTCTCCTCAGGAAATATTGAAAATGTTCTTGCTGTCCACGCCGAGGCTCGAAGCCAGCGCGGCGAGGTCGCGCGCGGTCTCCGGCGCGAGCGGGCAGGTGCCGGCGTTCGATGCCTTCAGTGCCTGCGCCGGTTCGCCCGGTGCGTACAGCCGTTCCACGCCCAGCGCTCGCTTCGATCCGCGCAGCTTGTCGGCAAAGCCATCCGCGGCGGCCGCGAAATCGCCGAGCGCCCGGAAATGCGCCACGTCGATCGAAAGAAAGAAATGTGCGCAGCCGTAGGGCATCTTCGGGTCACCGTAGAGCGGCTTCACCGCCTCGCCGATCGCGCCCGAGGCGAGCCCGCCGCAGAACAGATCGATCATGAACGCCAGGCCGAAGCCCTTCGGACCGGCGGCGGGCAGCAGCATGCCCTTGATCGCGGCCGCCGCATCGGTGGTCGGGTTGCCGCTCGCATCGCTCGCCCAGCCTTCCGGAATCGGCTTGCCCGCCGCGTCGGCGAGGCGGATCTTGCCCATTGCGGTCGCGCTCATCGCCATGTCGAGCACGATCGGTGCGCCCGAGCCCGACGGCATCGCGATCGCGAGCGGATTGTTGCCGACCACGCGCTCCGCGCCGCCGGGGGCGGGCATCAGCGGCCGGGTGTTGGACATCACCACGCCGATCGCGCCGCGTTCGGCGAGCATCGAGGCCCAGCGTCCCGCGGTGCCGAAGTGAAACGCGTTGCGCACCGCCACTGCCGCGAGGCCGTGCTTCTTTGCGCGTTCGGAGGCGATCTCCACCGCCTGATGTGCGGTGAGCTGTCCGAGCGCATTGCCCGCATCCAGAACCACCGCGGCGCCGGTGTCGTTCGCAACCGTCGCTTCCCTGGCGAGCGAGACCGAGCCGGCGCGGATCTTGTCCGCGTACATCGGCAGCAGCATCACGCCGTGCGAGGCAATGCCTTCAAGGTCGGCATCCACCAGCGCCTCCGCCACCTTCGTGGAGGACGCGGTGTCGAGGCCAAGCGCCTGGAACAGCCGCGCGCCGAAGTCGACAAGGCCGGCGGCGGGCACGCGCAGAATGTGCGGCGCGGCGCTCATCGGTACACTCGCGCTGCGGTGTGCTTTACGGGATACGGCTTCGGCGTGTCGGGCATGGTCTGGACAGTCTTGGTTGGTGCGCGATCGATGCGGCTGGAAAGCTAGATATTACGTTGATATATCATAAGCGGCAGAGCGTTTCGACGCCAGCCGCGAGAGCACAACGGACTCATCCGCGGCGTGCGGGGATGACCAGGAGGAGCAGTGCCGAACAAGAAATCCAGCGCGGCGGGAAAGCGGGCGACACCCGCCAAGGGCAGGGTGTCGGGGAGTGCTCTTGGACGGGCCAATGCCGCGCGCGAACCTTCGCTCTCCGAGCAGGCGTACGAGGCAATCAAGGCCCGGATCCTGTCGCTCGAATACCAGCCTGGGCAGATCCTCAACGAGGCGGTGATCTGCGAGGCGCTTGGCATCGGCCGCACGCCGGTGCACCAGGCGGTGCACCGCCTGAGTTCGGAAGGCCTGATCGAGATCATCCCGAGGAAGGGCCTGATCGTGCGGCCCGATTCGCTCAACGAGATCGTCTGCGTGCTCGAAGGCCGCGAAGTCGTCGAACCCTACATCGCCGGCCTTGCCGCGGAACGAATTACGAGTGATGGCGCCGAGCGGCTGAAGAAGCTGGTGCAGGAGTCCGCGAAATTCGTGGACCAGAAATACCGCCGGCAATACATGGACATCGACCGCGAATTCCACAAGCTGATCGCGAGCGTCGCCGACAACCCGATCATCGCGGAATTCATGCGCACCCTGCACGAGCGCTCGATCCGCATCTGGCACATGCGCTGGTGGCAGGAACACGACCTGCAGGTCACGCAGGCCGAACACGTCGCGCTGCTCGAAGCGATCACCCGGCGCGACCGCCCCGGCGCGGAAAAGGCGATGCGCAGCCATATCGAATCACTGCGGGCGCGGATTCTTCGCAGCGTCAGGTAGGCAGCCTCCTAGTGCCTTAGTTAGTACGTAATACGATTCTAGATCTCCTACAGGATCATCATGGAAACATACCTGTTTGAAGGCAAAGTGCTCCCAGAGCGGGCTAGGCTAGATTTTCAGCTGTCGATCAAATTCAAGCACTTCGCATCAGGTACGAC
>CANIEV010000277.1 GCA_947466535.1 Betaproteobacteria bacterium
CCTGGGGCTGGAATCTCTACGGTCATCATCTGTGCGTGAATTGCCTGATGCTCGGGCGGCAGATGGCGATGACGCCGGTGTTCATGGGCGCGGAACCGAACTGCATCGACGCCGGTCCGCTGCAGGGCCTGTCGGTGTTCGACGACCAGGAACGCATGGGGCTCGATCTGATGCGTTCCCTGCCGGCGGGCGTGCAAGGCAGGGCGAAACTGTTCTCGAAAAAGCGCGATCCTGCAATGCCCGCGGGTCGGATCGCGATCGGGGACGAGCTTCACCTTGGTGGCGCCTTTCGCGATAACCGTGTGGTGCCGTACGAGGGCGCCTGCGCGGACGGGTTCGATGCGCCGGTGCGCCGTGCATTGCTCGACCTGATCGCGTCCTACCTGTCGTATCTTCCCGAGGGGCCGTTCGCGGCGCGTATGCAGGAGGCGGAGCGGCATCTCGCCGCCACGCATTTCTGCTGGATCGGCGGCACCGACGACGAGAGCCCGTTCTATTACCGAATCCAGAGTCCGGCGCTGATGATCGAGTTCGACCATCATGCGGGGGTATTTCTCGGCAACTCCGAGCCGGAGAAATTCCATATCCACACGGTGATCCGCACCCCCAACGGTAACGACTACGGCATGGCGTGGGTGCGGAGGCATTGCGAACTCGCGCGGGCGGGCGCGCGGCCGGGGTAGATGTAGGCGCCAAGCGCGAGCGTCGCTGCCGCGGCTACTTCGTCGGGCTTCCCTGCATCAGGAACTGCACCAGGTGCCGGATCGCCTGTTCGTCGTGCACGCCGATCGAGGTGAACTCAAGGCCCGCGAGATGGGTATCGCGTTCCGGACGGATGTTGCGCACTTTGGCGTAGACGCCGGTGGCGTGTTGCCCGAACAGGGGCAAATCGAAGTCGAGGACGATGTCATCGTACCTGTCCAGTTTGCGCCCGATTTCCACGCGCATGCCCTGGTAGCCGAGGTCCAGCACCACGCCCTTGCGAAGGTCTGGCAGGACAATCTTGTCGGCAATGAGCCGATAGCCGACCGGAAAACGGACATCGACCCGCGGACTCCTGCGCTCGTCCTTGCGCGGCACCTTGAGGCCGAGCGAGGGAATCGCGAACACTTCGCGCACGCGCATCAGGTCCTGTTTTCCTTTCACCTGCACATCCAGCGGCTCGGCCGTCTCCAGCAAGCCTGCGCAGAGAGCGAAGGTCGCCTCGCTGATCAGCACCTGTCCGCGCAGGCTGAACGACTCGATGCGCGAGGCGAGACTGACTTCCTGTCCGATGACGGTAAATTCGGAGTGCAGCTTGGAGCCCAGCAGACCCGCCACCACACGCCCGGTGTGGATACCCACGCCCATGTGCAGCGGCGCAAGGCCGCTCGCTGCGTTGTCGCTATTGATTTCGTCCATCGCGATCTGCATCTGCACCGCGCAGGTCACCGCGCGGAACGCGTCGTTCTCGCCGTGCTCCAGGGCCCCGAACAGGACCATCACCGAGTCGCCCATGAACTTGTCGATGATCCCGCCGTTGCTCACCGCGATCTCGCACATACGGCCGAGGTAGCGATTGAGTACGTCGAACACGGTGCTGGCGGGCAATCCCTCCGAATAGGCGGTAAAGCCGCGCAGGTCGGTGAGCAGTATCGTGACCATCCGGCTCGAGTAGCCGTCGGCGCGGTGCGCCGACAGCGTGTCCGCGGAGGCGAGCAGGGCATGCAGGCGGGCGGTGTCTGCGGGGCCGAGCTGCACTCCGGTTATCGTCGCAACGGAGTCCTGTATCGCGCGAATCGCTTCGGGGGAGAGGGGCATTGTTGGGTGGGTTTCCGGTCCCGGTTGGGTGCGGACTCTAACTGATATTTCACGGGCACGGGCTCATCGACAACGCGATGTCCCGGCATGATTGGGCCAAGTCGATGTTACGGAATTTCTGAACAAGGGGGCATCGCCCCCTTGCATATCCCCCACTCCAGAGGGAGGCTCTGTTCGATTCGTTGCACAATCGGGACTTGACCAGAGCTTCCTTGCATATTCAGACAGGCCCTGTTCCCCAGGTGCGCTTCTACCGGAGGTCCCAAATCGTGTTGGAAGTCCCCGTTCTGATCATTGGTGCCGGCCCGGTCGGCCTCGGGCTTGCGCTCGACCTCGCCTGCCGGGGTATCGACGCCCGCGTGGTGGACCGCACCGATGGCGTGGTTCGTCATTCGAAAATGGGCGTGGTGTCGGTGCGCTCGATGGAGTTCTGCCGCCAGTGGGGCATTGTCGATCGCGTGCGCAATTGCGGCTTTCCCGAAGACTACGCGCTCAACATGGTGTACTGCACCAGCATGTCGGGGCATCGCATCAGCGTGCGCGAGTATCCGTCCATGCGCGACCAGGCGCTCACGCCCGAGACGCCCGAGAAAAAGCAGCGCTGCCCGCAGCTCTGGTTCGACCCGATCCTCGCGCAGGCGCTGCGCGAGCGGGGGGCGGAGCGGCTGCGGCATCACTGCGAGTACGTCTCGCACACCGAGCAGACTGACCATGTGCTCGTGAAACTGCGCGACCTGAAGACGAACGAGGCGTTCGATGTCCGCGCGCAATACCTCGTCGGCTGCGACGGCGCGGGCAGCAGCGTGCGCCGCGCAGTGGGCATCGAGCTGGATGGCGAGCCGGTGCTGAGTTATTCGGTGGGCATCTACATCCGCTCTCCCGGCCTGCTCAAAAAGCACGACAAGGGCAGCGCCGAGCGCTACATCTTCCTCGGCGAAGACGGCGCGTGGGGACAACTCACCGTGGTGGATGGCAGCGAACTCTGGCGGGTGACGGTGATCGGCTCGAAGGAACGCGTCGAGGCGGCGGATTTCGATGCCGGGGCCTGGGTGCGCCGCGCAATGGGGGCGGACGACATCGACTTCACGATCGAGTCGGTGCTGCCCTGGCGCCGCAGCAAACTGGTGGCGAAAAGCTACAGCTTGGGCCGCGTGTTCATCGCGGGCGACGCCGCGCACATGATGTCGCCCAACGGCGGCTACGGCATGAACACCGGCATCGGCGATGCGGGCGACCTGGCATGGAAGCTCGCGGCGCGCTTGAACGGTTGGGGCGGTGCGGGCCTGCTCGACAGCTACGACGTCGAGCGCCGGCCGGTGGGCGTTCGCAACGTGAGTGCGGCAGCGGGCAACTTCTCCAGGCTGCGTGCGAAGCTCGACTACTCGGGCATCCTCGAGGATACGCCGCGGGGCGAGGCCAAGCGACGCGAAGTCGCGGCCACGCTCGACGAAGGCATCAAGCGGCAATGGGAAGTGCACGGTGTGTCGCTTGGCTATCGCTACGAGAATTCGCCGATCTGCGTGCCCGACGGCACGCCGCCGACGCCGGACGACATGTCGGACTACGTGCCCACCGCGCGCCCCGGGCATCGCGTACCGCATGCGTGGCTTGCCGACGGGCGTTCCATTCTCGACCTGTATGGCAAAGGGTTCCGGTTGCTCGATTTCGGCGCTGCTGCGCGGGCGAGCGATCCGCTCGTCGCGGCGGCAAACGCGAAAGGCGTGCCGATCGAAGTATCGAAGATCGACGATCCGGCAATTGCAAAGCTGTATGAGCGCAAACTGGTGCTGGTGCGGCCCGACGGGCACAGCGCCTGGCGCGGTGATGCGGCGCCTGCGGATTCGGCCTCGGTGATGGATACGGTGCGCGGCGCGGCGGTCGCCTGAGTCGAACGTGCAGCAAGGAGGAGGAAGGATGAATCGAATCGGTGTACTTGGCACGGGACTACTTGGCGCGGGCCTCGTGCTTGCGCTCGCTGCGCATGTGCCGACTGCCGTGGCGCAGGTATTTCCTTCAAAGAACGTGCGCATCACTTCGGTCTATCCCGCAGGCGCAGGACCGGACATCGTGGCGCGCATCGTGGCGGAAAAGTTGTCCAAATCCTGGGGCAAAACGGTGCTGGTGGATCCGCGACCCGCGGCGCACGGGGGGCCTGCAATCGAGGCGGTGAAGAAGGCCGCCGCCGACGGGCACGAGCTGCTGTGGTCGAGCAACGGCCATATGGTGATCAACCCGCAGCTTGCCGTGCAGGGGAACGAGCCACACGCGAACTACGACACCGAACGCGATTTCGCACCGGTGGCGATGGTCTACCGCACGCAGTATTTTCTTATGGTCGGGCCGGAGAGCCGGCACAAGACCATCCCCGGTCTGATCGCCGAGGCAAAGGCCAATCCCGGCAAGCTGATCTACGGCATACCGTATGTAGGCAGCCCGATCCACTTGGGCGGCATGATGCTCGAGAGTTTTACCGGCACGCAGATGAGCGCGGTGCAGTTCTCCAACCAGCAGATATTCATCGCGCTTGCCAACGGCGACATCGACTGGGCGTTCAACACCAGCGGCTCCGCCGGTTCGATGCTGAAGGCAAACAAGGTGAAGCTGCTCGCGTTTGTGGCGAAGACGCGTTCGCCGGCCTATCCCGACATTCCCACTCTGGAAGAGGCGGGCGGTCCGGCGGGCGTGGACAGCAGCGCCTGGGTGGCGATCTTCGCGCCCAAAGGTTTGCCAGCAATAGTCGTGCAGAAGATCAACGCCGATGTCCAGGCGCTGTTGCGCGAACCGGATGTGCAGCTGCGACTGGATACGATGGGTTTTGCGCCGACCTTCATCACGCCGGTGGCGCTGGGCGAGGCGATCCGCAGCGAATCCGCGGTGAGCGGAAAGATCATCCGCAGCCGCAAGCTCGGCGCGCAGTAAGGTCTCGGGTTTCGGTTCCGGCGCTCGCACATATCGAAGCCAAGCCAAGCCGAGTTTTCGTGCATGCCGCAGTTCCTGTAAAGCGCGCTAGCATCCGTCACGGGACCACGAACTCGAACAATGCGGAGTGAAAATGACGGCACAAATCAAACACATTGCGATCATCACCGAGCGGTACACGCTCATGGCCCGATTCTATGAGGCGGTTTTCGGGATGTGGACATTCCCTGGTCGTGTTGAGTCCGCAGC
>CANIEV010000278.1 GCA_947466535.1 Betaproteobacteria bacterium
CCTCGTATTTCGTACGGAACAGTCCCCTGCGCTGAAGCTCGGGCACGAGTTCGTCGACGATCTCGTTCAGGCCGCCGGGAAAGGTGAGCGGCATGATATTGAAACCGTCGCAGGCACCAGTGGCAAACCACTCCTCTAGCGAATCGGCCGCTGTCTTCGCCGTGCCGCAAAGTATCCGGTGACCGCGCCCGCCAACCACCCGCGTGTAGACCTCGCGAATCGAGAGATTTTCGTTTCTCGCCATCGCGTAGAGCAGTTGCTGCCGGCCCTGCTGGGTGTTGGTCGTCGGCGCATCCGGCAGCGGTCCGTCGATGTCGTGGCGTGACAGATCCACGTTGAGCAGGTCCGACAGCACCGCAATCCCGTGCTCGGGATGGATCAGCGACTGCACCTGCTCGAATTTCTCCCGCGCCTCGCGATCCGTCCGTCCGAGCACGAGCAGAACGCCCGGCATCACCAGCAGCGAATGCGCCACCCTGCCCCGCGCGACGACACGTTTTTTCAGGTCGGCATAAAAAGCGCGCGCCGCGACGATGTCCTGCGTCAGGCTGAACAGGACTTCGGCGGTGTCCGCCGCGAGTTCAAGTCCGGCTTCCGACTGGCCCGCCTGCACCATCACCGGCCTGGCCTGCGGCGAGCGCATGCAGGTGAGCGGCCCCCGCACCTTGAAGTGCTTGCCCTTGTGGTTCAGGAAATGCAGCTTCGCCGGATCGAAGTACAGGCCTGATGCCTTGTCGCCGAGAAACGCATCCTCGTCGTAGCTGTCCCAGAGGCCCAGCACCACCTCGGCGAATTCCCGCGCGCGCTCGTAGCGCTCGGCGTGCGGCACATGTGCATCGAAACTGAAGTTGAGCGCCTCCGACGCCGCAGACGAGGTCACCAGGTTCCAGCCCGCGCGGCCCTTGCTGATCATGTCGATCGAGGCGAAGTAACGGGCTACATGGTACGGATCGTTATAGGTGGCACTCGCGGTGCACACCAGCCCGATGCGGCTCGTCACCATCGCCATCGCGGAAGCCAGGGTCAGCGGCTCGAACACGTCGGTGTAATTCGTCCGTTTCCAGATGTCCGGGTCGTCCGGCCCGAAAGTCGATTGCGAATCCGCCTGGAACAGCATGTCGAAGCAGCCGCGCTCGGCGGTCTTCGCCATCTCGACGTAATGCTCGATCCGGTGCCCCGCCCCCGGCAGCGTCTCCGGATGCCGCCAGGAAACCACATGGTGCCCCTCGCTGAGAGCGAAGAGGCCAAGGCGCATCTTTCCGTCCATCGCGACTCCGGTCAGCTCAGCCCTTCAACCAAACGCATGTCGCGCACCACCGCATCGCCCAGCACGCGCAAGGCCTCCTGGTAACCCGGTCCGTCATGCGTCGCAATCGCCGCCTCTAGGCTGGGAAACTCGACCACCACCGTGCGTTCCTTCACCCCGGCTTCGTACACCACCGACGGCGAACCGCGAACCAGGAATCTACCGCCGCCCGCCTGCACCGCCGGGCCCGCGATCTTCGCGTATTCCACCAGCGCCTCCGGACGCCTGATTTCCCGGTATTGCACCACCCAATAGGCTTTTGCCATTGCGACTCCTCCTCAAATCGAAAAATACCGCTTCTCGCACCGCGACAGCTTTCTGTCTCATGCCCCACGAGTCCGCTACCCGGACATCGAGCGATCATACCGGAGCGGATTCCCGGGCCGGACAGCCCCAATGCCCGGTGATGGCATCCCGACCGGGTGATCCATCAAACCTCTGGAGGCCCCGCAGATCGCGGCGGCGGCATTGACTTTAGACATTTACTGGCGTATTTCTGCCGGATTGAGTTCCCCAAACCCAAGCGCCGGGAGGCCAAAATGAACACAACTGCGATGCGGTGGTATTTAACCAAAATCCGTCCGATGCGATTCCTCGCCGCTGCAACTGCTGCCTTTCTATTGGCGCTGTCCTTCGGAGCCCAAGCACAATTTCCGCAGCAGCACCCGAACATCGTTCAGAAAGCGCAAACCGGGGTGCGACCGGAAATGACACCCATTCCGGCCTGCGGCTGCCCGCCGACAGTCAATTTCAATGTCAAGATGCTCAACGAACCCCAGTCGACCACCGCTCTGATGCTGGGAATGGCGACCGGCCGATTTGTTGCGCGAACCGCAAACGGCTGCGAATACGCCTACGTAAACCGAAGCGCGTACAACCCTGCCATACCTCTGGGTGAAATAATCGTCCGACAGGACTCCCCGCAGGCCTGCGCTGAAACGCGAACCTTTACCTACAATATGGACATGCGAACCTGCACGGTCCCGCCCACCTCTTTTTCAGCCTCGCAATCTGTGACGGGCGCGAATCCCTATCAGTGCACGGCAGCTCCAACCTGCGGCCTGGTAGCGGCGCAGTACGTGGAAATCGCCAACGTCGCGCGAGTCAGCTTGCAAAACGGCTTTTGCCATTACAGACCCACAGCCGGGCAAGTCGTCAACAACCCCAACCTGCGGGCGTCGGTGCAGTTCAACAAGCAATAAGCAGTTCGCGCTTCACGCTGTGACAAGGGCTCCCGACGGGAGCCCTTGTCGTTTTCGCCTGACGACCTGATGAAAAAATGCCAAGCCCGGATTCGAATTTCAGCACACCTTCGATGACCGATCAACGCTCGACACCGCACCTTGCATGGATTATCGCGATCGTCCTGCTGGCATCTTCCCCCGCCCGTGCAATAGAAGACCGCGCCGACATCGAACCCAATGAGCCCGCTCGCGCAGACCGCAGCATCGACTGGAAACTGACCCCGAGCGTCTACAACGAATCCGCCGGCCACTCCGCGGCCGACCTCAACCTGCGCGGCAATCGCGAGAAGGATGTCTTCTGGATCGGCAAGTACCAGCGCGGGGACGAATTCGTGCAGACACGCGCCGGCTACGAACGGCAGTTCTCGCTGCCCCTGGGCAAACTCATCGCCTCGGGGCAACTCGCCTCGCGTGGGTTCGTCGGTGCAAGCGCGACCTTCGAATTCAGCGACAGCAACAAGACACCCTACTTCGGACTGCTCGGCCTCGGACGCACCAACCGCCGCCCCTACTACAACCTCAACTTCGACCCGAACGACTCCACCCTGATCGGCGCGGGCTGGCGCCCGAACGAGTCCACCGCCACCACGCTTTATCAGATTCGTGACGATCGCCTCGGCACCGGCCAGCGCGTCACCCACCTCGTCGTGCGCGGCAAGACCGGCGAGCGCTCGCGGTTGACTGTCGACCTGTTCCAGCGCGCCGGCCGCGCCGATCCGGACGCGGAATCCTTCCGCGCCACAGGCGTCACGCTGACCTACGACCAGGAACCCTGGTTCATACGTGTTGCGTGGGACCCAAAGGCGAATTTCACCGCTAGCAACATGACCCGGTTGGCGATCGGAGCGCGTTTCTAGGGAGCCACTGAACAAGGGGGCTACGCCCCCTCGTAACTCCCCCATCTCAGAGGGAACGCTGAACCTTCAAGCCTCGAAATTGGACTTGATCAGCGATTCCTTAGGTACAGTCGGCGCTTCGCGACCGTTGCCCGATCAGCCAATGCCCGTTCAGAAAACCCTCACTCACACGCCCGTCCCCGTCCGCATCTGGACCGACGACATCGACGAAAAGTCGCTTGCGCAGCTCGCCAATATCGCGAGCCTGCCCTTCATCCATCACCATATCGCCGCGATGCCGGATGTGCACCTTGGCATCGGCGCCACCATCGGCTCGGTGATCGCAACGCACAAGGCCATCGTCCCGGCGGCGGTCGGCGTGGATATCGGCTGCGGCATGGTGGCGGCGCGGCTGTCGATCGGAGCAAACGACATCGACGAGAAGTCGCTGCGCAAGGTATTCGACCAAATCGGCCGCGATGTGCCGGTCGGGCGAGAACAGCACGCCGACAACCGTGTGCTCGCCGACTCCGCGCGCCCCTTCGAGCGCGGCCTGAAAACACTCATCCAGCGCCACCCGCAACTGCTCAAGTCGATGGGCAGGAACTCCCGCTGGACCCACCAGATGGGAACACTCGGCGGCGGCAACCATTTCATCGAGGTCTGTCTCGACGAATCCGACCGCGCCTGGGTGATGCTGCACTCCGGCAGCCGCGGCATCGGCAACGCGATGGCCGATTACTTCATCCGGCTCGCGCGCAAGGACATGGAACGCAACGACATCCACCTGCCCGATCGCGATCTTGCCTACTTTCGCGAAGGCGCGGAGCACTTCGACGACTATGTGGAAGCGGTGCACTGGGCGCAGGACTACGCGCTGCAGAACCGCCGCTGCATGCTGGATCTGGTGCTGGAGGCGCTCGCCCGGCATCTGCCGCCGTTCGAAGTCACGTCAGAAGCAGTGAACTGCCACCACAACTATGTCGAGCGCGAACACCACTACGGCGCCGATGTCTGGGTCACGCGAAAGGGCGCCATCCGCGCCCGGGCGGGCGAGCTCGGCATCGTCCCGGGCAGCATGGGCGCACGCAGCTACATCGTCCGCGGCAAGGGCTGCGCGGACAGCTTCTGCTCCAGCGCCCACGGCGCCGGCCGTCGCATGAGCCGCACCGCCGCGACCAAAAAATTCAGCGAAGCCGATCTCGCGCGCCAGACCGCAGGCGTCATCTGCCGCAAGGACCGCGGCGTGATCGACGAGATTCCCGGCGCCTACAAGGACATCGACACCGTGATGGCCAACCAGTCCGACCTGACGGAAGTCGTGCACACGCTCAAGCAGGTGGTGTGCGTGAAGGGATAGCGCCTTTTCCCGGTGGAAAAGTTGAACATTTATTTCAAACCCCCAATACTCGCGCCTGAAAGCGGGCGATTTACGTACAGAACTGGTTCGTCCTTGGTCAGAGGGTATGCGTTTTCGATGCGCTAGACGACCAGACCCGAGCCCCTGTTAAGCACGGCACGGACGATACTGAGCGGCGCCGATATAGATGTCCTCGGCGCCTCCG
>CANIEV010000279.1 GCA_947466535.1 Betaproteobacteria bacterium
GAAATCTTTGATATTCCAGCCGAAGGCAGTGAGTCGACCTCCAAGGAAAAGAAGAGTGAGCAGATCAAGATCGACCAGATTCGGGATCTGCAGGGCTTTCTTTCGATCGGCACGCATCGGGGTGGTCGGCGAATCATTCTTGTGCGCCCCGCTCAGGCAATGAATGCCGCCACACAGAATTCCTTGCTGAAAAGCCTCGAAGAACCCGGTCCGGGAACCCTTTTCCTGCTGGTTTCGAGCGAACCGCACCGGCTTTTGCCGACGGTTCGAAGCCGCTGCCAGAAAGTCCCGATCGCAAAACCATCGGCCGTCGCGGCAATTCAATGGCTGACGAGCACGGGAGCGTCCGACCCATCCCTCCAGCTTGCGTTGGCCGCCGGTGCGCCAGTCGCCGCCGAAAAGATGGGAGATTCACTCGGCTCCATCCAGACGCTCGTGGCGGAATTGGCCAACCCGCGATCGGATGCCTTGTCGGTCGCGGCAGGTTTTCAATCGACGGCACCCGCGGAATTCATCGATGTGCTGTATCGCTGGTGCCACGATCTGCTGATGCTCAAGACGACCGGCCAAGTACGATATTTCTCTCAAAATATCAAGGAATTGAAGTCAATGACCGGCAGCGTTTCTGCGCCCGATATCTGCCGGTACCTGCGCCGTCTGGTGGCCGCGCGCACCCTTGCCCAGCACCCGCTGAACCCGCGATTGGTGTTCGAGGAGTTGCTTCTCGGCTACCGGGCGATGTTCCGATGAGGCTCATCGATTCGCATTGCCATCTGGACTTTCCGGATTACGACGGCCGGATGGACGATATCCGCGCCTGCATGGACGAAAACCAGGTCAGCCACGCCTTGTGCGTCTCGGTCAATTTGTCCGATTTTCCGAAGGTGTTGAATCTCGCTGAAAACTATGAAAATTTTTTCGCCTCCGTCGGTGTTCACCCGGATCATGGTCCCGAAGAAGACATCGCCGAAGACGAATTGGTGCGCCTGTCTACGCATCCGCGAATTGTCGCAATCGGCGAGACGGGGCTCGATTACTACCGGCTGATGGGCGACCTGGAGTGGCAGCGCGAACGTTTTCGACGCCATATTCGGGCCTCAAAAAGGTCTCGTAAACCCTTGATTATTCACACCCGATCAGCCGCAGCTGATACGCTTCGAATCATGAAGGAGGAGGGTGCAGAGGAGGCGGGTGGCGTCATGCACTGTTTCACGGAAACCATGGACGTTGCGATGGCTTCGGTCGACATGGGTTTCTATATCTCGTTTTCCGGCATTGTGACCTTCAAGAATGCCGAGGATTTGCGACAGGTGGCAAAAGCAGTCCCGGCGGACCGGCTTTTGATTGAAACCGACTCCCCTTACCTTGCGCCAATCCCGTTTCGCGGCAAAACCAATCAACCCGCCTGGGTGCGCCATGTTGCGACCGAGATAGCCCGCCTGCGGGATACCACGGTCGAGGCAATTGCCGAATGCACGACACGAAATTTCTTTCGTCTTTTCAAGGAAGCTAGAGAGTAACTTCATGTCGACTATACGAAGTCTTCTGAAGTATTTGGTTGTATTTATTATAGCTTCAACAATCAGTTGGCCGGCTTATGCGCAGGAAACGCTGGACGACTTGCTTAAAGCTATAAAACTCAATGATTTATTAACGGTTCGTGCAGCGGTTTCGAAGGGTATGGATGTCGACAGTTCGGATGCAAACGGGAACACCCTTTTGATGCTTTCCACGATGGAGGGGAATTTCGATATTGTTCGTTTTCTGCTCAATCAAAAGGCGAGGGTCCGGGTGCGGAACACCTATGGCGATTCTGCATTGATGTTCGCTGCGCTGAAAGGGCACCTGGAGATTGCCCGAGTTCTGGTCGCCTACGGAGCCGAGGTCAACGCCAAAGGCTGGACGCCTTTGCACTATTGCGCGTCGGAAGGCAAGACCGAGATCTGCCGTTTTCTGCTCGAACAAGGATCCGACGTCAACGCACTGTCCGCCAACGGCACGAGTGCGCTGATGATGGCCGCTCGCGGCGGTCGTCTCGATACTGTGCGGCTCCTGATTCAGCATAAGGCCGATCCAAAGTTCAGGAACGACTCCGGCGCCACGGCCCTTAGTTGGGCGTTGAAGGACGGCAATACCGATCTTGCTGAGCTTCTGCGGCGCACCGGAGCCCGTGATTGAACTTCTTTGATAGCTGGCATATATTTAACATAATATACATTATACGATAAATGCGCGTATGCGAAACTCCGGTTTTTCTTCAATAACAACCCTCTAACGAAACACGCCCGAACCCATGCCCACCCCGGAATCAGTCTTTCGCCTTGATGGCAAGGTTGCCCTGGTTACCGGCGCATCGTCCGGCCTCGGAGCGCGTTTTGCCAAAACCCTGTCACTCGGCGGCGCCAAGGTTGCTCTCGCTGCAAGACGTCTCGACCGGCTTCAGACGTTGTGCGATGAAATAGCCGCCGTGGGATGCGATGCCTTACCCGTCGCGCTCGATGTCAACGATCCCGGAGCGATCAAAACCGCAGCGGACATTGTCGAGTCCCAGCTCGGGCCGATTGATATCCTGGTAAATAACTCGGGTATTTCCGTACAGCGGCGTCTGGGCGACTACAGCCCGGCCGATTTCGACCTGGTGATGAACACCAATCTTCGCGGCGCCTTTTTCGTGGCGCAGGAAATCGGCCGGCGCATGGTGAGCCGGAAAAGCGGCCGGATAATCAATATCTCCTCGGTCGCAGGCCTGCGGGCGATCAACCAGCTCGCGGTCTACGGCATGTCCAAGGCGGGGCTGATCCAGATGACGCGCGCCATGGCACTGGAATGGGGTCGCCACGGCATCAACGTCAACGCCATCTGCCCGGGCTACATCGAGACCGAAATCAACAGCGATTACTGGAAATCCGAAGGCGGGCAGAAACTGCTGTCCATGCTGCCGCGCAAGCGCATCGGTCAGTCGCAGGATCTGGACGGGGTGCTTCTCCTGCTCGCCTCCGATGCCTCGGCCTTCCTAAACGGCGCCGTGATTTCGGCCGATGACGGGTTTTCGATTGCCTGAACCGGCTTGACGCTACCGGGAGCTACCGGCGGGCTTGCTTTCCCCGGCATCCGAAAACTCCTGCGCAAGGACCGGATCGAGCTTTCGCAGGCGAGCAAGTGCAGTGTCCCGATCCTCTTGCGGACCGGTGCGTTCCAGCACCTTGACCAGCCCGTACCAGGCAAGGATGAATCCCGGCTCGAGCCGAACCGCCTCGGCATAGGACTCTCTCGCACGCGACAGGAGACCCTCGTCGCGATAGGCCTCGCCAAGCAGATACCGGCTGATCGGCGAACTCGGATCGACGGTCATCGCGCGCTCCAGCGTGCGCGTGGCGCGCGCAACCTGACCTGAAAGACGCTGCGCCTCGGCCAAAAGGTTCAGTGCATCAATGTCTTCGGGCGCCCGCGTGACCGCAGTATCCAGAGTCTTAACCGCCTCGGCAAGTTCCTTGCGCTGCAAGGCGGCGTAACCCAATACGACCCACCAGTCTGCGTCTTCCGGGTTCAGTGCAATCCGTTCGTTCGCCAGCCTGGTCAGACCGGCCCAGTCCCGCTTGACCTGAAGGTCGCGGATCGCCTCGGCCGTTGCGCTGTCATCGCCGCGCGATGCCAATGCAGCGGACAGCAACGGCGCCGACGGCATGAGCAGGGCAGCCATCGGGGTACACGCCGCCAACGCAAAGAGCAGCACCGCGGAACTCCGCCGCAACAGACGGCGGTGGTCAGTTCTTGGTTTGATAGACGTAGGGCTGCTGTTTGACCCGGGACTCCGCCTCGCGCTCGAGGGAATCGAGGTCGAGCTTGCGATCCCACCACAGCGCTCTGCCCTTTTTTTGTTCATCGACGATCTGGGGCTTTTCCTGAAGCAGCCCGCGGATGAACTGGGTGATGTCGGACTCGTAGTTCTTTTTCTTGAAGAGCATGAGAGAAGGACTCTTGTATCCAGGCGATGGACGATTATAAGCCATGACACGCGCAGGCCGACCGGTCAGCCGATGAAACAAGCGCTTGCATATTTCCGAACTACTGTATAAAAATACAGTCATTGCATTTTACGCTCGGGCGTCCTCCATGAAACAACTAACCCCCCAACAGGAGCGGATCCTGCAACTGATCCGCGAGTCGATCGAGTCGACGGGCTTTCCTCCGACCCGCGCGGAAATCGCCCAGGCACTCGATTTCCGCTCGCCCAATGCCGCCGAATCGCATCTTCGTGCGCTGGAGAAAAAGGGCGTCATCGAAATCGCGCAGGGTTCTGCACGCGGCATACGCCTGCTTGAAGACCTCGGCCTGCCGCTGGTCGGGCGCGTTGCCGCCGGTGCGCCGATTCTTGCCGAAGAGAACATCCAGGGGCGTTACCGCGTCGATCCCCTGCTCTTCAAGCCCCGCGCCGACTACCTGCTGCGTGTGCGCGGCCTGAGCATGCGCGATGCCGGCATCCTCGACGGCGATCTGCTGGCTGTGCACCGTACGGCCGATGTGCGTTCCGGCCAGATCGTGGTTGCACGCATCGACAACGAGGTGACCGTCAAAAGGCTGCGCCGCAAGGGTACCGTGGCCGAACTGTTACCGGAGAACCCCGACTTCGAACACATTGTCCTGGACCTGCGTACCGAAACACTCGAAATCGAAGGACTCGCAGTGGGGCTCGTGCGCAGCGTTCGTGGGCTTTGATCAGACAACATCTGCCGTCCACTTTATGCCGGTTCAGCTATCGTATCGACTGACTTGATCTGCTGGTACTTGTCTTTCCAGATAAATCTTCAAGATTCAGACCATAACGTCTTACACCTGATTGCGAGTTGCCTTACGGACCGAAGCGAGTTGCTTTTAGGATA
>CANIEV010000280.1 GCA_947466535.1 Betaproteobacteria bacterium
GAACGACTACGCGCGGGTCGAAATCAGGGACATCCCTGTTTTTGATGCGCGCCTGGGAACCTCTGGCCCGATTGTGGCGATCAAGATTGAAAAAATACTAGAAGTACCGGAATAGGCAAAAGGAAAAAGACATGCCAGACATCATCGAAGAACAGGATCAATCAGCCGCGATTGCGGGAGATCGATCGCCCATCCCCGCCCAAACCGAAACCCGGCTTGATGCCGCTCTATTAAAGAATATTCCTGTAACTATTACTGTCGAAGTCGGAAGATCGGTATTGAAGATCAGTGATCTGCTGCGGCTAGCCCAAGGCAGCATCGTTGAACTTGACCGAATTGCAGGGGAGCCCATAGATCTTCTCGTTCAAGACACAGTGGTGGCCCAGGGGGAAGTTGTACTGGTAGGTGAACGCTACGGCATCCGGCTGACGAGAGTTGTCACGGCGGCTGAACGGCTCAAGAACCTCTGAATCGTGAAATCCTCATATCCGCTCGGCGTAGGCGACTGGCTTTCCTTCGGCGGGAGCTTCCTGCTGGTTTTGTGCATCATGGTGGCGCTTTATTACGCACTCAAAAAAGTCGGAAATATCGGACTTCACCGACGACATTTGAGGCAGCTTCACCTGCTTGAAACGCACACGCTGGGAAACAGGCAGAGAATCGTTCTGGTTCGAGCCAAGGATCGTGAAATCCTTCTCGGGATCACTGCACAGCAGATCGCGCCTCTCGCGGAGTGGCCGGCCGAAGAAGAGCCTGTAGATGAAAGTAGTGATACGCGCAGTCCTTCCACCGACGTTGAAGTCACCAGCGGTGCCGGACTGAAACGCATGCTGGCCAGTTTCCAGCGCAACAAGACCGGAACACCATGAACATCCGCCTTCTTCTTGTGATTAGCGGGCTGATGGCATTGTCGTCTGCAGCATACGCTCAGGGCCTTCCTATTTTGAACGTCGTCGGGGAAGGAGCTCAGGGATCAAGATACAGCGTGACAACGGAACTGCTTGTACTCATGAGCTTGCTGACGCTTCTACCGTCAATGCTCCTCATGATGACACCGTTCATACGTATCATCATCGTGATGTCGTTGCTGCGACAAGCGCTGGGAACCGGTCAGACCCCGCCAAACCAGGTATTAGTGGGGCTCTCCCTATTTCTGAGTTTTTTCATTATGTCTCCGGTTCTGAGCACCGTGTATGAACAGGCCGTCCTTCCGTACATGAACCAGAGCATGCCGATTGACAAGGCTATCGCAGCTGCAGAAGCCCCAATTCGCGGTTTCATGATGAACCAAACCCGCCAGGAGGATATCTCAGCATTCATGCAGATTTCGGGGGCGAAACAACCCGCCGAAACCAAGCTGGTGCCTTTTTTTACCCTTGTGCCGGCCTTCATTACATCCGAGCTGAAAAGTGCTTTTACTATCGGTTTTCTGATCTACATTCCCTTTGTTGTTATCGACTTGATCGTGGCCAGCATCCTGATGTCCCTTGGCATGATGATGTTGTCGCCGATGATGATCTCAATGCCGTTCAAACTCATGCTGTTCGTGTTGGTTGATGGCTGGAGCCTTACGATGGGTTCTTTGGCGTCCAGTTTTGTTGTGCGCTAGCCGATAAGAGCAAGGTCATGGATCCCGCTACCGTCGTCGACATTGCCAGAGAAGCACTGTGGATAACCTTGCTTGTTTCTTCTCCATTGCTTTTGGTCGCACTGGCCATTGGATTGCTTGTTGGGGTTATTCAGGCGGCCACGTCCATCAATGAGGCAACCCTGAGCTTTATCCCAAAGTTAATAGCGATGGCGCTCGCAATCGTAGTCTTCGGAAATTGGCAAATAAGCGTTCTGGAGGACTATTTCCGGTCCGTATTTCTCCGCATTCCAGCACTGTTTTCCTGAAAAACCCTTCAGAAACAGAAGCAGCAAAAGACTTATGACGATTCTATCCGCAGCCATCATTTCGAAGTTCTATGCTTTGCTGTGGCCGCTTGCGCGCATTACGGCAGCGCTGATGACCGTTCCCATTTTATCGATCGAGGCCGCTAACGTGAGAGTCCGTCTCACCTTGAGCCTGGCATTGACCTGGTTAGTTTTTCCGATGTTTGAGTGGCCGTCAATTGATCCACTATCCGCCCGAGGCCTCTTCACCCTCTTCAATGAAATAGCGATCGGGGTCATCATAGGCATGGTGCTGCAAGTGATAACAGGGGCCTTGGTAGTTGCAGGTCAATCAATTTCCTCATCAATGGGCCTTTCAATCGCCAACCTGATTGATCCGAACTTTGGCAGCGTACCCGTCATAGCGCAATTTCTGCTGATTATGGGTACGCTGATATTTATGGGCATCGGTGGGCATGTCATATTGATTTCGATCATTTTTGACAGCTTCCGAATGCTTCCGGTTGGCGAGTCGTTGATAGGACTCAACGCCATCAAGAATCTAATCTCTTGGAGTTCGATGATTTTTCTTGGATCCCTGATGATTGCGTTGCCTGTCTTGGCGACGCTCTTATTGATAAACATCGGTCTCGGCGTGGTGACAAGAGCAGCGCCCAGCCTCAACATTTTTTCCGTGGGCTTTCCAGCCACAATATTCGCGGGAATTCTGCTTCTTTACATTTCATTGGGTTCCGCAGGAAACCGAATTCAGTGGCTATGGCTACAGGGATTCTCCAGGGTTCGTGAAATTCTCGGGGCCGGCTGATGAGTGACGACAGCGCGGCGGAGGACCGCAGTGAAGAACCCACAGCGAGGCGACTGCAAAAGGCCCGTGAAGACGGAGAGTCCGCCAAATCAAATGAAGTTACAGCGGCAGCGGTTATGGTCACTGCAACGCTCTATCTGATGTTTTACGGTGGCAGCCTTGCAACCGAATTGAGGACCTTGTTTGCCGCTGGCTTCATATTCGACCAAGGGGTCATGGCTAGCGGCCAAACCCTTCCTGCAGTCATGGCAGAACACCTCGGCAGGGGATTCCTGGCCATCTCACCCATACTTTTGATTACGCTCTTCGCAGCGGTTGCCGCATCCGGCATCACCGGTGGCTACATGTTCGCCATGAAGTCAGCGGCCCCCAATTTCGGAAAACTAAGCCCAATCACCGGGCTGCAAAGAATGTTCGGACTAAGAGCATTAGTCGAACTTTGCAAAACGATAATGAAATTCGTAATCGTTTTATCCGCGACCTCCTGGATCGTGAATGATCACGTCGTAGATTTTCTCCGTCTTGGCTCGATGAATATCGAGCCAGCTGCTGCTGCAGCCGGCACCATGATTATAAAAGCGACCCTTACCATCGCGCTCTCTTTTGTTTTGATCGGGGTAGCTGACGCTCTTTACCAAAAACATTCGTTCAACAAGCGCATGCGGATGAGCAAGCAGGAAATTCGCGACGAGATGAAGGATATCGAAGGTCGCCCGGAAGTAAGAGCACAGATCAGACGCAGGCAACGTGAAATGGCCACTTCTCGCATGATGGAGCGGGTTAAGGATGCCGACGTAGTCATCACGAACCCGGAGCACTTCGCCGTGGCGCTGGCCTATGATCCGACCAAAGATGGCGCTCCGATCCTGCTAGCCAAAGGAGTCGATTCCATCGCCTTTGGAATCATAAACGCAGCTAAAAAGGCCGGCGTTCATACCTTTCAAGCCCCTCCATTAGCTCGAGCGCTGTACTTCACCACAAAAGTCAATCAACCCATACACGAAGAGCTTTATTACGCCGTAGCTCAGGTGATTGCATACGTCTTCGGCTTGAACAGCTTCCAACCTGGCATGGAGAAACTTCGTAAGCCGGTTGTCGACGTTCCGCGCTCGGTTCGCTTTGACCAGCACGGCAACCCGGAGGGAGAGGGAACTCAGTGACGAATTCATCGCAACAGCCGACCCTTGCCGGTTTTAGACAGGACCTGCCAAGAACAGACTTGTTCTTGCGGGATGAAGACAGCACCCACTGCGACAGTTTCTGCGAACGTATCGTCAGCGATGGAATGAATTTGTCCATCATCTGCCCCAATAGAGCCGTCGTCGACCATTACTGCAGTCTCCTGGTCAAGAGACTACGGGGGTTTCCTGAAGTCAGGCTGCAGGTTTACTCGGCAACGAATTCGGAAGAGTTGCTAAACGGCTTCAATCTAATCCTTGAGTCCATGTCTACCTCCGAAGCCACGAACGGACGGTCACTTTCAGTGCCATTACGCGTTCTGGTCGCGTCTGAGGCGGACACCATGGCCCCTGTCCTGGGACGGCTGCTCGCACGACTGGTCAGCAACTTCCCGGGCGCCAATACCCAGCTAATCCTGCTGCGAACCGCATGGACGCAGCAGGAGCCCATGACCATATTAGGCAACCGGTTATTGCACTGGCAGATACCCGCTCCGACACTTCATGAAGCGCGACACATGCTTGAGCAAGCCCGTCACAACGGGCTTGAAAGTGAGGCAATCAATCTGCTTAAAAAAATAGATCCTGCTCTGCTCCAGCCCTCCGAAAAACAGTCCGACGCTACCGAGGACAGCGTCATCACGAACTCCAGTGTCCAGATATTTGATCTTGATGATGCCAAGGAAGATCAACAGTTGAAGCCCAAGCAATTGGCAGTGCGCTCACCGCTTTTGAAAGTCTTGCTAGCAGGGCTCATGATGATTGCGTCAGCCAGTGTAGTACTGCCCCTTTTCCCAAAGCAAACTGACGTCATAAGAAGCATGATTTTCTCGGAGAATGCATCGCAAACCGACAATCCGACATCCCCTCCGGAGACAAGCCCGATTTCTCTGCCGCAGAAAACCGGTAGCGAACAAAATTCATCAAA
>CANIEV010000281.1 GCA_947466535.1 Betaproteobacteria bacterium
CGCGAAGGGCAGCGGATCGAGGAACTCCACGTTCAGGGTGCGCAGGCTCCCCGCCACAAGGTCCGCCGGCGACTTCACCAGCGTGCCGCGGTTCTCCGGTGCCCAGAACGCGCGCGAATGAAACACCTCGCGCAGGGCGGTGCGGATCTCGTAGCCGCTCGAACGAAAACGATCCGCGATCGTCTCGAGCTCGCGCGTCTGCGCATCGCCGCGCGGCTGCGGCGATATGAATTCGCGCCACAGCTTGGTGCTGATGAAACGCGCAGTTGCCGGCTGCGCGAGCAGGATGTCGAGCACCGCATCGCCGTCGAACCGGCCGCTGCGACCGAGCACCGTCTTCTCGCCCTCGTCGTGCAACATACGGCGAAAGAGGAATTCACCCGTGCCCGGCTCGATGCTCCAGCCGGTGAAGGCGCGCGCGGCTTCGCGAATATCCTGCTCGCCGTAATTGCCCTCGCCAAGCGTGAACAGTTCCATCACCTCGCGGGCAAAGTTCTCGTTCGGCTGGCCGCGCCGGTTGGAGGCCGCATCCAGATAGACAAGCATTGCCCCGTCCTTGGATGCGGCATGCAGCATTTCCGCGAAATTGCCGAGCGCATGGCGGCGCAGCAGCGCGTTCTGGCGGTACATCAGCGTCACCGCGCGCACCTTCTGCTGGCTGGATGTGAAGTGGTTGTGCCAGAAGAGCGTCATGCGCTCGGTGAGTGGCGACGGCGTATCAACCATCTCGGTAAGCCACCAGCCGCGAAGTTCGAAGCCGCGGCGCGTCTCGCGTTCCTGGAAAGCCCTGCGCTCCTCGGGCGAGGCGTCACGCAGGGCGCGCATGTCGGGCAGCGGTTCACCCACCCACTCGGGTGGCAACACGCTTGCCTCGCGCTTTGCCCCTGCAAGCAGCTGCTCTACCGCCTGTTCACGACTCAGCGCCGAATAGCGGCGGATTTCATCGACGGTGGCGCCGAAACCCGTGCGACCGAGCAGGTGGCGGGCATCCTCTATGCCCATGCCGGCGAGGGCGATCCGGGGAAGCAGCAGCGCGACGGCGAACAGCGCTGCGTGGATTCCGAAGCCGCGCCTTGGCGCTACGCCGAAGAATCGGTGCACTAGCGCCGCTGGTGCTCCCTGTACACCTCGCGGCCGTGCTGGTTGATGTCCCGGCGCAGTTGATGACGTTCCTCCGGCGTCATCCGGCCGCGCCGGTCGTCCGAACCCGACTCGCGGCCAGGCGGCTGTAACTGACGCTGCCCCGGTGGTTGCGGCTGGAACTGGTGCTGCCCCGGTGGCGGCGGCTGCATGCGGCGGCCGCCGTTCTGCTGCTGCGCAACGGCCGGCAGTGCCGCCATCAGCGCGGCTGCGATGCATGCCAGGCGTATCCAGGTTTTCACTTGCCGCTCTCCTTGTACCCACCCGTGCGAGGGTCAACCCTTCGTGGACGACACTCATGCCCTTGCTCCCGCCGGGGGCCGGGAACACGCATCAGGCACCCGATTGTAGAGGGGTGACCGCGGCCTGTTAAGCGGTATCCGGAATTGGCATGCGAGACTATCCCGGACGCCCGTCCGGGTCCCGCCAACGGTGTCCTGTCCATGGTCATCACTCCTTGCGTCATGTTCCGCGCCCTCGGACCGCATGATCGGATCTCCCGTCCTGTTTCCCTGCCCGCCTCGGCCCGGATACTCTTTTTTCTCCGGAACGCATCACGAGGCCAAGACTATCCCCGTCCTGTAAGCGCTTTGTGTCACCCGCGCGCCGGGTTGTAAGAAATTGTTACCGGCGCTGCCCCGGCAACGATCTGTTACCGCGCGCGGCTTTGTGAGGAATCCCGGACGCGGATACCATAAGCCGCATGCCTGAGCAAAAAACCAAGATTCTGGTCGTCGACGACGATCTCCGACTGCGCGATCTGCTGCAGCGCTACCTGACCGAGCAGGGATTCGCCGTCTACACCGTGGCCGATGCCGCGGGCATGGACAAGACCCTGTCGCGCGAGCGCATCGACCTGATGGTGCTCGACCTGATGCTCCCCGGCGAAGACGGGCTTTCGATCTGCCGGCGCATGCGCGGCACGAAGAACACCATTCCGATCGTGATGCTCACCGCCAAGGGCGAGGAAGTGGACCGGATCGTCGGCCTCGAGATGGGCGCAGACGACTACCTGCCCAAACCCTTCAACCCGCGGGAACTCGTAGCACGGATCAACGCGGTGCTGCGCCGGCGCGCGGCCTCCACGCCGCCCGGCGCGCCCTCGTCCACCGTCGAGGTGTTCGAATTCGGCGGCATGAAGGTGAATCTTGCCACCCGCACCTTCGAGCGCGAGGGCAAGACGGTCTCGCTCACCACCGGCGAATTTGCACTGCTGAAAGTGCTGGTGGGCAACTCACGCCAGCCGCTGTCGCGCGACAAACTGATGGAACTCGCCCGCGGCCGCGAGTACGAAGTCTTCGACCGCTCGATCGATGTGCAGATATCGCGGCTTCGCAAGTTGATCGAGGCCGATCCCGCCAAGCCCGCCTACATCCAGACGGTCTGGGGCTTCGGCTACGTGTTCGTGCCCGACGGCGGCAAGGCCTGAGGCTGCTTGCGCGGGTGAACACCGGCGCGGTTGCAAAGCGATGACACTGCTTCCGCGCACCCTGCTCTGGCGCAGCTTCCTGTTGTTGTCGCTGGTCGCGATCGCCACCACCGCCGCGTGGCTGTCGATCTTCCACGCCTACGAGCAGGCACCGCGCAACCGGCAGGTGGCGCAGAACCTGGTGAGCCTGGTGAACCTGACGCGCACCGCGCTCGTCACCGCCGATTCCGCCAAGCGCCGCGTGCTGCTCTGGGAACTCGCCGAGAACGAGGGCATCCAGATCTACCCTGTCGAACCGGACGAAAAACTCGAAGCCCTGCCCGATCGTACGGTGCTCAACGAGATCAGCCAGTCGGTGCGCGTGGCACTCGGGCCGAAGACTCGCTTCGCCTCTCTGCGCGACGAGCAGCCCGGATTCTGGGTGAGCTTCGAGATCGACGACGACGACTACTGGCTTCGCGTTCCGATGGAGCGCGTCGAACGGCGCATGGCGCTGCAATGGGTGGGCTGGGGCGCGCTGGCCCTGCTCATTTCGCTTGTCGCCGCCTGGTTCATCGTGTCGCACGTCAACCGGCCGATGAAGGCGCTTTCGGCGGCGGCCGAAAAAATCGGCCGCGGCGAGACGCCTCCCCCGGTGCCCGAATCCGGCCCCGAGGAAGTCCGCACCCTTGCCACCACCTTCAACCAGATGTCGCGCGATCTGGCGCGCCTCGCGGAAGACCGCGCGCTGATTCTCGCCGGAGTCTCGCACGACCTGCGTACGCCGCTTGCGCGCCTGCGCCTGGGCGTGGAGATGAGCTCGAGCGACGAAGCGCTGCGCGAGGGCATGAACGCAGACATCGAGGAGATGGACCGCATCATCGGACAGTTCCTCGACTTCGCGCGGCCGGAATCCTCCGAGCCGGAAGAGGAACTCGCGCTAGACGAGCTCATCGCCGACATCGTCGAGCGGCAGAAAAAGCTCGGGCGAAACGTGAGTTGCTCCGTCGATGCAATCGCGTTGATCATCGGACGTCCGAAAGCGCTGCGCCGCGCGATCACCAATCTCGTCGACAACGCGGCGCGCTACGCCGGCACCGATATCGACGTCGCCCTGCGGCACGAGGGCAACAGCGTGACCGTCGACGTCATGGACCGCGGCCCCGGCATCCCGGCGGCCGACGTCGAACGCATGAAGCAACCCTTCACCCGGATGGAAGCGGCGCGCAGCAACGCGAGCGGCTCGGGCCTCGGACTTGCGATCGTCGACCGGATCACGAAGGGCCATGGCGGGAGTTTCGACCTGCTGCCGCGCGACGGCGGCGGCTTGATTGCTCGGCTGAGATTGTCCCGATCGCCCTCGGCCTGAGCTACCTGCATCAGCTCGGGACCGCGGTCGCCGGACATCGACGGTAGTGCACGAACTTGCAGTCCTTCAATATTTCAACTATCCTTGAAATATGGAAGAAACAGACGTCGTCAAAAGCCTTGCCGCGCTCGCCCAGCAGGTCCGCCTGCGGGTGTTTCGTGCGCTCGTCGTCGCCGGCACAGAAGGCCTCACCCCGGGCGCGCTCGGCGAATCCCTTGAGATTGCGGGCACCAGCCTGTCCTTCCACCTGAAGGAACTGATGCATGCGGGACTCATCTCGCAGGAACGCGACGGACGCAACCTGATCTACCGCGCCGCGTTCGCGCAGATGAACGGATTGCTCGCCTATCTCACCGACAACTGCTGCCAGGGCGAGGCCTGCCTCGACGCCACCGCCCCGTCATGCAAACCCGCCTCATTGAAACCTTCATTACGGAGAAAAGCCGCATGAACCGCTTTCACGTGCACGTCAACGTAGACGACATCAAAACAAGCATCCCCTTCTATTCGAAACTATTTGGCGCAGAACCCACACGGGTGGAGTCCGACTACGCGAAATGGATGATCGAGGATCCGCGCCTGAACTTTGCGATTTCCAGCCGCGGAGCGTCCGCGGGCATTGATCACCTCGGCATCCAGACGGACACCCCCGGGGAACTTCAGACCCTGCACGAGCGTGCGCGCGCCGCCGACATGAGCCTGCTCGACGAAGGCGAGACCACCTGCTGCTACGCGCGCAGTGACAAGCACTGGATCACCGACCCGCAGGGCGTCGCCTGGGAGCATTTCCACACGCTCGCCAACATTCCGGTATTCAACGAGGCGCCCTCCGCCGAGGCGGCGTCGGGCAGCGCCTGCTGTGCAAGCGGCACCC
>CANIEV010000282.1 GCA_947466535.1 Betaproteobacteria bacterium
AGATCGGTGACCCGTGCCCGGTGGGCATGTCGAACGCATCGATGATGTCCTTGATGCCGATCGGCAGGCCGTGGAGCGGTCCTGTGACCGGACCCGCATCGAGCGCGCGGGCACGCGCGAGCGCGCCTTCCGCGTCCAGATGCGCCCATGCGTGTACCTCCGGCTCGCGCAGTGCGATGCGATCGAGGCAGGCGCGAAGCAGTGCCTCCGCGGTGAGCGAGCGATCGGCGAGGCGGCGCACCGCCTCCCAGGCGCCGGGGATCGCGGCGGCGCTCACCACGCGGCCTTCGAGCAGGCGGCGCGCGCAGCGTTCGCAACGGATAGCGTCGCGTCCCAATCCTTCGCCACCACGCGCATGCCGGTGGTGTCCTTCGAGGCGTCCGACACCAGCCAGAGCGCGGGCTGCACCATCACCGAGGGCGGCACCAGCTTTTCGCGCTCGGGAAAATCCTCCACCGGAATCATGTCGGTGTCGGAGGCCCAGCCGGGCAGGAGCGCATTCACCGTGATGCCGGTGTCGCGGTAGTCGTCGGCCCAGGCGGCGGTCATGGCTTCGATCGCGGCCTTGGTTGGGCCGTAGGGGGTGAAGCCCGAGCGGATCATCGTGGGGAAACTCGTTGAAAGGTTGATTATTCGGCCCGAGCCCTGCGCGAGCATCGGCTTCACCGCCGCCCGCGACATCAGCCAGGTGCCGTTGATGTTGGTGTCGACGATGCGCTTCCACACATCGTCCGGGATTTCGTCGAATTTCCAGCGCCGCACGAAATGCGCGCCGAGCTGGTCCATGCCGAGGCCCGCGTTGTTGATCAGCGCATCGATTCGGCCGAAGCGCTGGAGCGTCGATTCCACGAAGCGTGCGCAATCGCCCGACTGCGCGATGTCGCCGGTGAGCGTGAGCACGTCCGCGTCGGGCGATCCGATGCTGCCGACGGTGTCCGCGAGTTTCGCTTCGCTTCCGGGACGCGCGGTGATGGCGAGCTTCGCGCCCGCGCGCGCGAGGCCGATTGCCATCGCGCGCCCGAGCCCCCGCGAGGCGCCGGTGAGCAGCACCACCTTGCCGCGTACGTCGATCGTCTGTGTCATTTTCTTGCTTCGAGAAATTCGAGCCAGGTTGCGAACTGGTGGCGCATCGGCGCTTCGCTCGTGCCTTCGCCCGAGAGCAGCACGCCGTCGTCGATGCGGTCGCGACCCATGCCGCGATGAAAACTCACCCAGTCATTGCCCGAGCCTTCGAGGCCGAGCTGGCCGCGCTGCCAGTTCTCGAGATCATCGGCGTTGACCATAGTCGACGGGGAATTCACCAGGTTGTAGTAGGAGAGCGAGCGGCGATAGATCGCCTCGGGCGCACCCACCAGACGGAAGTGCCAGATCTCGGATTCCGTCCTGCCGGGTGCGACCGGACGCAGGACGCGCAACTGCTGCATCGCGGGCTGTATCGATACGCCGGGGTAGAGCAGCACGTGATGGATGCTGCGCGAGAGCACTTCTTCCTTCCGCGCGCGACCCACCGCCTTTTCCATCAGCGCTTCATAAGCAAGCGAGTCCGGGTCCTGCGGACGCGGCGCGAGATAGCCCTGGAGCAGGCTGTGGCCGTGCGGAAAATTCGCGGTCTGTAGCGCATCCCACCCGCCGAAGGCCATCAGCACGGCGGACAGGGGCTTGAGGTGGGCAGGAGCCGAGCCGGTGCGCTGTTTGATCTCGCGCTCGACCTCGGCGGCCGCGTGGCCCGCGGACTGATGCGTGACCGACGCGTGCAACGCATCGAGCTGGTTCTCCATGAAGAACTTCCAGTTGGAGCGCTGGATCACCCGGTTGTAGGGCTGCACCACTTCCACCCGTCCGACCGGCGAGCGGTCGCACATGTCGTCGATCGCGATCTTCGCCGGCCCCATCCACTCCTCAAGCGACGGGCCGCTCGGGTCGAGTTTGGCAAACACGAAGCCGCGATAGATGTCCACCGATGCCGCCGGCGTCATAGAAAACGCCGGGTCGTTCTTCTTGAAATTGGTGTCGCGGTAGCCCTTCTCCAGCGGCACCGACTCCAGCGTGCCATCGAAATGAAAGCGCCACGAGTGGTACGGGCAGGTCAGCGCGCCTTCGGCGTGGCCCTTGCGGCTGCCGCAGACCTGCACCCCGCGGTGGGCGCAGCGGTTGTAGAGGACATGGATCTTTCCGTCTTCGGCACGCACCATCACCATCGGCTGGCGGCCGATCTGGAAGGTGAAGAAATCCCCTGCCTTGGGAATCTGCGTGTCGTGCCCGCAGTACTGCCAGGTCTTCTCGAAGATGTTCTTGATCTCGAGATCGAAGATGTCCTGATCGGTGTAGCACAGCCGGTGCACCCGGTCGGGTTCGACCAGGTGCTTCAGCTTAGGCACGCGTTCACGCAGCATCGGTTCGCGCAACATCGCCGAGACCTCTTACTTCAGCTTGCAGTCCTTGGCGTAGGCGTCGCCGTGGTTGGAGAGCAGGGTGGCGATCTTCTTGTTGACGATGCGGCCCTTCGAATCCTTCGCGATGACGCGCAGGTAATAGGTCTGGATCGGCATGCCGTTGACGTTGTACTTGAAGTCGCCGCGCACCGATTTGAAATGGGCTGCCTTGATCGCGCGGCGAAAGGCTTCCTTGTCCTCGATCTTGCCTTTTACGTCGCGCACCGCGCCGTCGATCGCGAGCGCCGCGTCGTAGCCCTGCGCGGCAAACACGCTCGGCAGACGCTTGAATTCCGCCTCAAAAGCCGCGACGAACTTGCGGTTGGCGTCGTTGTCCAGGTCCATGGACCAGTGCGCGGTGTCGAACACGCCGAGCAGCTGTTCTCCGACCGAGGAGATCACGTCCTGGTCCGAGCCGAAGCCGGGGACGATCAGCTGCACATCCTTGGACAGGCCGGTGGCGACGAACTGCTTGATGAAGTTGATGCCCATGCCGCCGGGCAGGAACACGTACATCGCTTCCGGCTTGGCGGCGCGGATCTGCGCGAGTTCGGCCGCGTAGTCGAGCTGGCCGAGCTTGGTGTAGATCTCGTCGGCGACCTTGCCCTTGTACAGGCGCTTGAAGCCGGTGGCGGCATCGCGCCCGCCGGGGTAGTTCGGCGCGAGGAACATCACGTTCTTGATGCCTTTGTCGGTGGCGTACTGCCCGGCGGCTTCATGATAGGACTCGTTTGGCCAGGAGACCGAGAAGAACCAGGGGTTGCACTGCGCGCCGGCCCACTGGGAGGGTGAGGCGTTCGGGCTGAGATAGATCGTCTTGCTCTCGAATATCGTCGGGCCGACCGCAACCGCAACATTGGAAAAGATGATGCCGGTGATGATGTCCACCCGGTCACGCCGGAGCATCCGGTCCACCGCCTGCTTGCCGGTGTCGGGGTTGAGCTGGTCGTCGGCGATGATCACCTCGGCGGGCAGCGTGCCGAGCTTGCCGCCGTTGAGTTTGACCGCGAGGTTGAATCCGTCGCGAACATCGAAGCCGATCTGGGCGTTCGGGCCGGAGAGGGTGCTCAGGTAACCGACCTTGATCTTGTCGGCGGCGAGTGCGCAGGGTGGAGAGGCGAGCGCGGCGAGGCCTAGTAACAGGCTGATTAGACGAAACGAGGGCAGGCGCATGGCGGTTCTCCGGGGATGGTGCAAATGAAAGCGGCGGATGAAAGTGAATGCCGCAGGGACGCGTCGAACTTAAGTCATCGTGCGGTGCGGGGTCAAGTCACCGACATTCATGCGGTAATGAGTGCGATTCCGGCAGGGGTGACGCGTGGTGCGCCACCCCTCTCGGCAACGTGCCTTGCATGCTAATATTTGCGCCCTCGCGACAGCACACCGTTCAGGCGTCGGCGCGACATCAAAACCGGGCGGCAGGGTGTAGTCTAAGCTCCGGGACAACCAGAGGAGGATGGCAATGAGGAGGATGGCGATGAATTCGATGCTCGGAAAGGCAACACTTGCGGTTGCTGGGGCCTTGCTGCTGGCCGGATCCGCTCTGGCTCAGAACACGATCAAGATCGGCGTCATCACCGACAAGATCGGACCCGCAAAACCCTACGCAGAGCCGGTTCTGCAAGGCGTGGAATTCGGTGTCAAGGAAATCAACGCCAAGGGCGGCATCCTCGGCAAGAAGATCGAACTGATCGTCGAGGACGACCAGGGCAAGCCGGACGTCTCGGCGACGATGGCGAGAAAGCTCGTCGACGCGGGCGCAGTGTTCATCATGTCGATCTCGCTCACCCCCGCCACCCAGCAGGCGCAGACGGTGTCGATGCAGACCAAGACGCCGCACATCACGCCGTCGAACTCGGGCGACACACTGACCACGCAGATAGACAACCCGTACTTCTGGCAGACCGGCCCGCTCGGTTCGATCCAGATCGCGACGCTGCTGTCCTACGCCAAGGCGAAGAACTACAAGCGGGTCGCGCTGGTGAGCGAGAGTTCCGACCTCGGCCAGCTGACCACGCGCTTCTTCAAGGCGGGCCTCGAGAAGGCGGGCATACAGATCATTTCCGAGGAAGTCATTCCGCGCGGATCGACCTCGGCCGAGCCGCACATGCAGCGCGTGCGCGCCGCCAACCCGCAGGCGATATTCGCCGCCGGCGTGGTCACCCCCGAGAACGTGCTGATGCTCAAGGCGTATCGGCAGCTTGGCATGAAGCAGCCGATCCTCGCGTCCTACAACTTCTCGGTGCCGGTGTACATGGCGGTGGGAGCGGGATTGCTCGACGGCCTCGCGTTCGTCGATGCCTACGACATCGAAAAGCCCGAGACCAAGCGTTTCATCGACGCCTATTCG
>CANIEV010000283.1 GCA_947466535.1 Betaproteobacteria bacterium
GACGATCTGCACTGCCGATGGCATGGCGTCGCCGGCGGGGAAGGGGTTGCACTGGAATACGCTCCCGGCGGGCGCATTGCCGCCTTGTCCCGGTCCATCCGATCTCGCCGCGGTGATTCTCTCCTCGGGATCCACCGGACGGCCGAAGGGGGTGATGCATACGCAACGCTCGCTCACCGAGAACGCGAAGGCAGGCCAGATCCTCTATGCACAAGTGACGCCGCAGGACGCGGCACTGATCATGCTGCAGCCCTCGTTCGCGGCCTGGGTGAATGTGGTGCTTCCGTATGTGGGCGGCAAGGGAAAGATCGTGTTTGGCGGTGCGTTTACACCGAAGGGATTTCTCGAACTGATGGAGCGCGAGCGCATCACCATGGCGCCCGCGGTGCCTACGATGTGGCGCATGGTGTTTGGCGAGGACGTATCGCGATACGATCTCTCGGCGATGAAAAACGTGTCGATCTCGGGCGAACCGCCTGCCCTGCGCGATCTGGAGCAGATCCGCGAACGGGTGTGCAGGAACATTTCCAGTTTCTATTCGTCGAGCGAGGCGGGAACCGGCGGCGCGGTGCTCGCCACCACCGAGGACACGCTCGGCAAGGGCAAGCCCGCCACGAGCGGCAAGCCGGTCGTCGGTGCGGACTTGAAGATCGTCGATCCCGACGGCGGTTTCGACGATGAATTGCCGGTTGGCAGTATCGGGGAGATCGTGGTCTCGGGGCCTTCGCTTGCGGTCGGCTACTGGAAGGACGAAGCGCTGACGCGTGCGAAATTTCGCGACGGTTGGTGGCGCTCGGGCGACATGGGACGCATCGACGAGGATGGCGACCTGTGCATCGAGGGTCGCGTCGACAATGTCATCAACACCGGCGGTGTGAAGGTGCATGGCGAGGACGTCGAGCGGGCGATTCTTTCGCATCCGGAGGTCACGCAAGTGGGCGTGGTCGGCGTCGAGGACGAGCGCTGGGGCCACCGGATCGAGGCGCATGTCGTTGCCAAGTCTTTGACCCTGAACGCGGCGGAACTCGATGCGTGGTGCAGGAACGAGGCAGGACTTGCAGGATTCAAGGTGCCGAAAGCATTCCATTTCGTGGACACCTTGCCCACCGGACCGACCGGAAAGCTCTACCGGCGTGCGCTGAAAGACAAAAAATGAATACACCTACCGACGCCATACACGAAGGCACGAGCGCCGAGTACAGGATGGAGATCGCCTTCGAGCAGACGGTGAAGCACGTACTGCCGCACATGCCTGCGGTGCTTGGCACGCCGACGATGATCATGGCCATGGAAGAGGCGGCCCGGATCGCGATCGAAAAGCATCTCCCGCCCGGCTGGCTGAGCGTGGGCTTTGAGGTGTGCATACGCCACTTCGCTGCGGCACGGGCGGGGGAGACACTGATTGCACGCGCGACGGTCACCGGCGCGAGCGGAAAGCGCATCCGCTACAAGGTAACTGCGCAGGTGGGCGAGGGCGACTCCGCCCGACTCATCGGCGAAGGCACGCACGAGCGTGCGGCGATCGACAGCGCGCGATTCAGCGCGGGCGAGTGAGTGGAAGCGAGAGGGAAAATGGCCAAGGGGGCGCATGTCTCGGAGACACCCGCAACGAAGTTTCTTCGCGAACAGCGGGTCGATTTCAGCGAACATCCGTACGAGTATGTGGAGCACGGCGGCACTGCGGTATCGGCGAAATCGCTCGGTGTGGACGAGCACAATGTGGTGAAGACCCTCGTGATGGAGAACGAGCGTGCCGAGCCGATGATCGTTCTCATGCACGGTGATCGCTCGGTGTCGACCAAGAATCTCGCCCGCCAGATCGGCACCAAGTCGGTCGCACCCTGCAAACCGGAGGTGGCGCAACGGCATTCCGGCTATTTTGTCGGGGGAACCTCGGCCTTCGGAACCCGCAAGAAGATGCCGGTGTATGTGGAAAAAACGGTCCTCGATCTGGACCGGATATACATCAATGGGGGTCGGCGCGGTTACCTGGTGGGCATCGAGCCGGCGGAATTGATGCGGGTATTGCCGGCAACGTCGGTCGAGGTTGCGCTCGAGGAATAGCGACGCGCCGGATTCAGGCGCGCGAGCGCTCGATGCGCACGCCGACGCGCTTGACTTCCTTCAGCACGCCGAGCTTGGTGGCGGTGATCTTCACCCAGGGGGCCTTGAATTCGTCGAGCAGCACCTGCGCGATTCGCTCCGCGAGGGATTCGACCAGGCCGAATTTCTCCGCGGCAAGGAGTTCCTTCAGCCGCTGGGTGACAACCCCGTAGTCGATCGTGTCGGCGACCTTCCCGGTCTTGAATACGCCGGGATCGGGAAAGCCGAGTTCAAGGTCGAGTTCTATCGTCTGCGGCGCGACTTTTTCGTAGCGGTGCAGGCCGATCCAGGCGTCGAGGCGGAGTTCGCGCAAAAATATGCAGTCCATGGGGCGGATCGTATAGCAAACAGACGCGTCTGTTGCCTGCGGACCGCGTCGGCACGGGCTTCGATACAATCGAGCCCCCGGAAATTAATAACTTCATTCACCCTTCCGGCACGCACATTGTCTGGTCCCTCATGAGCACGTTCCTGTTTGTCATTGCGTCGTACCTGATCGGATCGCTGTCGTTCGCGGTGATCGTCAGCCGCGTGTTCGGCCTGCCTGATCCGCACAGCTACGGCTCGGGCAATCCGGGCGCGACCAATGTGTTGCGTACGGGCAAGAAATTTGCGGCCCTGCTGACTCTGGTCGGCGATGGCGGCAAGGGCGCGGTCGCGGTGCTGCTGGTGCGTCTTGCCGGTCCTGCCTACGGGGTGGATCTCGAGGGCGCGGCGGTGTGTGCACTGGCCGCTTTTCTCGGGCATCTGTTCCCGGTGTTTCATCGACTCCGCGGCGGCAAGGGGGTCGCCACCGCGGCGGGTATCCTGCTCGCGATCAACCCCTGGCTCGGTCTTGCGACTTTGTCGACCTGGGTGGTGATTGCGGTTTTCTTTCGCATCTCCTCGCTTGCCGCCGTGGTTGCCGCCGTGTTCGCGCCTGTGTATTGCGTGTGGCTGTTCGGGATCAATCCGATGGCGGCGGCGGTGCTGCTGATGTCACTGCTCCTGATCTGGAGACACGCTGGAAATATCCGCCGAATTCTTCGTGGCGAGGAAAGCCGGATAGGGGCAAAGAAGGCGTAGTGGGTACCCAGGGAAACACTGAACAAGTCCCGATTGTGCAACGAATCGAACAGAGTTTCCCTCTGGAGTGGGGGATATACAAGGGGGCGTCGCCCCTTTGTTCAGACTCCCCCTAGCTGTCTGCCATGGTCCCGACCGAGGCCAGGTCCCAGCGCGGTTTGACGCTGAATCCGCGTGCCGCGGTCGCAGGGCCTCCCGATAGACGGGCGAGACGCAGGGCGCCGGCGAGCGCGATCATTGCGCCGTTGTCCGTGCAGAGTTCAAGCGGCGGGTAGAAGAGCCGGAACCCTTCGGTGCGAGCGCGTTGCGCAAGGACGGCGCGCAGGCGCCTGTTTGCACCGACGCCACCCGCAACCACGAGGTCGGTCAGCCCGGTCGATGTCAGCGCCGCGGTGCATTTCACCGCGAGAACATCGCTGACGGCTTCCTGGAACGCGTGCGCGACATCCGCACGCGCCTGCTCGTTGAGCCGGATTTCGCGGCAGGCTGTGACGACTGCGGTCTTGAGGCCGCTGAAACTGAAATCGAGATCGCCGGATGCAATCATCGGTCGGGGAAAACGGAATTTGCCCGGATGGCCTCGTTCGGCAAGGGCGGAAAGTGCGGGGCCGCCCGGATAAGGCAGGCCGAGGAATTTCGCGGTCTTGTCGAAGGCTTCGCCTGCGGCGTCGTCGACGGTTTCGCCAAGCAGGGTGTACTCACCCACGCCGTCGACCCGCATGAGCTGCGTGTGTCCGCCCGAGACCAGTAATGCAACGAAGGGGAACGCCGGCCGGTCGGGCGCGAGCAGCGGAGACAGCAAGTGGCCTTCCAGATGATGAATACCGATCGCCGGTATGTCGAGGCCATAGGCAAGCGAGGCTGCAACGCCTGCGCCGACAAGAAGGGCACCTGCGAGCCCGGGTCCCCTGGTATAGGCGATTGCATCGAGGTCGCCAAGCGTAGTGCCCGAGCGGTCCAGCACGTCGCGCAACAGCGGGGTGATGCGGCGTATATGGTCGCGCGAGGCGAGTTCCGGCACCACGCCGCCGTATTCGTCGTGCAGCGAAATCTGCGAATGAAGCGCGTGGGCGAGCAGGCCTCGGTCGCTGTCGTAGACCGCGAGGCCCGTTTCGTCACAGGACGACTCGATGCCGAGGACGATCATGCCGGCAGTGTCCCGGAAGGTTCGGTCGACGGGGCGAGCGGAAAAGTCACGGATACTCGGGTTCCCATGCCGTCGGTGCCTTCGGACAACACGGCGCGAGCTCCATGCTGCCGGGAGATTTCCTGCACGATCGCGAGGCCGAGTCCGCACCCGTCACCCGGGCTTCCCGGCAGGCGGACGAATCGTTCGAACACCAGTTCGCGCGAGGGTGCGGGCACGCCCGGGCCGTCGTCTTCGACAAAGAGCGTGGCCGTGTTGGCGGACACGAGCAGGCCGACGGTGACATACCCCCCATCGCTGCTGCCATAGCGCAGGGCATTGTCGATCAGGTTCTGCGCGAGTTCGCGCAGCAACGTGGTGTCCCCGAGGATTTCCACCGGCATGCCCGGCCCGGAGAATCCGAGGTCGATATTTCGTTCCAGGGCGCGGGGCACCCATTCCGCGGTAACCGAGCTCGCAAGC
>CANIEV010000284.1 GCA_947466535.1 Betaproteobacteria bacterium
CTCTACCGCGAGTGGACGGAAAATTCCCGGCATCCGCAACGCCATCTGGCGCTCTTCAATTTCGGCTCGCTGCTGCAAAGCACCGGCAATGTGACTGATGCAATCGCCACCTACCAACACTGCATCGCGTTGCAGCCCGCCTTTGCCAGAGCCTATATCAATCTGGGCCTGGCACTGGAGTCCGCGGGCAATAGCAGCGAAGCACTCAACACCTGGAGCCGCGTGGTCGTCGCCCAGTATCTGAACAGCGACGCGGACAAGTCGCTGGTCGTGGCCGCACTCAACCATATCGGCCGCGTCCAGGAAATTCAGAAACGCTACGACCTGGCCGAAGCCGCACTCGAGCAGAGTCTGCGCCTGGATCCACTTCAACCCGGCGTCATCCAGCACTGGGTTCACATCCGGCAAAAAGCCTGTCGCTGGCCGGTCTATGTCCCGCTGCCGGGCATCAGCATGCACAAGATGCTGATGTATACCTCGCCGCTGGCGCAGCTGGCCGTCGATGACGACCCACTCAAGCAATTGCTGGTCGCCGCCTCCTTCGTAGAAAGAACGTACTCCTTCAAGCAGGAGCACCTCGCCGGACAGCGCAAGTACCGGCATGCAAAATTGCGCCTCGGCTATGTGTCCGGCGACTTGTGTGTACACGCGGTTGGATTGTTGCTGGCCGAATTTCTGGAAGAACACGATCGGTCAAAATTCGAACTCTACGGCTACGACTACAGCCGGGAAGATCGCAGCCCTCACCGCGAGCGGCTGAAAAACGCTTTTGAACATCTGCGACCGGTTGGGCATCTGCAAGACCGGCAAGTCGCCGCACTGGTCATGCAGGACGAGATCGATATCCTCATCGACCTGCATGGCGCGAGTTCGGGCGCGCGGCCGGGCATCTTCGCCTTGCACCCGGCCCCGCTGCAGGGCACCTATCTGGGATTCATCGGCACCTCCGGCATGCCGTGGTTTGATTTTGTTATTGCCGACCGCTACGTAATACCTGACGAAGTCACGCCCTACTTCACCGAACCACCGCTCTATGTCGACGGCAGCTTCTTGCCGCTGACCAGCCACCGGCCCGAGCCACGCGCTGCAAACCGTTCGGAGTTCGGCCTGCCTGCGGATGGATTTGTGATGGCTGCCTTGGGCAATGTCTACAAAATAAACGAGCCATTGTTCAAGGTCTGGCTCGACATCCTGCGCGAAGTGCCGGACGCCATCCTCTGGCTGGTCGATGACAATGCGATGGCGACCGCCAATCTGCGCAACTATGCAAAACAGGCCGCAGTCGATCCCGCCAGAATTATTTTTACCCCCCGCGTCGGACACGATGACTTCCGCAGTCAGTTGCGGCTGGCGGATGCCTTCCTGGACACCTTTCCGTATAACTGCGGCTCGACCACCAACGATGTCATGGAAGCGGGCATACCGATGGTCACGCTCAGCGGCAGAAGCATGGTCTCCAGAATGGGCGGCAGCATCCTGAAATCACTGGGGCAAAGCCATATGATCGCCTCGACACTCGACGCATACAAAGGCCTCATCGTTCAACTCGCAACGAACCGCCACGCGGACGACAAACCGGCTCGGGTGACCCAACAAAATATTGTGAATGCGCGAAAACGCATGGTTCGCTCCATGGAAAACGGGCTGACCGAACTGGTCCGGCAAAAATATGTCGGATGACGCCATGACCACTACCGCACCACTTCCGCAGACCAGAGCAGCGCAAGCGATCCGCATTTTCCAGATCTGCTACTCGCCGGAAACGCTCGCCAGCATTCCGGCCGGATTCTCGGCGCTGGATAACACGCGTAATGAGCGTCCGGACTGGCGGGAGTATTGGCATATTCGCCAATACCTGCTGAACCATACACTCGAAGAAAATACGCTCTACGGATTCTTTTCACCGAAATTCCCGCAAAAAACCGGCCTCGACCTGCAAGGCATCCAGGCTTTCATCGATACCCGCTACCACGGAGAAGATGTCGTATTTTTCAGCCCGTTCTGGGATTTGAGTTCATTTTTCCTGAACGTATTTGAACAAGCCGACTTCTTCCACGACGGCATTCAAGCAACCTCCCGCGCTTTTATAAAACGTATCGGCGGCAACGAAGCCAGCATCGACCGGGTCATGCACAGTCGCAACACGATTTTCTGCAACTACTTCCTGGCCGGCAGGAAATTCTGGATGAAATGGCTGGAACTGGGCGAGCGCTTGTTTGCCGCGGCCGAATCCACCGACGCATCCGATGAACTGACTGCCATGTTGAATGCAGAAACGCGCTACGGTAAGCAGCGCGTTCCGCGCAAAGTGTTTGTCATGGAGCGCCTGGCTTCGCTGCTCGTCGCCGCCGATCCCACCTGCACGACCTGCCCATTTGACACATTCCGCCTCGCGCCTTCTGCCACACCACTCAATCAGCATTTTCATAAAGCAGTCAGCTGTGACGCCTTGAAAAGAGCCTGGATGGACTCGGGCAGTGCGGCCGCAATCTCGACATTTATGCATATCCGTGATGCCGTGCTGAAGACCCTGACCCAACCCGCAGAAAAATCTGAACCTGGAACGAAAACAAAAAGCCTTGAAACCATACGGGGCGCCGGGATGATTGAGGTGGCGACAACATAAACCGCCGACAGCGCATTACGGAAAAACTGTGGCCTGGATATTGCTTAATGGGATATGCGACAGGATTGCCGCCACAAAAAGAAATGGCCCGCCTACAAGCAGTAGCTAAACGCATGACCAACAAAAGCAGGAAAGATATTTACGGCTAACTCTTGCCGCACACGGCGGCAAAGTTTTGCCCATTAAGGCGATTAAATGATTCCCCGATCAAAAGAACACGAGCCGGCCAGCCTCTGCACTTGCACGAGCGCCGAACGCCAGGCCATGAAGGCGCATCGCGCGCCCGTGCCTGTGCTCGCCGCTACGCCGCCGGGGTCGCCATGTCGCTGATCACTTCGTATACCTCCAGCCAGATTCGGACGCTGACCACTTACCAGATAGCCAGCTTCACAACAGCAGATTTCAAATTGCTGAGCACGCTACAAATTGCCGCCATGACCAGCGCCCAGGTCTCCGCGATTGAGACCCGCGACATCCTGGTGCTGAGCAGCAGCCAGATCGGCGCTTTCGATGCGACCGAATTTTCGGACGGCATCCTCACCTACGACAAGCTGTCCCTGATGGCAGCCTCCCAGATCAAGGGCCTGAGCACGGCACAAATAAGTGCCTTTACCACTGCGCATATCGCGGAACTCACTACCAAAGACATTGCCGCCCTGAGCACAGCACAGCTCAACAGCTTCCAGACCGCCGTCATTGCCACCCTGAGCACCACGCAGACCCGGGCCCTGACCACTGCGCAACTGGCCGGACTGAGCACCGCGCAAGTCTCCAGCCTTTCCACCGACAGTATCAATGCACTCAGCACCAAGCAAATCGTTGCGCTGACTACAAGTCAGCTCACCAGCATGGGCACCGATCAATTTGTTGCGCTGTCCACCACGCAGTTCGCCGCTCTGAAATCAGCGCAGATCGCTGCCCTGACTTCCGAGCAACTGAACAATCTGGCCAGCGATGATCTGCAAGCATTGACCATCGCGCAGGTTCGTGCGCTCACCACTGCCCAGATCAGCAACCTGGCCGACAGCCAAGTCGCCTTGATGGAAACCCGCGATATTGCAGCGCTGACCTCCAGGCAGACCGCGAACCTGTCGACCGACGCCATCGTCGCGCTGACCACCGAGCAAGCCGCGGCACTGACCAGCGCCTCACTGAACGCGCTGACCAGCGATCAACTCGCGGCACTGGAAACCGCCGATCTCGCTGCGCTGACCACAGTGCAGATTAGTCGCCTGTCCACCGCTCAAGTCGCCCTCTTGGGCACGACGCAAGTCGTCGCACTATCCACCGCGCAAGTCGTCGCTTTGGGCACGGCACAGGTCGCCGCCCTAACTTCCGATCAACTCAATAATCTCGTCAGCGATGACCTGCAGGCATTGACCACCGCGCAGATCAGTCGCCTGACCACCAGTCAGGTGGCTGCGCTAAGTACCGATCAACTGGTAACGCTCACCTCCAAACAAATCGCTGCCCTGACCACGGCACAGGTCGCCGCCCTGACCTCGGCGCAACTTAACAATCTGGCTAGCGATGATCTTCAAGCGCTGACAACAGCGCAGGTTCGTGCACTGACCACAGCCCAGATCAGCAACCTCGCCACCACCCAGGTCGCCTTGCTGGAAACCCGCGCCATTGCCGCGCTGACTTCCGACCAAGCCGCGAATCTGTCGACCGACGCTATTGTCGCACTGACCACCGAGCAAGCCGTGGCACTCAGCAGTGCCGCGCTCAACGCGTTGACCAGCGATCAACTGGCCGCATTTGAAACTGAAGATCTTGCCGCCCTGACCACCGCACAAATCAATCATCTGTCCACCAGCCAAATCGCACTGCTGAGTAGCAATCAAGTCAACGCGCTATCCACTGCGCAGGTCGTCGCCATGACCACCGCACAGGTCGCGGCACTGACGTCAGCGCAGCTCAACAATATGGTCAGCGATGATCTGCAAGCATTGACCACGTCACAGGTTCGTGCACTCACCACAGCTCAGATCAGCAACCTCGCCAACACCCAGGTCGCCTTGCTGGAAACCCGCGATATTGCCGTGCTGACTTCCAGCCAGGCCGCCAATCTCTCGACCGACGCCATCGTCGCGCTGACC
>CANIEV010000285.1 GCA_947466535.1 Betaproteobacteria bacterium
AATTAGGGAGCCACTGAACAAGGGGGCTACGCCCCCTCGTAACTCCCCCATCTCAGGGGGAATGCTGAACCTTCAAGCCTCGACATTGGACTTGATCAGCGATTCCTTAGGCACATGCGCGGCACAATCGCCGTCCAGAGACTAAAATCAACGGCAATCATGAGTTCCGTTTTTCATTCCCAACCGCCCTACGATTCCCAGGTGCTGCCGCTCAAGGTTCCGCCGCATTCGATCGAGGCGGAACAGTCAGTACTCGGCGGCCTGCTGCTCGACAACACCGCGTTCGACAAGATCGCCGACCGCCTGAACGAACGCGACTTCTACCGTGACGACCATCGCCGCATCTGGAGGCATATCTCCGGCCTGATCAGCAAGGGCAAGCCCGCCGACGTCGTCACCGTGGACGAATCGGTCAAGGGCAGCGAGGACCGCGACAAGATTGGCGGGCTGGAGTACCTGGCGGCGCTTGCGCAGAACACGCCCTCGGCGCACAACATTCGGCGTTATGCGGACATCGTGCGGGAAGGGTCGGTGCTTCGCCGCCTGATCGAGGTCTCCGGCACGATCGCGGACACCGCCTTCAACCGCATGGGCAAGGAAGTCGCGCAGGTTCTGGACGAGGCCGAGTCCAAGATCTTCGAGATCGCGGAAGAGGGCGCGGCGGGCCGCAACGGCTTTGTTCCGATTCAGCCCTTGATCACCCAGGTCATGGAACGGGTCGACGCCATGTTCAATTCGGACGGTTCGGACGTCACCGGCGTGCCGACCGGCTTCAGCGATCTGGACCAGAAAACCTCGGGCCTGCAGGGTGGAGACCTGATTATCGTCGCCGGCCGCCCGTCGATGGGCAAGACCTCGCTCGCGATGAATTTCGCCGAGTTCGTCGCGGTCGAGCAGCGCCTGCCGGTCGCGGTGTTCTCCATGGAAATGTCGGGCGAGGCGCTTGCATTGCGCATGCTCGGATCGGTAGGCCGTCTCGACCAGCACCGGCTTCGCACCGGAAAACTGACCGACGACGACTGGCACAAGCTCACCACCGCTGTTGGCAAACTGCAGGACGCCCCTATCCATATCGACGAGACGCCCGCGCTGAATCCGCTGGAGCTTCGGGCGCGTGCGCGCCGGCTGCATCGCCAGTACGGCAAGCTCGGGCTGGTGCTGGTCGACTACCTGCAGCTGATGCAGGGCTCCTCCAACAGCCAGGGCGAGAACCGCAACGCCGAAATTTCGGAAATCTCGCGTTCGCTCAAGGCTCTTGCCAAGGAGCTGCATGTCCCGGTGGTGGCGGTGTCTCAGCTCTCGCGCGCGGTGGAGAGCCGCACCTCCAAGCGCCCGATGATGTCCGACCTGCGCGAATCGGGCGCGATCGAGCAGGACGCGGACGTGATCATGATGATCTACCGCGACGAGTACTACAACCCGGACAGCGCGGACAAGGGTATCGCGGAAATTGACGTTGCGAAGCAGCGTAACGGCCCTACCGGCGTGGTGAAACTCACCTTCGTCGGCCAGTACACCCGCTTCGAGAACTACGCCTCGCCAGCCGGCTACTGAGCGCTATTTCAGCACGCTCTGCACGGCCTTCCAGTCACCGACGCGCACCCGGGCGATCACTTCGAAACCGGCGTCGCCGGGCTTGATCAGCGCAAGTTCCCCCTCGGCGAGATACGGTGGCCCCGCGAGCGCATAGAACGGGTTGCCATGGCTCGCGATGCCGAGGTTCTGCCCCGCGGGGAGCGGGGTACTCATCAGGCGCCGCAAGGGTTCATAGCGTTCGGGGCTTGGCGCCGCGATCGGGCCGCCGCGAACATCCTCGAAGGCTTCCGCCCGGCCAAGCACGAGGTTCGCGGTCTCCGTCGTGCGGCACATCGGGCTTGCGACGACACGAACGAAGGACGCACCGATTGACGTGATGGCGGTACCGATCGCCCGCGCATCCGCTCGACCGGCGTCGGTCAGGTTGCGCTGGCGTGCGCAGTCCCGAGGGCCGCGGGACTGGGTATCGTTCTGGCTGAAGTCGGTCGCCGCATGGCGAAAGTAAAGGACATACCCGCCCTGTTTCAGCAGGCTCGCGATCTCGGCGGGAGAAAGCGCGATCCGGGGTGTCGAATTCCTGTCCTGCGCAACGGCCTACGCACAACACGCGAGTGCGAACAGCAGGGCGCAGAGGCGCAGGCTCATGAGGAGCAGCTTACCTCGAGGCTGCCCGCCCAGTCGGGCGGGAATCCCGCGTAGCTTTCCATCTCCGGCTGCTCGTCGAAAGGCCGGCTCAGCAGCGCCCGCAGCCGCTCGATCTCCGTGTAGTCGCGCTCCTCGTTTGCCCTGCGGATCGCGGTCTCCGCGAGATGGTTGCGCAGCACGTATTTCGGATTCGCGCGGCGCATGCTCTCCGCGCGCTGCCGATCGTCGCTGCCCTCTGCCATCAGCCGTGCGCGGTACTCCGCTGCCCAACGGTCGAAGGCCTCGCGATTGAGGAACAGGTCGCGCAGTTCGTGGTTCGTCGCGTCGGGGGAGGCGTCAAAGTCGCAGAGCCGCCGGAAGAATATCGTGTAGTCGGTGCGGTTTTCCTGCAGCAGCTGGAACAGTCCGCGCAGCAGTTCGGAATCCTCTTCGCGAACGGTCGCAAGGCCGAACTTGGCCCGCATCGCCGGTGCATACTCTTCCTCGAAGTCCGATTCGAAGCCATTCACTGCATCCATCGCGTCTTCCTCGGTCATCAGCGGCAGCATCGCCTGCGCAAGGCAGGCAAGGTTCCACTGTGCGATTCCCGGCTGGCGGTTGTAGGCGTAGCGGCCGCCGTCGTCCGAATGGTTGCAGACATGGTTCGCATCGAAGGCATCGAGAAAGCCGTAGGGGCCGTAGTCGATCGTGATGCCGAGAATCGACATGTTGTCGGTGTTCATCACGCCATGGCAGAAACCCACCGCCTGCCAGCGCGCGACCGTTCGCGCGGTGCGCCGAATCACCTCGCGAAGTAGTGCCGCGTGCGGTTTCTCGACTCCAGTGAGGCCCGGGTAATGATGAGATATCACGTAGTCGGCAAGCGTGCGCAGATGCTCGTACTGACGCCGGTGATAGAACACCTCGAAGCTGCCGAATCGCACATGACTGGGCGCCATGCGGGTGAGCACCGCCGCAGTTTCCACATTTTCGCGCATTACCGGCTTGTCGCTGCCGACGATGGCCAGGGAGCGCGTGCTCGGGATGCCGAGCGCATGCATCGCCTCGCTCGCCAGGTATTCGCGAATCGTGGAGCGCAGTACCGCGCGCCCGTCTCCCATGCGCGAATACGGCGTGCGGCCGGCGCCCTTGAGCTGCAGGTCCCAGCGCCGCTCGTCTGGCCCGACTGCTTCGCCCAGCAGGTGCGCGCGTCCGTCGCCGAGTTGCGGCACATACACGCCGAACTGATGGCCGGCGTAAATCGCGGCCAGCGGATCGCTTCCCGGCAGCAGCCGGTTGCCGCAGAACACCTCCGCGAACTCCGGTCGCTGCGCTTCGCGCGGGTCGAGGCCGATCAGCGCCGCCGCATCCGGATTGAACGCGACAAGGTACGGCTCGGGAAGTGCCTGCGGAGCGAGCTTCGAATGAAAGCCCGCCGGCAGACCGGCGAACGTATTTTGAAAGCGCACTTCTTCCAGCGTTGAGCCGGCAGTCTGAATTCGTTCACCCGCGTTCACGGTAGTCCCTTATGCGTTGCTTGATGCCGGTTTCGGAAAACGAGGCGACGAGATCCGCCATGTCGATCGCGCGGGTGTCGGTGACGGTTGCGGTAAGCAGGCGGGCGAACGAATCCGGGGGAAGGGCGGTGGCGGACGCGAGCGTGCGCTCGACGATGGCGTTCCATTCCGCCTGCGGCGCGATGCCGGTGGCAAAGCGCAGGCGCAGCGCTTCCTCCGCGCCGAAGATCGTGCTTTCCGCGAGCAGCATGCGGGCGGGTTCTTCGCCAATGCGCTGCGCAAGCCGTCGGGTTCCGAGTTGCAGACCGAAGCGCAGCCCGGGCATCCGGAAGCTCGCCTCGGGCGAGGCGACCCGCGTACCGCAGACCGCAAAAAGATCGGCACCTGCACCGAAGTTGCGGCCGTGCGCGAAAGCCAGCGTCGCGATCGGTGCGTGGTACAGCAACTGCAACAGCACCTCTATCCGAACCGCGCGCCGCAACAGGTCGCCTTCGCTTGCGCTCTCCAGGTCCGACATGTCGAATCCGCTGCACAGGTTGCGGTCTTCGCCCGAGATCACGAGCAGCCTCGTACCGTTGGTGAAGCTTGACCGGACCTCGTCTATCAGCGCCTCGATCAGCCCGGTCGAGAGTGCATTCGCTTTCTCCGGCCGGTTGAGCGCAAGGCGGGTGACGTCTCCGGTGCGCCCGACGAGGAGCGCCGCAGTCAAGACGTGCCCTTTGCCGCGAGCGCCGCACGCACCTCGGTCGACCGATCCCAGAAGTTCGGTATCGTCGTGTTGTGATACCCCGACACGAAGGGCTTCACCGCGCCGGTGGATGCATCGAAAACGTGGCGGCTTACCGCGCCGATATTTGCGCCATACACATGGATCGAAATCGAGGGCCGGTCTGAAAGGCCGTTGGAGACAGTGTGCACATCGCCTATGGTCGGGGACACACGGTCGATGCCGCCGACGCCGACACGGTGCTCGCCGGTCTTCTGCATCGGCATGCCGGGTTGCGGTGTCGCGTACTCGCCGCAGACTTCTTCGCCCCGCATCAA
>CANIEV010000286.1 GCA_947466535.1 Betaproteobacteria bacterium
CAACATACTTATTTGTGACGACGAACGGCCACTCTTTGTCCTCGTGCTTGTGGGCGAACAAGAAACCAGTGCCCGAACCAGGGACGCCATCTTTGTCGACCGTATCGATTCGCACGGTTGTGAAATAAGAGTTTTCAGCGAGCTGAAGTTACTTCCACCGGCTCATCTCCTACGCATAACGTGGCAGCCCACGCGACGGCGACAGCGCGCAGCGCTGGCGACGGTCGCAGTGGGGCAAAAGGTTAGAAAGCACGTCTATAAACACTGAAAGTTAATTCCTGCATAGCCTCTGCCCGCGAATTCTGGATCGCGCTCGTAGCGCGCCCAGCCTTTGGGGCATAAGTTCTGCTCACTAATCAAACCAGACGCGTATTTTCCAAATTGGGCCGTTCTGGTTGAGCCGCCAACCTTTGCTAGTTGGTCCACGTGAACCGTAAGGCAATGCACAGGTTGCCCTTGTGACCAAAAGCAATTTGTAGACAGGCGATAACCGGCATTTACAAGATTCCAGTATTCAGGGCTCTCAAAATTAAATCCACATCCCGTTGTGGACGTCAGCAATGCAGTTGCAAACAGGATCGGGATTATTCGAAGCACAAAAGAGTGCTTTCTAACGTTCAATAACCGGCAGAAAACGCCGTTTAAAAAGGAGTAAAACCGGCGCGGGCGCGTCAACCGGCCCTGAAATCAATGCGTTACGGAACTGTATATCCATACAGTATCCGTAAAAGCCGGCGTGAATGACGCAAACCATTGAAAACAAAGCATACGCCGCACCGCCCCCGCCTGGGAAGCCCCGGCTGCTCGACGAGGTGCGGCGGACGATCCGGCTGAACCACTACAGCCGCCGGACCGAGAAGACCTACGTGTTCTGGATCCGGCAGTTCATCCTGCATCAGGGAAAGCGCCACCCGAAGGACATGGGTGCCCGGGAGCTCAGCGACTACCTGTCCTGGCTCGCCACCGACCGCAACGTCGCCGCCGCCACCCAGAACCAGGCGCTGTCGGCGCTGCTGTTCCTGTACAAGCGGGTGCTCGGGATCGAGCTGCCGTGGATGGACGACATGGTCCGCGCCAAGCGACCGGTTCGGCTTCCCACCGTGCTCAATGAAGCCGAAATGCGCGGGTTGCTTGCGCAATTGCACGGCGGCGCGTGGCTGATGGCGAGCCTGCTCTACGGGGCAGGCCTGCGCCAGAAGGAATGCCTGCAGCTTCGCGTCAAGGACATCGACTTTGCCTACCGCCAGCTTTTCATTCGCGATGCCAAGGGCGGCAAGGATCGCGTCAGCATCCTGCCCGAGTCGGTGGTGCAGCCGCTCCAGGAACACCTTGGCCGGGTGCGGGCGCTGCACGGGCGCGATCTCGCCACCGGGCACGGCGAGGTGTCGCTGCCGCGCGCTCTTGCGCGCAAGTACCCGTGAGCGCCTCGCGAATCGAGCTGGCAGTTCGTGTTTCCGCCGGGGAAGCTCTCAGTCGAGCCGGAGGCCGGCATCATCCGCCGCCACCCTATGTGTCCCGACACGCTCGGCCGCGCGGTGAAGCGCGCCGCGAACGCCGCCGGCATCATGAAGCCGGTGAGCTGCCACACCCTGCGACATTCGTTTGCCACCCACCTGCTCCAGTCCGGCCAGGACATCCGCACCATCCAGGAACTGCTCGGCCACTCGAGCGTGGAGACCACGATGATCTACACCCATGTGACGAACAAGGGCGCCCGCGGATTCGTAGCCCGCTGGATACCGCCCCCGGCTGACGGGCAATGCCACGACCGCACCCCCTACGGGTCAGGTCTCGAACCATTTTTGGACGCCGATCGACCGATTTACCGCATCCCTGCTCGCTATTTCCTGAAAATGTTCAACATTTTCTCTGCCGAAAGGCCGCCCTCGCGTTTCCTGCGCCGAAGGCATAATGGATCCGCCACGGCAGCGCGGGCGCCACCGCGCGCAAGGGATGCAAAGACACCTGCCGACAACCCGCAAAAGGAGGAGTCGCCTTGAACATCATCCGCATGGTGCTGTGCGTTTTCGCTGCATGCGTCACCGCAGGCGCGCACGCGAAGAACTGGCCCGCGCGGCCGGTGAAGTTCTTCATCGGATCGGCGCCCGGCTCGGGGCCGGACGTGAACCTGCGGCTATTGTCTGACCGGCTGTCGAAAATGTGGGGCCAGTCGGTGGTGATCGAGAACCGTCCCGGCGCGGGCGGCATCGCCGGCACCGCGGCGGCCGCGAGCGCGCCGGCGGACGGCTACAACTTTCTCTACGGCCTCACCTCGGCGCTGGCGATGAACCAGTACCTGCTCAAGTCCATGCCCTTCGATCCGGAGAAGGATCTTGTCCCAGTGGTCGGCGCCGGCGTCACGCCGATGGTGATCGCGGTCAACCCCTCGCTGCCGGTGACCTCGATCGCGCAGCTGATCGCGCTGGCGAAATCGCAACCGGGCAAGGTCACGGTCGGCACCACCTCGAAGACCGCCGCGCACCTCACGATCGCAAGCTTTGCCGCCACTGCGGGTGTCGAGTTCCTGCACGCGCATTACAAGTCAGCGCCGAACGCGCTTCAGGACATGATGGCGGGGCAGGTGCAGGTGTTCTCCGATGCGCTCGCGGCCATCCCGAATTTCAAGGACCCGAAGGTGCGCATCCTCGCCCTCACCTACCCAAAGCGCCTGCCCAACATGCCCGACATCCCGGTGGTGGCGGAGACTTTGCCGGGTTTCGTCTCCTACGGCTGGTACGCGATCATGGCGCCCACCGGCACGCCGGCGGATGCGATCGCGCGGGTCAACCGCGACGTGAACACCGCGGTCAACACGCCCGAACTCGCCACCCGGCTGCGCGACCTCGGCACCTACGATGCGGGCGGCACGCCCGAGCAGCTTGATCGCTTCATCCGCGCCGAACGCGAGCGACTGCGCAATGCGGTGGCCGCCGCGAAAATCGAAAAGGAATAGGCATGAAAATCACCGGCGCGGAACTGATCGCGCGCAGCCTGATCGCCAACGGCATCACCCACGCCTTCAACGTGCCCGGTCTCGGCATCCACCCGCTGCTCGGCGCCCTCAAGAGCCACAGCGACAAGATCAATTATTTCTCTGCACCCAACGAAACCGGCGTGAGCCTGATGGCCGACGGCTACGGCCGCGCCACCGGCAAACCGGCTTTCGTCAACGTGTATCACGCCTCGGGCACCGCGCTCGGGCTGATGGGCGTGACCACCGCCTGGGGCGACCGAAGCCCGATGATCTTCACCTCCACCACCAGCAGCCGCAAACTGGAGCGGCGCGACCAGTACGCCTCGGTACCGCGCGACATCACCGAGATGACGCGCCAGTACTGCAAGTGGAGCTGGGAAGTGCCGCTGGTGGAGCGCATCCCCGAGGCGATCGCGCGCGCGGTGGTGATGGCGACCACGCCGCCGATGGGCCCGGTGCACCTCGGTTTCCCGATGGACCTGTACACCGAGGAGATCGAACTCGACGCAGCGGAAGCGGCGCTGCTCGCCCGCCCCGAACGGCTGCGGGTGTACAACGCGGGCGGTGCCGATCCCGCGGGCATCGCCGCAGCCGCGGAGTTGCTCGCACGCGCGAAGCGCCCGCTCATCATCGCCGGCGGCGAAGTGGCGCAGTACCGCGCGATCGAAACCCTGGTGCAGATCGCCGAATCGCTCGGCGCGGCGGTGCTCGGCGAGCCGTATGTCGCCTATCTCGGCTTTCCCTACGACCACCCGCAGTTCGCCGGGCGCTTCGCGCCGCGCAATCCGCTTTCGCAGCAGGCGGATGTGATTCTCGTCGTCGGCACCGAATTCAGCGACCCGGGCGGCGCGGTGCCGCCGCTGCCGCCCGACAGCGCGAAGGTAATCTGCCTTGCCACCGAGGCGCTGGATATCGGCAAGCAGATCTGGGCCGATGTCGGGCTGATCGGCCATCCGAAGACCTCACTCGCCATGCTGCGTGACTCGCTTGCCGCGCTAGGCAAGCCCGCGGAACGGACCGACTGGCGAAGCGAGACCGCCAGGGTGCGCAGCGAAAACCAGGCCGTCATCGAAACTGAAAAGCGCCGCGGTTGGGACGATTCGCCGGTGCATCTGCCGCGCCTGATCCACGAGACGCGAAAGGTGTTTCCCGACGCGGTGATCATGGACCACTCCACCACCGGCGCGGCCTACCTGCTGCAGATGTGCGACTACCCCGATCCCTACGGCTACTTCGGCATCTCGGCGCGCGCGAGCGCGCAGGGCTGGGGCGTGCCGGCGGCGATGGGCATGCAGATCGGCCTGCCGAACAAGCGCGTGGTGGCCTTCGTCGGCGACGGCGGTTTCATGTTCACAAGCGCCGCACTGCAGGCGGCAGCGCAATGGAAGCTGCCGCTGGTGGTGATCGTGATCGGCAACGGCGGCTGGCACGACGTCGCCTACGGCGCGCGCAAGAACCGCGGATGGTCTGAAGACGACGTCAAGTCCTACGGCTGGGTGCTCGACCCGGTGATCGACTACGCGGGCCTGGCAAAAAGCCTCGGCCTTCGCAGCCTGCGGGTGGACACGCCGGCGCAACTGCCCGGCGCGCTCATTGAGGCACGCGACGATAGGAGCCCGATATTGCTTGAGGTGCGCTGCGATCCGGAGGCGGTGGCGTATTACCTGTCGTATCTCGCGCGCTAATCCGGGCAACGCACCTGGTCGAACG
>CANIEV010000287.1 GCA_947466535.1 Betaproteobacteria bacterium
CTTTCCGTTCGATATTCAAACAGGAGACCTTGCCATGACCGCCCGTCGTTCCCTGATCACAGCATCTCTCGCCACGGCCGCGCTGTTCGGCCTGTCCGGTTCCGCTTCGGCGCAGACGGTGGACAAGATCCGCCTCGGCATCCTGCCGTTCTCCGAATCGCTCGGTGCGGTGATGGCCGACAAGCTCGGCTACTTCAAGACCGAAGGCATCGAGGTCGAGATGAGCAAGTTCGCCAGCGGCGCGCTCGCGCTGCCGCTGGTGCAGGCGGGCAAGCTCGACATCGCCTTCAGCAACACCGTGGCGACGCTGCAGGCCTTCGAGCAGGGTTTCGATGGCACGATCCTAGCCAACGGCGCGATCGTGCGCTCGCAGGCGCCGGATTCCACCACCGCACTGATGGTGCTCAAGGGCGGCATCAAGACCCACAAGGACCTCGAGGGCAAGCGCGTGGCGGTGAACGTGATCAACAGCTCGGCGTGGCTCTACATGGTCGCCTACATGGACAAGCACGGCGTGGATCGCACCAAGGTGCGCTTTGTCGAAGTGCCGTTCCCGCAGATGAACGACCCGCTGCTCAACAAGCAGATCGACGCGGTCGGTCAGGTCGAGCCCTTCCGCACCATCCTCGCCGACACCGGCAAGGTGGACACGCTTGCCTACACCTACGTGGAGGCGCAGCCCAACGCCGACATCACCCAGTACATCGCGCTCACCGCCTGGGTGAAGAAGAACCCGGCGCTTGCCAACCGCTTCGCACGCGCGGTGATCAAGGGCTCCGAATTCGTGAACGTGCCGGCCAACGAGGCTGCGGTGCGCGAGGCGAACGTGGCGTTCACCGGGCTCAACCCTGCGATGAAGGACCGCGTGCAGCTGCCGCGTCTGGGCACCAAGCCGAATGACGCCGAGATCAAGCGCACGATGGATCTGATGATCAAGTACGGGATCATGAAAAAGCCGGTGGACCTGGCTGGCCGCACGCTGGTCGTTCAATAACCACTGTAACGCCGGCAGGGAGCAACATTCCGGTGACTGACAAGGCTTACATCGGTGTTCAGGGAATCCACAAGTCCTACACCGGACACGGACGTACGACCAAAGCGCTTGGCGGGGTGGATATCGTCATCGAGCGCGGGTCGTTCGTGTCGATCGTCGGGCCCTCGGGTTGCGGCAAGTCGACGCTGCTGCAGATCATGGCGGGACTGGTGCCCGCCACCGAGGGCGAAGTCGCCCTGCAGGGCAGACGCGTCACCGAACCGCCGCCCGAGATCATCTATGTGTTCCAGCAGTACACGCGGTCTCTGTTTCCCTGGAAGACGGTGGAAGGGAACATCGCCTACGGGCTGGAGAACCGAGGTGGGCTGAGTCGGGAAGAGATCTCGACGCGCACCCGCGAGTACATCGGCCTGGTGAAACTCGACGGCTTCGAAAAGCATTACCCGTGGCAACTCTCAGGCGGCATGCAGCAGCGCGTGGCGATTGCCCGCGCGCTTGCCTGCCGGCCGGATGTGCTGCTGATGGACGAGCCCTTCAGCTCGTTGGATGCGCTGACGCGCGTCGGCCTGCAGGAGCTCGTGATGCGGCTGTGGCGCGAACTGGGGCTGACGGTGATCTTCGTCACGCACGACACCGACGAGGCGATCTATCTCTCCACCCGGGTGATTGCACTCAGCAAACCGCCGGCGAAGGTGGGCATGGACCTGTCGATCGAACTGCCGCATCCGCGCGACCAGATCACCACCCGCGAACTGCCGCAGTACCTTGACTACCGGCATCGGCTGCTTGCGCAGCTGTTTGCTGATGAGGGTCTGCCGAGCGTGGCGGCGGCGCATTGAGCATGATGAACCGATTGTTGAAAAGCTCCTGGCTCGGCATCTTGCTGATCGGCGTGCTGCTTATGATCTGGGAACTCAGCGGCGTGTTCGAGTGGATATCGCCCTTGTCCTTCCCCAGGATGAGCGCGGTGGTGGCGATGCTCGGACAACTGATCTGGTCGGGTGAACTGCTTCGCGAACTCGGCTCCAGCCTCTGGCGCATGTTCACCGGTTACTTCCTCGGCATCGCGCTGGGCGTGCTGATCGGCCTCCTGATGGGTTCGTTCCGGGCGATCTACAACCTGCTCGAGCCGATCACCGAGATCCTGCGCCCGATCCCGAGCCCGGCCTATGTGCCGATCGCGATCCTGTTCCTGGGCATCGACGACGAGATGAAGATCTTCATGATTGCGTTCTCGGCCTTCTTCCCGGTGCTCCTCAACACCTACAGCGGCGTGCGCAGTGTCGATCCGGTGCTGACGCAGACCGCGGCCACCTTCGGCGTGAAGGGCAGCAGGCTGCTCTGGCAGGTGGTGCTGCCATCGGCTGCGCCCTTCATATTCACCGGCATGCGTGTGAGTCTCGCGGTGGCGCTGATCGTGATGGTGATCAGCGAGATGGTGGCCGCCTCCAACGGCGTGGGCTATTTCGTGCTCGCCGCGCAGCGCGGCTTCAAGGTGCGCGAGATGTTTGCAGGCGTCGTGACGCTCGCGGTGGTGGGCTATGTGCTCAACAGGGTGTTCCTGGCGATCGAGAACCGTGTGCTCGCCTGGTACCACGGCTACACGCAACAGCAGAAAAACTAGAAGCGGCGCTTTGGCGCCTGCTCGAAGGATAAAACGATGGATATAGTCGATCTCACCCTGCCGATCGAATCGGGAATGGCCGGCATCCCGAAAATCACTTTCTACGAGACCTACCCGGTGAAAGTGGAAGCGGTCACCGTCGTGGACGAGGCGCAGCGCGCGATGCTCGCGGGCGAGGGCGTGGCGATGCTGCCGGGCGCCGCCGCGGTCAACAGCATGAACACCGTGTTCACGATGAACAGTCACGTCGGCACGCATGTGGATGCGCCGCGCCATTTCTACGCCGACGGCGGCTCGGTGGATGAACTGCCGCTGGACCGGATGGTCATGCGCGATGCGGTGGTGATCGACATGAGCCACAAGGCGGCGGGCGAGGGGGTGAGCGCCGCCGATCTCGAGGCGGCAGTCGCGAAATCCGGACGGCGTCCGAAAGCGGGACAGGTGGCGGTGATCATGACCCGCTGGACCGACCGCGCCTGGGGCACACCGGAGTTCTGGGCGAATACCGTCTATCTCGACCCGAGTGTCGGCGAGTGGGTGCAGAACTGCGGCGCGGCGGCGGTGGCGATGGACTGCTTTCCCGAAAAGCCATTCTGGCGAATGACGCTCGAGCCGCACGAGCGCGGCGCGAATCACAAGCGCTGGCTCAAGGCCGGCATCCCGATGATCCAGATGCTCGTGCATCTCGACCGGATGGGGAGCGAATTCACGTTGATCGCGCTGCCGCTGAAGTTGAAGGGCATGGACGGCGCGCCGGCGCGCGTGGTGGGCATCCGCAAGGCGTAGACGAATTTACCCGGCTTGATGACAAGCCGAATACGACAGGAATTCAGGACATGGACGAAATCTCCGGCAACATCACCCAGGGCGGCAAGACGGTCGCCGCCGCCACCGACGGCCGTCGCGCGCCGCGCGATGTGCGCGAGTGGCTTGAAAAGGTGCAGGCGGCGGGTGAACTCAAGCGCATCGACGCGAAGGTGGACCTCGATCAGGAGCTCGCCGCGATCGCCTGCGTCGCTGCGCAGCGCGAGGACGCGCCGGCACTGCTGTTCTCGAACTTCACCGAGGATGCGAAGGGCGAAGTACTGATCAACATGCTCGGCGCGAGTACCCGGCGCTATGCGCTTGCGGTCGGGCTCGACCCGGATCTTTCGCTCACCAAGCTCATCACCGAGTCCCGCCGCATCATGAGCGCGAAGATTCCACCGGTGATGATTCCGCCGGAGCAAGCACCGGTGAACGAGATCGTTCTCACCGGCGAGGACATTGATCTCACGAAACTGCCGGTGCCCAAGTTCTGGCCGGGCGACGGCGGTCGCTACATCGGCACCGGCGACATCACCTTCACCCGCGATCCCGACACCGGGCGCATCAACGTCGGCGTGTACCGGCAGATGCTGCACGGCCCGCGCAAGGTCGGGATGTACACCTCGCCCGGCAAGCACGGTGGGCTCGACCGCGACGCCTGGTGGGCGAAGGGGCAACCCTGCCCGGTGGTGGTGGCCTACGGCATCGACCCGATTCTGTTCATGGTGGGCGCGCAGGTGTTCGGCTCGCAGGAGTCGGAGCTTGACGTTGCCGGCGGCCTTATGGGCGAACCGGTGCAACTCACAAAGGGCGTGGTCGTGGACCTGCCGATCCCGGCGCATGCGGAGATCGTGATCGAGGGCTACCTTTACCCCGAGCAACGCGAACTCGAAGGGCCGCTCGGCGAATTCACCGGCTACTACGGCAACGCGCGCGCGCCGCAACCCTTCATCGAGGTGAAGGCGCTGCACATGCGAAAGAAACCGATCCTCACCGCATCGCTGATGGCGCGTTATCCCGCCTGCGAAATCGGAGCCTATTACGCGGTGATGCGTTCGGCGCGCATCTGGGACAACCTCGATGCTCTCGGCGTGCCCGGCATCTGCGGCGTCTACACCCATCCCGCCGCGGCCTCCGGCTGGGGCATGGCGGTGGTGTCGATCAAACAGCAGTTCGCGGGGCATGTGGCGCAGGTGCTGGCGCTGGTGGCGCAATGTCCGGCGGCGTCCTACTACAC
>CANIEV010000288.1 GCA_947466535.1 Betaproteobacteria bacterium
GGCGAGCGTGCGCCGGTCGTCGGCGATCCGGCCGATCACCTGCAGGCCAACCGGCAGCCCGCGCGGTCCGGTACCGCCGGGGAACGTCACCGCCGGTCCGTGCAGCAGCGTCCACACCACGTTCATTGACGAATCTCCGGTGGATTCCAGTCCCTCCGGCGCCTCGCCGGTGGCGCCGGGGACGAGCAGCACATCGAGATCACCCATCGCATCCGGCACGCGCGCGCGGCATTCGGCGCCCAGTGCAAGTGCAGCTTCGTACTTCGCCATGTCGAATTCGTAACCCTTGGCGCAGCGCGCGCGCAGGCCGTCGGTGAATTTTTCCGGGTGCTGGCGGAATTCGCCCGCGAGGCTGCGCGCGACTTCCACCATAAGGATGGCGGTGTGCGCCTCCCGCAAACCTGCGAAGGGCTCGGGGAAGGCGAACTCGCGCACCGTCGCGCCCGCGGCGGAGAACTTCGCCGCCGCGGCATCGATTGCGGCCGTCATTTCGGGCTGCAGCTTGCCCCAGTCGGCTGCGTGGTACACGCCGATGCGCGGCGCGTTGGTCATGCGTTCTCTGATCCGAAGAGCAGTCCTGTCGGTCAGCGCGGCGGTGAAAAGCGCGACGTCGGCCACGCTGCGGCCGTACACGCCCACGGTGTCGAGGCTGTCGCAGTCGGGCTTCACGCCGGCGCGCGGAATGGTGTTGTAGGTCGGCTTGTAGGCGACGCTGCCGCAGTAGGCCCCGGGCCGGATCACCGAGCCGGCGGTCTGCGTGCCGAGCGCCAGCGGCACCATGAAGTCCGCGACCGATGCCGCCGAGCCGCTGGAGGAACCGCCAGGCGTGTGCGTGAGCTTGTGCGGATTGCGGGTGCGGCTCGGGGTGAAGGTGGCGAATTCAGTGGTCACCGTCTTGCCGAGAATCAGCGCTCCCGCACGCCGCGCGAGCGCAACCGGCGCGCTGTCGATCGACGGCCGGTGCCCGGCGTAGATCGGCGAGCCGTGGCTCGTGGGCATGTCGCAGGTGTCGAATATGTCCTTCACGCCCACCGGCAGGCCGTGCAGCATGCCAGCCACCGGCGCGTTGTCGAGTGCGCGTGCCTGTGCAAGCGCCATGTCGCGATCGAGAAACTCCCAGGCCTGTACGCTTTTCTCGCGCGAGTCGATCCGCTCGAGGCAGGCATACACCAGGTCCTCCGCGCTGATCACGCGGCGCGCGAGTTGCACCGCGAGCTCGGCCGCGGTGTGTTCGTTGAGCATCTTCATGCGGGGACCGCTTCCTTGCGTTGTATCGGCCGGTCGTCGATCGGCAGCACCAGCAGCGTGGCGGCGATGCCCAGGCCAATGTTGATCATCCAGACGATTTCATACGATCCGGTCTTGTCGTAAAGGTAGCCGGCGATCCATGCGCCGAAGAAACCGCCGACCTGGTGCGCGAGGAACACGATGCCGAACATCATCGACATGTAGCGCACGCCGAACACCTGCGCCACGATGCCGCTGGTGGGCGGCACGGTGCCGAGATAAAGAAAGCCCATCGCCGCGCCGAAGCCGAGCGCGAGCGCCGGCGTCATCGGCAGGAACAGCAGCGGAATGAAGATGAGCGATCGGATACCGTACAGCCAGGCGAGTACATGCCGCTTGCTCCAGCGCGAGGAGGCGTAGCCGAAGAACAGCGACCCGAAAATGTTGAACAGGCCGATGAAAGCGAAGGCGATCGCCACCGTCTTGCCGTCCATGCCGCGGTCGGCAAGGAAAGCCGGAAAGTGCGTCGCCATGAAGGAAACGTGAAAGCCGCAGACGAAGTAGCTCGCATTGAGCAGCTGGAAGCCCCTGTGGTTGCGCGCCTCACGCAGCGCCTGCGGCAGGGAAGCGGCTTCCGACACCGTCTTGCGCGGCGCGCGGTCGGCGATGCGAAGCGGCTGCGCGATGAAGATCATGACGATGGCCCCCGCCATCATCACCAGCAAGCTTTCGCGCCAGCTGAAGGAGGACAGCACCGCGCCCACCATCGGGATCACCAGGAACTGGCCGAGCGAGCCACCGGCGGTGACCACGCCAAACACGATCGTGCGGTACTGCGGCTGCACTACCCTGCCGACCGCGCCGAACATGATCGACATGCTGGTCGCGGTGAGCGCGAGTCCCATCACCAGGCCGATTGACAGGTACAGGCCCATCGGCGTCTGCGCCTGCGAGGTGAACCACAGGCCGATCAAGAAGAAGAAGGCGCCGGCAGTGGCAACCTTCACCGTGCCGAAGCGGTCGGCGATCGCGCCGGAGAAGGGCGCGCACAGCCCGACCAGAAGGGTCTGCATCGCGATCGCGAAGCTGATGACTTCGCGCCCGAGATGCAGGTCGAAGCTCACCGGACGGATGAACATGCCCAGCGACTGGCGGATTCCCGCCGAGAGCGCCAGCATCGTCACCGTGCAGGCGGTGACGATGATCAGCGCGCGTTTGGCCGATTTGCTCAGCGGGAAGCCCTTCCCCTCTGCGGCGGCCTCAGCCACGCTGCCAGGCCGGCGGCGTCAGGCGGCGCTTGCCGTCGTGGGTCTTGCGGATGCCCGGTTCGTCGAGCTGCTTTCGATCCCACAACTGGCAGGTCACCTGCTGGTGGTGGGCGTCGAGCGCCTCGCAGTAGTTGGTGTATTCGCAGACGATGACTTCCTCGCCGCGTCCGAGTTTCACCTTCAGGAACCAGTCGGGATCGGCCAGACCCTGGCGCGCGAAACCGATGATGTCCGCCTTGTCCTCGGCTAGCAGGGCCTCGGCCTGCTCGAAGCCGTGCACGCCGCCTGCGAGCACCACGGGGGTCTTGAATCCGGCGGCGCGTATGGCTTTGCGGATTTCCACGCCGGCTGCAATGTTGCGCCCGAAGGGGCCGAAATCGTCCGATATGTACTGCGGCATGCATTCGTATCCCGAGCGGCCGGTGTAGGGGTAGGCGGCTTCGCCCACCTTGGGCTGCTTGGCGTCGTCGAACTTGCCGCCGCGCGAGAGCGAGATGAAGTCCATGCCGGCGCGGGCGAATTCCACGCCGATGACTTTCGCGTCTTCCACCGTGTTGCCGCCTTCGATGATCTCGTCGGCGAGAAAACGGCAGCCGAGCGGGTAGTCGTTGCCCACCGCCTTGCGCACTTCGCGGTACACCTCGATCGGCAGGCGCACGCGGTTCTCGATCGCGCCGCCGTAGCCGTCCTCGCGGGTGTTCAGTTTCGAGAGGAACGAGGCGATCGTGTACGCATGGGCGTAGTGCAGTTCGATGCCGTCGAAGCCCGCTTCGCGCGCGCGGCGCCCGGCCGCGGCGAAGAGGCCGGGCAGCACCTGCGGCAGTTCGCGGATGTGCGGCATGTGGACATCGGTGACGCGCTCGCGAAAGCCCGAGCGCAGCGATTCGAGATCGCGCGGCGTGAGGATCGCGTCCACCTCCGCATCCGGCATCGTAAGTATCTTCGCGCGTACCGCGTCATCCGATGCTCCCGGCATGCCGAGCGCCTCGCGATACCGGTCGGTGATCATGAGAAAGCGTTCGATGAACTTCACCGGATCGGGCCGGCGGCGGATCGAGAGGAAATCGATCAGCTGAATGAATACCTTGGTCTCGCCGCCGCTTGCTTCGCGCACCGCGTCGGTCATGCGCTTCAGGCCGGGGATGAAGCGGTCATCGCCGATGCGAAGCAGCGGACCGCTCGGCACATCGCGGATGCCGGTGGCCTCGACCACGATCGCGCCGGGGCGGCCGGTGGCGAAGCGCGCGTACCACTCGATGTTGTCCTCGGTGACGAAGCCCTCGTCGGTGGCGCGCCAGGGCACCATCGCCGGAATCCAGGTGCGCTGGGCAAGCGAGACCGGCCCGACCTGCACCGGGCTGAACAGGCGCGATTTCGCGGCAACCTCGGCGCTGGGCCAGGTGCCGGGTTTGGGAAGCCATTTGATACGCTGGGGAGGACGCCACATGGTGATCGGACCGGGAAAGAAATTGAATGATTAGAGTGCCTTGCGTTACCTGCCGCCGCCGCGCGGAAGCTGGGTTCGCAGGTCGTTTCGCGACCAGTCGAGTGTATCAAAAACTGCCTCAAAAGCTTTAGACCTAAAATAATTCGCGGCAGGGTGTGGATCGCGTCTCGGGTCGCACTTCGGAACTACGACTCCGGTTTGCCCACAGGTTGGCACTCGCGTATCGTTTCGTGCTCCAGATACGGCGCAGAATTACCGAATCCGCAACATTCACTTTCTGATTTCCTGTTGCCTCCTACGCCACGCTTTTCGCGCTCCCCATGTCGGCCACCCTCAATTTCCCGGATCTTTCGCTGCCCGCCGGCCCGTCGAACCGCACGCTCGCCTACGGCATCGCGTTGTCGATCGGTCTGCATATCGGCGCGCTGCTGATATTCCCCGGAATGCGGCAGGGCGCACCGGAGGTGCAGCAGGCCAAGGTGATGACCGCGATCATCAGCTCACGCCTCGCCTCGCCGCAGGCGGCGCGGCGTGAACCCGAGCAAAAGCCTGAAGTCCAGCCGCCGCCACCGCCGCCGAAACCCGAACCGCCGCGACCGGTGCAGAAGGCATCGCCGGTCCTCACCAGTCCGGTGCCCACGCCGGCGCCTGCTGCGCCGCGCGCGGAAGCCACGCCACCCGCACCGACGCCACCCGCTGTCGCGCAG
>CANIEV010000289.1 GCA_947466535.1 Betaproteobacteria bacterium
AATCTCAAGGTCACCCATCGTGGAGATTGCTTCGTCGCGTGCGCTCCTCGCAATGACCGAGCCGGTCAGCGCAGGCTGTACGACACCAGTTCGGTGCGTTCGCGGTCCCACGCCATGCCGCGCTTGTCCCAGGACGAGAATTCGATCAGCACCACCCGTTTCACCTCGGGTGAATACCACAGGCTCATGCGGGCGGTGAGCGGCGCGACGTCGCGCTTGCCCAGTGCGCTGCGCCAGGCGCGAAGTTCCACCCGCATCGCGCTGAAGGTGCCGGCCTGAACCGTCACATCCTCCAGGCCTTGCGCCACGCCGTTGAGATCCCAGCTCACGATCGAATTCATCAGCGGCATGCCGGGAATGTGCGTCCAGGATTGCCCGGTGCGCAGCGCCGCGAACGAACCGAGGTAGGGCATGAACTCGTGCAAGGCGATGTCGCCCATGCCGTATTCGATGAACTGCGGGCGGCCATCGAAACGCATCCGCCGCTCGCCTGCCCGGGATTCCATCGCCAGGACTTCGTCCACCGCGCCGTTGTCCGTCCCGACGACCGTGTGCTGAACCCGTCGCCGCTCGGCAGGCCTCCAGAAATCGACGTACTCGTAGACCCAGGTGTCGCCGGCCGCAGGAGGCGATCCGATGACCAGTGCCTGCGACGGCGGCGATTTCGGTGAATCGGATGTTCGGTACTGCGCGGCACAGCCTGCGAGGGACGCGACCCACATCACGAGAATGCCGCACGCCAGAAGGTTCCGGTCAATTGCGGACTGGTTCGTCGCGGCCCCGTTCATCTCGGGTCAGGCCAAACCGTTTCCACACGCCTGCTCAGCGTGGCGCCTCGACGAGTTCATACATGTCCCGATACTCCAAGCCACCGCGCCCGACAGAAGTTGTAGCGATTGTGTTGAACGTCATCTTTACGTACCGCTTGATCCCCGGTGCAAACCAGGTACGCAAAGCGAATTGACGGCACAACTGCCCGATCTGCCCTCCGGGCGCGGTGCCGGTTACCGAAACTTTCCACGCGCGGAATTTGCCTGCCGGCGTTGTGACCTCTTCCTCGCCCTCCACCTCCGCGATTGCGCTCCAGCCGCTACCCGGGACCCCACACACGCCCTGTGAAATTTCGGCAACAGGAACCCTCTGCCCTGGCTTCAGAAGATCCATCGCCCACACATACGGAAACAACTGCAACATCGAAATGCCCTCCACCCCCAAGGGCTGCAATCCCAACCCCGCCTTCATCGCCAGTTCCCTTTCGTCACCGCGTCGGCCGGCGCGGGCAAGAGTCTCGACAATCTCGCCCTTGTCGACAGCCGCGACGGTGTGCGTCACCCGGACCTTCACGCCCGGCGACCACAGATCGGTGTACTGATACACCCAGCGCTCGTTGACCACCGGGAGCTTCGATGAGGCCGCGGCAATCGCGGTGGTCGGTGCGGCCGAGGCCACCTGCACGATGGGTGCGGGCGCAGGTGCGGCTGAGAGCGCGGCGGGTGCGGCTGCGATGTTCTGCGCGGGCGCGGCATCGTTCACCTTGAACGATACGAGTTCGAATTTGCTGTTGTCGATAGGACGATCGATACTGATATTAGAAATGTAGCGGACGAAGCGCTTCACTGACGGCGCGAACCACACATCAATCGACACTCGCATCACCCGACTATTAATCATGGTCGATCCGCGAATCTCGATGTGCCTCGCCTTGAAGACACCAGCTGGAACCGTTATTGTTTCCTCTCCCTTCGCTATCACATCCAGTGGAATCGGTGCTGGCAAGGAAGCACCGTATCGCGACGCGAGCACTTGGATGTGTGCGGTCTTACTATTGTCAAGGTCGCCGAAGGCCTGCAGGTAGGCCGCGAAATCGGGCGACAGGAAGTTCTGCGCAGTGTGCGTCGTCCAACGCAATCCCGGCTCGACCGTGACCCGACTCTGTGCGGCGCCCGCGTTCGCGCGACGGAAACTCTCCTCCACCCCCTCGGCACTGATGCCCGTGACCTGATACACCAGATCCCCCTGCCCGGTCGGGTTCAGCGGATCGGTGTAGCGGTAGGTCCAGGTGTCGCCCGGTTGCGGCAGCAGGGCCGGGTTCTTCACCTTCAGACCGGCGGGGATCGCGATGGCGGACACCGCGGGTGCCGCACTCGCTACTGCCGCGGTGGGTGCGGCGGAGGCCACCTGCGCCGCTGGTGCCGCCGGGCGCACGGGGGCCGCTGTGGCGGGCGCCGCCGATGCCGGCGGCGGCGCGCTCAGCTGTTCAACCCGCAGTTTCGCCAGTTCGGCGAATCGCCCGTTCGGGTATTGCCGCAGATAGGCGCGATAGTCGTCAACCACGCGCGTGCCCTGAATGCTGTTCCAGAACGCCAGATCCAGCGACTCCACCGAGAACGCCGGCGCGGCCGGTGCGGGTGCAGGCACGGGGGCGGGAGCCAGAGGGCGGGCGGCAGCCACCGCAGCAGCACTCGCGGCCGCGGCGTTCTGCTTCGCCTGCTCGATACGCGCCCGGGCGATCGCGGCAAAGCGCCCCTTCGGATACTGGTCGAGATAGGCCTGGTACTCCGCCGGGTTTGAACTGCCGCGGATCGAATCCCAGAACCCCGCCTCGCGCGAGTCCGCGACCGACGCGCCTTGCTGTTCAATGGAGGCGATACGCGCCCGTGCGAGCGCGGCGAAGCGTCCGCTCGGGTAGGTCGCGAGATAGGCCTGGTAGTCGGCGGCCGAGTTCGAGCTCTTGATCGAATCCCAGAACGCGAACTCCGCCTGCGCTACCGTATCCACCGCCGGGATCACCGGCGCCGGCGCGGCGAGTGCCACCTGTGCGATCGGCCGCGGCGGCACGAAGAAGAAGTCCCCCTTCACCGACGAACTCTCCCACGGCACCTGCTGGGATTTCGTCTCCTTCTCCACATCTTCCCGCACGCGCTTGAACACGATCTCCACCGGCAGGCCGGGCGTGGGCAGATGCTTCAGGAGGTATTGGGTGTAGAGGCCGTTGGCGCCCGAGCCGTCGCTTGCGACCTTGCCCGGCGCGGTGGCGTACGCGAGCAGCGTGCCGCCGGGGGCATCCATCTGCGCCAGGCCCACCGCGGCACTGCGAAAGCTCCGGGAGAACGGGTTGTTGCGGCAGGCATCCAGAATCACCAGGTTCATCCGGCTGCGGGCACGACTCATCCTGTCCATCACGAAATTCACATCCAGGCTGGAGTACGGGATTTCGTCCTCGCTCTGGATGTCGGCCTCCACCGGTACGAGGTAGTTGCGGTCCCGTACCTGCATGCCGTGGCCGGCGTAGTAGAACAGGGCCACGCCGTCCTCTTTCAGCTTGTTGCCGAATTCGCGCGCCGCCTCGAACAGGCCGCGCTGATTGAGGTCTTCCTTCAGGGTTACGTCGAATCCGGCCTGCTTGAGGGCACCTGCGATCGCGCGCGCGTCGTTCACCGGGTTCTTCAGGGGCGAGCTCTTGTACGAACTGTTGCCGATCACCAGGGCGATACGTTGCTCACCCTGCGCACCGGCACGGCCGACCTGCAGGTTGCGGTCCTGCGCAATCCCGAGCAATGGAAGGAGCAGCAAACCGATCACGGCGAACAGCCGTCCGGTCTGGCAATGCCCTGATCGCTTGAGTCTTCGCGTCATTCTATCTCTATGTGACGAGCACTACTTTGCCGGCACCGGCGCCCCCGCGACCTTGTACGAGACGAGTTCGAACGTGCTGGTCTCCAGTTGCGCATTGAAGTAGCTCGTTCTTCCGACGTACTTCACATATCGCTTGATGGACGGCACGTACCACATGTCGATGGCAACCCTCAAGACGCCCGAGCCCGCCTGCGCTTGATGCGATCCTGCCTGAATGCCCATCACTTGCGATGCACCGCGAAGCTCGATCCGCCGTGCGCGGAATGTGCCCGCAGGAACAGTGATGGTTTCCTCGCCCCTGACAGTGACATCGAGGGGAAACAAGCGACCATCGGCGCCCCAGCGGGAATTGACGATCTCCACCCGCGCCGTCTTCCCCTCATCAAGCTCTCCGAATGCCTGTACGTACGGAGCGAAATCCGGGGACATTGCGCTCATTCCGGAATGGGACGCAAACCGGAGGCCCGGCTCCACCGTCAGCGTACTGTTCGCAACGCGCTGGTTGGCGCGTCGGAACGACTCCTCCACGCCTTCATCAAATATGCCCGTTACCAAATACACCATGTTGCCTTCGGCCGGACGATTCAGCGGATCGGTGTAGCGATAGGTCCAACTGTCGCCGAGTTGCGGCAGCAGTTCCGGGTGCTTGGCCCTCAGGCCGGCGGGAATCGCGGCCGCAATCGTCGGCGCTGCCGAGGCCACCTGCACCGGCGCGACGGGCGCCAGCAGTGCGGGTGCAGCAGCAGCCACCGCGGCCAGAGCGGGCGCGGCATCGGAGCCCGCGACCTTGTACGAGACGAGTTCGAACGTGGCAGTTTCCAGGCGGGTACTGAAATAACTCGACTCCCCCACATACTTTACATACCGCTTGATACCCGGCACGTACCACATGTCGATGGCAACCCTCAAGACGCCCGAGCCCGCCTGCGCTTGATGCGATCCTGCCTGAATGCCCATCACTTGCGATGCACCGCGAAGCTCGATCCGCCGTGCGCGGAATGTGCC
>CANIEV010000290.1 GCA_947466535.1 Betaproteobacteria bacterium
AACGGAACGGCTGGTCAGGCGGTTGGAACGCCGCTGGTTCAGCGGGTTTCGGCGAATGGTCAATTCAGTACTTCGGCGGTTAAGGCGGGTGCGGTGAGCTTTACGCCTACAACAGGTACAGGCCCTACGCTTAAAGCCCAAGTGAATGGTATGGTTACCAAGACTGGGCCCATGGAAATAACGATCACCGCGACCGGCACAGCAGGCGCCTTGGAGGCTAGCTTAAACGGCGGGGCGAAGGTTGCCATTACAGGCGCGACGGGCTCGCAGACAGTAACCTTTCCGGTCGGGGGAACTTCGATAAATCCTCAGGGAAATGGCACGATTACCATCACCCCGTCGATAGACTTCGTTGTCGGCAGTGGCACATTTAACCTGGAATCTAAACTTGACTATATGAACGCCGGTGATGCGTCGATCAATGGCACGACCATAGACCGGCCGCCGCTTACATTTTTTAGCCCAAACGATCTGGATTCCAATCCGGCGGCCAGTGCGCTTGCTAAAGTTGCCGCAATTAACGCGAAATCCAAAGACACCGGCGTTACAGCCGTCGTTACTACCAATGTGATGACGGGATCTGCGATGTCGGTATCGTCGAGCCCACATAGCGGCTTTGTGGTGGTCAATGGTTTCAAGATTCCACTCTCCACGTTGGCCAATAATGCGCAGGGTTCCCGAGCTGCAGTGGTGGCGGCCATTAACGCCCCCAAAGCTTTCGAGTCCACCGGTGTGGTGGCGATTGATTCTGGTAACGACGCCGCTGGCGTTATTCTTCAAGCAAAAGATGGCCGCAATATTCAAATCGTATTTCAGCGTGACGCTGGTTCTGCCGACGATGCGGCCTTTGCTGCTGTTACAGGCTTAAAACAGGGCGTGCAAACCGGCGGCTATTCGCTGTCTGCTTCGGGCCAGAAGCCCATCACGATTGTCACGAAGCCTGGCGGTGATATTACGCGTAGCGGTTTGGCGGAGGGGGTTTTTAAGCCGGATACTTCTGTGACGGGGACTTTGACTCGCGAGAGCAAGGTGTGTTCGGCGGTTGGTTACGTCGCCCCGGGGCTAAAGTCAGGTGATCTGCTGATTAATGGTGTCGAGGTGCCGCCGTCTACTGCGCAGGTTGCGCCCAGTGCGTCGAATTATCGGTATTTGGATGAGTCGAGTGCGGTTGCCATTGCTGCAGCGATTAATACGCAGACTGAGCAGACCCAGGTCATTGCTACTGCGACACCTGCTTCGGTGCGTGGTGAGTTCTCCTCGACATCAACCAAGAATTGGTCGGGTGATCTGTATATCAGTGGTCTAAAAATTTCAAATGTTGACCTGACTAATTCCGCTTCCATTATTTCCGCCATCAATACCAATTTTCTGGTCACCGGGGTAAAAGCCCTGGAGAATCCTGACGGTAATGGTATTAAATTACAGAGCGATGGCCGGAGTTTTTCGGTGCAATACGGTGTGGTGAAGAACGCGACTGGTGTGGTCCAGGTTGCGCCCACAGGTAAGGGCGTCGAGGCGTATTTTGGTTTGTCGGGTTCTAATGCCACACTTTATGCCACTACCAGCAATGTAGAAAATCTGAACTATGGTGGCGTCAGTTTGGCCACGACTGTTTCAATCGAAACTCAAGCGGTGATGACGCCGGTTGCCGGAGAGCCCGTTCCCAAAGTATTGCCCGCTCAAATTATTGTCGCTGCCGGCGTGAACGGTTTTAGCGGTAGCTCAAACTTTACGGCACTTGGCTTTGCTGAGGGCGTTTACGGTGGGGAGTCCGGTCTGGACGCAACATCACCGCGCGTCGGTCGATTGTCGTTCCAAATTGGTGCGAGCGCCGGGCAGACGATCCATATTGATCTTGGAGATTTTGGTTCCAAGGGGCCGATCACGGGGGCGATTACCGCTGACGTCGATGATCCGAACCATCCGGTCAACATCGCAACGTCGGCGGCTGCAAAAAATGTGTTGAGCATTCTTGACGGGGCCATGGACAGTGTTAACGCCACTCGTGCATCGATGGGCGCGATCATGAACCGCATGCAGCAGGTGATTACCAACCTGTCGAATGTTGGTACCAACGCGTCGGCCTCACGCAGCCAGATTGAGGATGCCGACTACGCGAAAGCATCGTCTGACATGGCGCGGGCGCAGATTATTGCGCAAGCGGCAACCGCGGTGCTGGCCCAGGCCAACACTAGTCAGCAAACCGTGCTGAAGTTATTGCAAGGTTAAAACGCCAGACTTGATCGAGCCGGGATTTGCGGCGGAGTCTGCGCGTGTTCGCCCCGAAAAATAGATCCGTCGCCAAGGTGGGATCGAAGCCGACGCCCGTTGAGAAAATGCCGAATTGCCGGAATTGCCGCCACTTCGGCATCAGCTGGCGTCCACAAACACCCTATCTTTGCCGTTTGATGGGCTTTTGCAGCGTTACTCTGCCCTCTGTGGCAGTGCTGCGTGCGGACGGACGGCCCTGCCGTGGATTCAGTCCTAAGCCACTCAAATTAGTCAGTGCCGAATGATGCTGCCCACCGCCAAGAATGGCGGTGGCGCGGAGGTTCGTTTGCGCGCGTGTCCGTGTTTTTCTGGGTGTCAAAAAATACACGCTGACGTGCAGACCGATGCCATGCAGAATATTGACAGTAAACAATAAGTATATGATTAGTATGGTAAAAACACTATGGCCCGTTTATTGCTTATCAGTTATTCATCGGCAACATAATCATGAATTACTGGACATCAAAATGCCTGCGGCCTTCGAAGTGTTGTGGTTGGACCCGGTCGAGAAGCTCGACAGCGCGATGCGCGCGCGCCTCGGTGAGGCCGGTTTACGCGTGGTAGTGGTCAGCACTCTGGACGAACTCAACGCGATGCTGCGACGCGTGCACATGGTGGTAGTGCGCTTGTTTGAAGACGGCTGCCTGCTTGCCAAGGTGCGCGGTTTGATTGCTGAGAACATGCTGGACCTGCCGGTGGTCTGCCGTACGGATCGTGGCGCGCTTGAGCTAGCGGTGGCCGCCATGCGCAACGGTGCCAAGCACGTGGTGGCTGCGGATGACTGGAATGTGGGCAGCTGGACCCACGTGCAGTCGCTGATGGCGCCAGTCAAGGCGCAGCCACAAACGTTTGTTTTTGCCGATCCGGTGAGTCAGAAGCTGCTGGTGTTGGCGCAACGGGTGGCGCAGGCCGAAGTCACCACCTTGCTGACCGGCCCGACCGGCGCGGGTAAAGAGGTGCTCGCCCGTATCCTGCATGAATCGTCACCCCGCCGCACCGGTCCGTTTGTCGGGTTAAATTGCGCTGCCATGCCGGAGAGCATGATTGAAGACATGCTGTTTGGGCATGAGAAGGGTGCCTTTACCGGCGCCTTGAAAGATTATTCAGGTGTATTTGAGCAGGCGGCCGGCGGCACACTGTTTCTTGACGAGATTGGTGAAATGCCAATCCGTCTGCAGGCCAAACTGTTGCGCGTGCTGCAGGAGCGGCAGCTGACGCGCCTAGGTGCGCAGACGCAGGTTAATGTGGATGTGCGCCTGGTGGCTGCCACCAACCGCGACCTGAAAGCGGCGATTGAGTCGCGTGATTTTCGTGAAGACCTTTATTTCCGTATCAGCACGTTTCGTTTGCGCCTGCCCTGTCTGGCCGAGCGCCCGCTCGATATCATGCCGCTGGCGCAGTTGATGCTCGACACACATGGCGCTGAGCGCCGGCCGTGGACGATTACTGCGGATGCCGAGGCGCTGTTGCGTACCCACGCATGGCCGGGCAATGTGCGTGAATTGTCCAACGTGATGCAGCGTGCGCTGGTCTTGAGCCACTCGTCTTTGATTACCGCAGCGCATTTGAGCTTTGATGAATTCGGTGTGCTGGATAACAGCAGTGCTGAAAACAGAGTGCCGTTGTCTGCGGCAGCAGCTGTCGACGCGCGGGGTCCCGATCTTGATTCAGCCGTCCGGGTCAGTCAGCACCGGGCGATTCTTGCCGCTCTGCGAGCCGCGTCCAGCCGCAATGAGGCTGCACGTGTCCTAGGTATCAGCCCCCGTACCCTTCGTTACAAACTGGCTCAACTCAAAGACCATGGATTTACGCTTGCCATGGCAGAAACGGCCTAAAAAATGATCGATAAAGTTAATTCCTCCGCGGTTCAGTCGATGCTTTCGCAGATTCGCGCCTATGAGGCCCGTGCCAAGAATCAGCCTGAGCCGCTGGAGTCTGGTAGCGGGGTAGAAAAAGCTTCTTTTGGTGAATTACTCAAGGGCGCGGTCAATTCGGTCAACGACTTGCAGCAGAAGTCGGCGGCCATGACCAGCGCCTATGAAAGCGGCGATGACGTGCCGTTGACGGATGTGGTTTTGTCGATGCAAAAATCTTCGATCGCATTTGAGGCGACCTTGCAGATACGCAACAAGGTCATCAAGGCGTACGAAGATATCAAGAACATGCCGGTTTAATCATAAGCGAGTCAGCGTAAATGGCAATCAGCACA
>CANIEV010000291.1 GCA_947466535.1 Betaproteobacteria bacterium
GCCATCGTGAAGGCCTGGAAGGGCGACAAGTCGGGCAACCTCATCTACAACAAGACCGCGCGCAACTTCAATCCGATGATCGCCACCTGCGGCACGGTGACGATCGCCGAAGTCGAGGAACTGGTGGAAGTGGGCGAACTCGACCCCGACCAGATTCACACGCCGGGCATCTACGTCGATCGCATCGTGCAGGGCGCGGCCTACGAGAAGCGGATCGAATTCCGCACCGTCGCCGGTGCCACCGCGTCTAAGAAGGAATCGCCGGTTCGTGCGCTGATGGCGCAGCGCGCAGCCAAAGAACTGCGCGACGGTTATCACGTGAACCTCGGCATCGGCATCCCGACGCTGGTGGCGAACTACATTCCCGAAGGCATCAAGGTGACGCTGCAGTCGGAAAACGGCCTGCTCGGCATCGGCCCCTTCCCGACGGAGGACAGGATCGACGCCGACCTGATCAACGCGGGCAAGCAGACGGTGACGACGCTGCCCGGGTCGAGCTTCTTTTCGAGCGCCGACTCCTTCGCGATGATCCGCGGCGGGCATATCGATCTTTCGATCCTCGGCGGGCTGGAAGTGGCCGAGAACGGCGACCTCGCCAACTGGATGGTACCGGGCGCGATGGTGAAGGGGCCGGGCGGCGCGATGGACCTGGTGGCGGGCGTCAAACGAGTGATCGTGCTGATGGAGCACACCGCGAAAGACGGCAGCCCGAAGATTCTCAAGACCTGCCGCCTGCCGATCACCGGCAAGGGCGTGGTGAACGTGATCATCACTGACCTGTGCGTATTCGAGGTGAACCCGCAGATCGGCCTCGTTCTCAAGGAACTGCACCCCGGCGTGAAACTCGAGGATGTGCGTGCCAAGACCGGCTGCGACTTCAACGTGGCGCTGCCGACCTGACAAGGCCACGCAGGACAGACTGCGCGGTTTGGAGGCGCCGCGCAGCGTCCAATGTTGAACATTCCCCGGAAAAGCCCAGCACCGGTGAGTGAAAGCGGGTGATTCACGTACAGAATTGGTTCAGCGGCCGCGAGAAATCACTGCTGAAGCTGTTTCTGTACCGCGCGGTAGCGCGCCTCGATTTCGGCTTCGTGCGCATGGTGGCCGTCGCGCACCACCCAGGTGCCGCCGACCATCACGTGCTTCACCGAGTCGTGATTGCCCGCGAACACCAGCGCATCGAGCAGGGTGTCGCCCGAGCGGCCTTCGAGGTTGAGCGCGGCGGGATTCAGCACCACCAGGTCGGCGCGCTTTCCTGCGGCAATCTCGCCCATCGGCCGGCCGAGTGCCTGTGATCCGCCGCGTGCGGCTTCGCGCCAGAGATTCGCGCCCACCGAGGGCTGCGCCACCGAGGCGATGACGTTGCGACGGCGAAGCGTGAGGCGCTGGCCGTATTCCAGCCATCGAAGCTCCTCCACCGGCGACTGCGATACATGGCTGTCGCTGCCGATGGAAAAACGCCCGCCGCGTTCGCGGTGCCGCAGCAGCGGAAAGATGCCGTCGCCGAGGTTGCCCTCGGTGGTGGGGCAGAGGCCCACCACCGCGCCGCTCGCCGACAGGCGCTCGCTCTCGGTGGAGCTCACATGGGTGCAATGGATCAGGCACCAGCGTTCGTTGACCGGCATGTGCTCGAGCAGCCATTGCACCGGGCGGCATTCGCTCCAGCTGAGGCAGTCGTTGACTTCCTTCACCTGCTCGGACACATGCATATGGATCGGCGCGCCCGGAATAAGGGAATCCAGTCCCGCGATCAGGTCCTTGAGCATCGCCGGGCTTACCGCGCGCAGCGAATGCGGGGCCACGCCAAGGCGCACGTCGGGGTTGTCGCGCGCCGCGTCGCGAAGATCACGCACCATGCCGAGAATCTGCTCGGGCGTGGTGGCAAAGCGCCGCTGCGCCGGGATGAGCGGCTCTTCGCCAAAATTCGCATAGGCATAGAGCGAGGGCAGCAGGGTGATCGCGATGCCGGTTTCCTGCGCGGCGCGCAGGTGGGTGAGGCCGAGTTCGGCGCGCGGCGCGAACGGCTTGCCGTCGGCCTGGTTGTGCAGGTAGTGGAACTCGGCGACCGCGGTGTAGCCGTTGCGCAGCATCTCGACATAGACCTGGGCCGCGATCGCGCGGACATGTTCGGGGGTGAGCCTGCGCACGAAGGCGTACATGACTTCGCGCCAGGTCCAGAAGCTGTCATCCGGCGAACCCATGCGCTCGGCCAGGCCCGCCATCGCGCGCTGGAAGGCGTGCGAGTGCGTGTTGGCCATGCCCGGGATAACCGGACCGCCGGCGAGTTCCGCATCGCCCGGCTTCTGATCCGCGCGCACCGCGGTGATGTTGCCGGTGTCGTCGATTTCGATCAGCGCGTTGCGTGCCCAGCCTCCGGGGAGCATCACCTCCGAGGAGAAGATTCTCTTTGTCATGACCGTATTATCGCTTCGCGGCTGCCGGGCGGGGGTCCGGTAAGCTGTGCGCATGCTCGAGCTCACAACTTCTGCCGCCAACCACCGTCTTTGCACCGCGCCGATGATGGACTGGTCGGACCGGCACTGCCGCTACTTTTTCCGGCAGTTGACGCGGCATGCGCGCCTGTACACCGAGATGATTACCACCGGCGCGCTGATCCACGGCGATGTGCCGCGGCACCTGCGCTTTCATCCCGACGAAGAACCGGTGGCTCTGCAGCTCGGCGGCAGCGAACCCGAGGACCTCGCGAAATGCGCGCGGTTGGGCGAGCAGTGGGGCTATGACGAGATCAACATCAACTGCGGCTGCCCGTCCGAGCGGGTGCAGCGCGGTGCGTTTGGCGCCTGCCTGATGGCGGAGCCTGTGCTGGTCGCCGACTGCGTGAAGGCGATGCAGGATGCGGTGTCTATCCCGGTGACGGTGAAGCACCGGCTTGGCATCGACCGGATGGAGGACTACGACTTCGCGCGCGGATTCGTGGAAACGCTCGCCCGCGCCGGCTGCACGATCTTCATCGTGCATGCGCGCAATGCCTGGTTGCAGGGACTGTCGCCCAAGGACAACCGCGAGGTGCCGCCCCTGCGCTATGCGGATGTGCACCGGCTGAAACGCGAGTTTCCCGAGCTCACGATCGTGATCAACGGCGGGCTGGCGGATTGGGCGGGTGTGGAGCAGGAGCTTGAATGCGTTGATGGCGTGATGCTTGGCCGGGTGGCCTATCACGACCCGTACGTCCTCGCGCAGGCGGACGCACGGCTTTACGCCTCGACCGCGCCCGCGCCGACGCGGCGCGCGGTGGTGGAGGCGATGGTGGCGTATGCGCGTGCCGAGGTGGCGCAGGGCTCGCCGGTACGCACGATCGCACGGCACATGATCGGCCTGTACCACGGCCAGCCCGGTGCGCGCGGCTGGCGCCGGCGATTGTCCGATCCGGCGGTGCTTGCGCAGAACCGGCCGGAGATGCTGCTCGAGGCAATGGAAGCCGCGGAAGATGCTCGGAGGGTGGTGGAAAGCACTGCGGTTGAAACCCGTGCCGCGGCCTGAGACGGACAGAGGCGTTCAGGCCGGCTGGCGACCTGGTTGTTCTGTGGCGTTTATGCCGCTCTGTAGCCCGCGTTCCCAAGAGCGGCGTTTACGCCACTCTGTACCCACTAGGGTTCTTCACCTGCCAGTTCCACGCGTCGCGACACATGTCGTCGATCGTGCGTTCAGCGGTCCAGCCGAGAAGCTCTTTCGCGAGCGAGGCGTTCGCATAGCTCATGGCGACGTCGCCCGGGCGGCGTTCCACGATCTTGTGCGCGACCTTCTTTCCGCTCGCCTTCTCGAAGGCGCGAATCACGTCGAGCACGCTGTAGCCGTGGCCGGTGCCGAGATTGACGGTGAGCATGCGGGGGCCCTTCGCCAGCGTGCGCAGCGCGGCGACGTGCCCGAGCGCGAGGTCCACCACGTGGATATAGTCGCGCACGCCAGTGCCATCGGGCGTCGGGTAGTCGCTGCCGAAGACGCGCAGTTCGGGCAGTTTGCCCACCGCGACCTGGCAGACATAGGGCATGAGATTATTGGGCACGCCCTGCGGGTCTTCGCCCATCAGGCCGGTGTCGTGCGCGCCCACCGGATTGAAGTAGCGCAGCCGCGCGATCCGCCAGCCGGGTTCGGAGGCGTTCAGGTCGTGCAGGATTTCCTCGATCATCAGCTTGCTGCGGCCGTAGGCGTTGGTGGCGCCGGTGGAGGCGGTTTCCGCAACCGGCACCACTTTCTGGTCACCGTAGACCGTGGCGGATGAACTGAAAACCAGCGTGCGCACCGCATGGCGCTGCATCACTTCGAGGAGGCAGACCGTGCCCGTGATGTTGTTGTCGTAATAAAGCAGGGGCTTGACCACGGATTCGCCCACCGCCTTGAGGCCGGCGAAATGGATGACGCCTGCGAATTTTTCGGCGGAAAACAGCTTTTCCAGCGCCGCGGCATCGCGAATGTCGATACGGTGAAAGCCGGGAC
>CANIEV010000292.1 GCA_947466535.1 Betaproteobacteria bacterium
AGCGCGGCGAACATCACCGCCACGTCACCCGTGATCAGCGCGGGAGTCGCCTGCGCCACGCCCTTGTAAGGAATGTGCGTCATCTTCAGACCGGCGAGCAGTTCGAGCTGCGCCATGCCGAGGTGGTGCAGGGTCGCGTTGCCGGGCGAACCGAAATTGATGTCGCCGCGCTTTTTTGCGAGCGCCACGAACTCCTGCACCGTATTCACGCCAAGCGAGGCATTGACCACGAGGAACATTGCGCCGCGTATCGCCTGCGTCACCGGTGCGAAGTCGCGTTCCGGCTTGTAGGGCAGCTTAGGGAAAATCGCCGGATTGATGCCGTAGAGATTGTTGTCGGTGAGAAACAGGGTGTAGCCGTCGGGCGCCGATTTGGCCGCGATCTCGGCGGCGATGATGCCGCTCGCCCCCGGCTTGTTGTCCACCACCACCTGCTGGCCCAAGGCATCGGACAGGCGCTGCGCAAGCAGGCGCGCGAGCGCGTCGGGCAGGCCGGTCGGGCCGTAGGGGATCACAAGACGCACGCTCCTCGCCGGGTAGGCTTGCGCCAATGCTTTTGACGGTACGACGAGCGGCGACGCAAGCAGCAGCGCCGCGGCGAGTGCGAAAAAGGCACGCCTTCCTGACATTTCTCCTCCTTTGCAGTCCCTGCCGGCGGGCTTCTCTATGAAAATTCCGTGACGGCGTGACCGCCTGAACCACATCGTTGATTGATTTATTCCGCTGCCGCCTACGCGATACGGATCGGAATGGACACCGCTCCCGGCGGGCTGCCGCAATCGTCCTGCGGATCGAACGCCCGGTCGCCGTCTTCGCTCGGCACGCCGGTGGCGGCCACCGCCGCGAAATCGAACATCGTGCGATCAAGCAGGTGCGAGGGAATCACGCGGCCGAGGCTGTTGAAGATCGTCTCGACCCGCCCGGGAAAGCGCTTTTCCCAATCGCGCAGCATCGCCTTGCACTGCTTGCGCTGCAGGTTCTCCTGCGAACCGCAGAGATCGCAGGGAATGATCGGGAAATGCCGCAGCTCTGCGTAGCGCTCGAGGTCTGTTTCCTTGACGTACGCAAGCGGACGGATGACGACATTCCTGCCGTCATCGGACACGAGTTTCGGCGGCATCGACTTCAGCTTGCCGCCGAAGAACAGATTCAGGAAAAAGGTCTCGAGAATGTCGTCGCGATGGTGACCAAGCGCGATCTTGGTCGCGCCGAGTTCGCCCGCCACGCGATACAGCACCCCGCGGCGCAGCCGCGAGCAGAGCGAGCACATCGTCTTGCCCTCAGGGATAACGCGCTTGACGATCGAGTAGGTGTCCTGATCCTCGATATGGAAACGCACGCCGATCGAACGAAGGTAATCCGGCAGCACGTTCTTCGGGAACCCTGGATGGCCCTGGTCGAGATTCACCGCGACGATGTCGAACGAGATCGGCGCACGCTCGCGCAGCTTGAGCAGCACGTCGAGCATCGCAAAGCTGTCCTTGCCGCCGGAGAGGCAGACCATCACACGATCGCCGTGCGCGATCATGCCGAAGTCGCCGATCGCCTGACCGGCGAGGCGACACAGCCGCTTCTCGAGCTTGTTGTCCTCGATGCGGGTTTTCTCAAGCGCCTTGCGGTCGTCGGGGGCATTCATGATCGGGCCTTCAGATATTGATGCTGCGCCCGCCATCGACCGCGAGGATCTGGCCGGTGACGTAAGGCGATTCGGCGGCGAAGAAGTGCACCGCACGGGCGATGTCTTCCGGCTCGCCGGCTCGCTTGAGCAGGGTATGCGAGATCACCCGCTGGCGGGCGATGTCGTCGAAGGATCCGTCCTCCGGCCAGAGCACCGGGCCCGGCGCGACGCCGTTGACGCGCACCTCGGGACCGAGCTCGCGCGCAAGCGATTTGGTGAGGCCCACGAGCGCCGCCTTGGCCACGCTGTAGACCACGTAATTCTTCAGCGGACGGTCGGCGTGGATGTCGGTGATGTTGATGACCGCCCCGTGCGACTTGCGCAGGTGCGGCGCCGCCGCCTGCGACAGGAACAGGGGCGCGCGCACATTGGTGCCCATCAGGTCTTCCCAGGAGGCGTCGGTGATCTCGCCCACCGGCGTCGGAAAGAAGCTTGACGCGTTGTTCACCAGAATATCCAGGCGCTCGAAGCGAGCGATGGTGTTCCTGACGATCTCGGGCAGGCCGGCGGAATCGAGCAGGTTTGCACGCACCAGTCCGGCGGAATCCGCACGCGCCGCATGAAGCTCGGCCTGCAGCGCCATGACTTCGCGCTCCGCGTTGTGATAGTGCAGCATCAGCGATGCGCCCGAGGCATGCAGCCGGCGTGCGATCGCCGCGCCGACGCGGCGCGCGGCGCCGGTGACGAGTACGACTTTGCCTTCGAGCTGCTGCGTCATCATGGGTGCCGTGTGCGGTGGCCGCGATAGGTAAGAAATCGCCGCCGGGACAGGAAAACGAATCGCCGCCTGAACAGGATAACGAATCGCCTCCGGCTCAGGTCTGCGCGTTTGCAGATTCTAGCGGAATCACGCAGCATCCCCCGGCATGAACCTTCCCCCCGGATTGCCTCCGGCCTCGCCCGAGGCGCTCGATCACAGCCTGCGTCTTTGCGAACTGATCGCCGGTGAGATCCGCTCAGCCGGCGGCTGGATCGACTTCGCCCGCTACATGGAACTCGCGCTGTACTCCCCGGGCCTGGGTTATTACGCCGCGGGCAGCCGCAAGCTCGGTGCCGACGGCGACTTCACCACCGCTCCCGAGATTTCTCCGCTGTTCGGGCAATGCCTTGCGCGCCAGGCGGCGCAGGTCCTGGAGCAGGGCTTCACAGAAATTCTCGAAGTCGGCGCCGGTTCCGGCGCGCTCGCCGCCACCCTGCTCGAGGAACTCGAGCGACTCGATCGCCTGCCCGAGCGCTATCTCATCCTCGAATTGTCACCGGACCTTCGCGAACGCAGCCGCGACACCCTCGCCCGTCGCGTGCCGCACCTGCTCGAGCGCGTGGCCTGGCTGAATGTGCTGCCGCCCTCGTTTTCGGGCCTCGTCCTCGGCAACGAGGTGCTGGATGCGATGCCGGTGCATGTTTACGAGCGCGCGGCGGACAAGGTGATCGAGATGGGCGTAACGACGACCAACGGGACCGAAGTCGGGTCCGATGACAAATCCGCTCGCGGATTCGCCTGGGCACCGGCTCCCGCATCCCGGCAGGCAACGCTTCCCGCGGACGTCGATCCGGAGTGGTTTTGCGGGCCGGGCTATCGCAGTGAAGTGCAACTCGTCGCGCAGGGCTTCGTTCGCAGCATCGGCGCGATGCTCGAGCGCGGCGCGGCGATCTTCATCGACTACGGCTTTCCACGCGCCGAGTACTACCACTCGCAGCGCGCGCAGGGCACGCTGATGTGCCACTACCGCCACCGCGCACACGCCGACCCGTTCTTCCTCCCCGGCCTGCAGGACATCACCAGCCATGTGGATTTCACCGCGATGGCCTGGGCGGCGCATCACGCCGGGATGGAGGTGCTGGGCTACACCAGCCAGGCCGCGTTTCTCGTCAATTGCGGTATCACCGAACTGCTCGCCCGCGTCGGCCCCGACGACACCGGCCGTTACCTGCCGCTCACCAACCAGGCGAACCGCCTGCTCTCCCCGGCCGAGATGGGCGAACTGTTCAAGGCGATCGCCTTTGGCCGGGGCCTCGATACGCCGCTCGTCGGCTTCGGAAACGGCGGACGCAGCCACACCTTGTAGAGGTAAAGTTGAACATTTTTCTGAAAATACAAGTAACGACGCCTGAAAGCGGGCAATTGGCGTACAGAACTGGTTCAATATTCAACGGCGACAGGGTGATGGACGAGGCTGCCCGAAAACCGGCCTTTCGCCCCGGTTTCGCATCCCCGGGGCGACCCCGCTAAAATAGCCGCCATGAGCGACACCAACGACACAGACACCGCGAAGTCGCGTCCCTTTCCCTGGACCGACCGTTACCTCATGGGCTACACGCCGATGGACGCCACTCATCGGGAGTTCGTCGAGGTGGTGGATGCGCTGCTGTCGGCGAAGGATGCCGAGATCGAGGACTGCCTCGAAGCCTTCGCCGCGCATGCCCGCCGGCATTTCGAGGAAGAACGCGTCTGGATGGAAGAAACCGAATTCCCCGCTCGCGAGTGCCACAACGACGAGCACACCGCGGTAATGAAGTCGGTGCAGCAGGTGCAGGAAATCGTCGCCTCGGGCAATGCCGAGGAAGCGCGCTCGCTCGCAGTCGCGCTCAAGGACTGGTTCCCCGGCCACGCGGACTACATGGACGCGTCGCTCTCGCAGTGGATGTGCAAGAAGAAGCTCGGCGGCACGCCGATCGTTCTCCGGCGCAACATCCTCGACAACGAAAAAGCCTGAGCCTTCGCGACTAAGCTGCGGGCCTGGCCCGCAGGCC
>CANIEV010000293.1 GCA_947466535.1 Betaproteobacteria bacterium
CCAGTCACCATCCGGCTGGATCAAGAGTCCATCGAGTATTTCAAATCGATGTCGGAACAAACCGGCATTCCATATCAAAGCCTCATCAACCTTTACCTGAAGGAATGCGCATCTTCGGGGAAGAAATTGAACCTCGCCTGGAAGTGAGGGGGCCGTTGGCGAACGACGTCCCGTGCTTTCTTCCATTCCGCGTCATTTGCCGCCTGCGATACGCGCTTCCGAGAGTCGCCCGACGGAACTGTTAATCGCTGGTGCATCACTCGTTTCCCTGATCAAAAGACCAACGTTCTTTTGCCCGACGTACGCCGGCCCGCCGCAAGACTAGACTGCGGTGATGCGTCCTTCGCCTTTCTCGAGAGCACGACAAGCCTTCGGCCTGATTGCCTGGCTGCTTCTTTGCTTCGCCGCCGCTGCGGTCGGCGGGTTTGCCTCCGCAAGCGCGGGGACGTTTTATGCGGAGCTTGTCCGTCCCGCGTGGGCGCCGCCGGGCTGGCTGTTCGGTCCGGTCTGGACGGTGCTGTACGTGCTCATGGGAATTTCCGCGTGGCTGGTTTGGCGGGTGCGCGGGTTCGCGGGGGCGGGGACGGCGTTGCTCGTGTTCGTCGGCCAGCTTGCGGCCAACGCGCTCTGGACATGGATATTTTTTGTATGGAAGAAGGGCGGACTCGCCTTCGCCGAGATCCTTCTGCTCTGGGTGCTCATCGTTGCAACCATCGTGCTTTTCTGGCGTGTCAGCAGGTTGTCGTCGGTGTTGCTCGTGCCGTATCTGGCCTGGGTGTCGTTCGCGTCGATGCTTACCTTGAGCAGCTGGCGCCTCAACCCCGGGCTTCTCGGTTGAGCGCGCACATCCGCGAATTCATTGAGTTCCGGACCAGGCGTCTCCGGACCGGGGTGGGGCCGGACCGGAACTTTTCCGAGTGCCGATCCGGGCGAAAAAGAGTGGGAATGGCGCGGGACGATGGCGAGCGGAAAATACGCCGATGCGTGTAAGGCTTTGAAGGAGAAGACCCATGCTTCAACTGCGTCCTGGTTGTGAGTGCTGTGACCGCGACCTTCCGCCGGAATCGACGGAGGCGCGCATCTGTTCGTTCGAGTGCACCTTCTGCAGCTCGTGCGCCGAATCGGTTCTTCACGGTAAATGCCCGAACTGCGGCGGGGAACTGGTGGCGCGCCCCCGTCGGCCGGCGGAGAAACTGGCCAAATTCCCCGCGTCGACCGAACGAGTGTTCAAGCCCGGCGGATGCGGCAAGCCGGCCTGAGGCCGGCTGATTCAATCGACGTCGGTGAGAATGTTCAAGTCACGAAAGGAGCGGTGATGAGCGCTCCGGTCTATGCGCTGAATCTGTTCGATATCGCAAACCGCGAGGAGTACATGGCGTACTCGAGGCGGTCCCACCGCGAGGTGCAGGCGCACGGCGGCCGGGTGGTGGCGCTCGGCAAGTTTCGCGAGGTGGCGGTGGGCGATATCGAGCCGCGGAAGGTGCTCATCCTGGTGGAGTGGGCCTCCCGCGAGGCCTTCGAGAGCTACCGCACCGATCCCGCGCTCGCCGACTTGCATCCGCATCGCGTCAACGGCACGCGCAACTACATCTGGCACCTGTTCGACCGTCTGGATGATCTGCGGCCGCTGCTCAAGGACGCGCAGTAGGCCTCCGCACGCACGGTGGCAAGGTGCGCGGCGCGCGAGGACGCAACCGCGGCGTCAGCCCTTCGCCGCCTGTTCCCGCAGCACCCGTTTGAGGATCTTCCCGGTCGCGCTCTTGGGCAGATCGCGCACGATGTCCACCACCTCGGGCGCTTTGTACACCGCAAGCTTCTCGCGGCAGTAGGCGATGATTTCCTCCGAGGTGACTGACATTCCCGCCTTGGGCACAAGCGCGATGCGCACCTGTTCGCCCTTCACCGGGTCGGGCGCGCCGTACACCGCGACTTCCTGCACTGCCGGGTGGCGGTAGAGCATGTTCTCCACTTCCGCCGGCCAGACCTTGAAGCCGGAGACGTTGATCATGTCCTTCACCCGGTCGACGATATAGACGTAGCCGTCCTCGTCCATGCGGCCGATATCGCCCGAATGCAGCCAGCCGTTGCGAAGCGAATGCGCGGTGTCCTTCGGGTTGTTCCAGTAGCCCTTCATCACGCCCGGGCCGCGGATTGCGATCTCGCCCCATTGGCCGCGCGCAACTTCGCGGTCTTCTTCATCGACGATGCGAAGCTCGAAGTTTTCCACCGCGGTGCCGACCGAGCCGAACTTCGGCGCGCTGACATGGTTGTAGGCGGCAAAGGGCGAGCATTCGGTGAGGCCGTAGCCTTCGAACACGCGATGCCCGTAGGTATCGGTCCAGCGGCGCGAGATTTCTTCCGGCATGGTGGCCGCGGCTGAAAAGAAGTAGCGCAGCGATGCCATTTTTTCTTTCGGCACGTTCGCATTCAGCAGAGAGATGAAGATGGTGGGCACCGCGAAGAACATCGTGATCCGGTCGCGCTCGATGCTCGCGAGCACAGCATCGGGCACGAAGCGGCGGAACATCACCAGGGTGGAGCCGGTCTCGAAGCCGCCGTTCATGATGTAGTTCTGCGCGAACACATGGAACAGCGGCAGGAACACCGCGAGGAGGTCGTCCGTGCGGTAGCCGGAGCAGCGCGCGGCGGTGTGGATGTTGGTGACGATGTTGTTGTGGGTGAGGGTCACGCCCTTCGGGAAACCGGTTGTGCCGGAGGAATAGAGCAGGGCGGCGGAATCGTCGGGCTGCATGTCCTCGCCGCGGAAGTCCACTGAACCCGCGGCGAGCCAGGCCTCGAGCGCGGGCACGGATTGCGACAGGCCTTCGCAATTCACCACATGCGCGATCGCCGGGCATTCCGCGCGCGGCACGTACTGCAGGAGCTCCGCTACGGTGAACACGACCTTTGCCCCCGAGTCGTTGGCGATGAACTTGAACTCTTCTGCCTTGAAGATCGAATTGATCGACACCGCGATTGCGCCGGCGCGCAGCACCGCGAGGTAGCAGAGCGCAAACGCGGGGATGTTGGGCAGATACAGCGCCACCCGGTCGCCACGCCCGATGCCGTTCTTGCGCAACGAATCCGCGAGCGCATTGGCGCAGGCATCGAGCACGCCGTAGGAGAGGGCCTTGCCCTCAAACAGGATGGCGGCATGGTCCGGGTTCGCTCGCGCGGCTCTAGCAACGTGATCGGCGATGTTCATGGTCATCCTCCGTATTGAATGCTGTGCCTTGCTTGCGCTGCATTGACCGACAAGGCGCCAAGATTGCCAAGCACGCCAAGCGGAATGTCATTGCGAGGAGCGTAGCGACGAAGCAATCTCCAGGTGGCTGCGTGCAAGATTGCTTCGCTTCGCTCGCAATGACGGCGGGATTGCATTTCTTGGCGTCCTTGGCAATCTTGGCGCCTTGGCGGTTAAGAGCTGGTCATTTACTTGCCGCTACTTCACCGCCGCTGCAATCGCCGTCCCCATCTCGGAGGTGGACGCCTTGCCGCCGATGTCGCGGGTGCGGGGGCCGTCAGTAAGAACCGTCTCGATCGCACGCACCACGTCGGCGGCGGCCTCGGGGTGGCCGAGGTGGTCGAGCATCATTGCGCCGGACCAGATCTGGCCGATCGGATTGGCGATGTTCCTGCCCGCGATGTCGGGCGCCGAGCCGTGCACCGGCTCGAACAGCGAGGGGTACTTGCGCTCGGGGTTGATGTTGCCCGAGGGCGCGATCGCGATCGTGCCGGTGATCGCCGGGCCGAGGTCGGAGAGGATGTCGCCGAAGAGGTTGGATGCCACCACCACGTCGAACCAGTCGGGGTGCTGCACGAAGTGGGCGGCGAGGATGTCCACGTGGTACTGGTCGGTCTTCACCTGAGGATAGGCGCGGCCCATCTCGGCGAAGCGCTCGTCCCAGTAGGGCATGGTGATCGCGATGCCGTTGGACTTGGTGGCCGAGGTCACGTGCTTGCCGCGTTTCATCGCGAGTTCGAAGGCATAGCGCAGGATACGGTCGGTGCCATGCCGGGTGAAGGTGGAGGTCTGGACCACGGTTTCGCGGTCCGTGCCCTCGAACACCCGGCCGCCGATCGAGGAGTATTCGCCTTCGGTGTTCTCGCGCACGACATAAAAATCGATGTCGCCGGGCTTGCGGCTGTGCACCGGCGGCGTGATGCCGGGCATCAGGCGCACCGGGCGCAGGTTGACGTACAGGTCGAAGCCGCGGCGCATCGGGATCAGCATTTCCCAGAGCGAAATATGGTCCGGCACGCCGGGAAAGCCGCAGGCGCCGAAATAGATCGCATCGAACGCCTTCAACGTGTCGAGCGCGTCGTCCGGCATCATTTTTCCATGGGTCTGGCGCCATTCACAGCTCCAGGGAACTTCCGTCCACGCGAATTC
>CANIEV010000294.1 GCA_947466535.1 Betaproteobacteria bacterium
AAAAACTCCCGGAGGATTTCGCCGGGATGCGGCGGATTGTGCATGCGCGCCATGTCGTGCTCCTAGTGATAGTCCTGATAATCGACAAGGATCGCGTCCTTGCCTTCAAATAGAAAAGTGAGTCGGGTATTGCCATCGACCCATACCGCCCAATGGCTATTCACAATGTTACAAAAAATCGGATAGTTGCAAGCTCGGCATCCAATGCCTCGCGGCGAAGGGCGTCTGGCAGGAGGGCGTGGCGATTGCGATGCACACCTACCTGCGTCCGATCACTACGAGCACGGCCGCCGCGCGGTGGTCGATTGTCGGCGCCGGTCCACGGGTGTGCCGGTATCGACATAAGCGATATTTGACATTTATCGCTTAAACCGATATATCCTGTTTATCGCTAATGCCGATAAGTGTGCAGACATGAAGCAGATCCTCACCCATGGCGCTCAACTGGGACAAATCCTCGCGACGCGCAGGCGCGCCTCCGGGCTCTCGCAGAGCGCGTTGGCCGCGAAGCTGGCGATCAGTCAGAACCGCCTGTCCGAGATCGAAGCGACCCCCGGAACGCTCACGGTCGACCGGCTTCTGGAGCTTGCCAATCTGCTCGGCCTGGAACTGGTCATCCAGGATCGACCGGCCCCGAAGGCATCATCCCGGACGGAGTGGTAGGGATGGGCAGACGATCCCAAGCACGCGCACTCTCGGTGTGGGCGAACGGCAAGCTCGCCGGGGAGTGGCGCATTCCTGCCCGGGGCGAGACGGAGTTCCAGTACGACCCGACCTGGGTCGAGTCGGAGGAGGGACGTCCGCTGTCGCTTTCCCTGCCGTTCAGTCTCGACCGGGGCTCGATCAAGGGCCGGCCCGTCGAGTGCTATTTCGACAACCTGTTGCCCGATGCCGATCTCATCCGCAAGCGGGTCCAGGAACGCTTTCATACCGGTTCGCGCGACGCATTTGATCTTCTTGCCGCGATCGGGCGCGATTGCGTCGGTGCGGTGCAGTTGCTCCCATCAGGTGAGCAACCGAAGGGCGTGCGTGCGATCGATGCGGTCCCGCTCTCCGAGGCCGAGGTCGAGCGCGCCCTGATTCACGCCGTAGCGCCAACGTCTGTGGCGTCACGTCCTGCGGATGATGACTTGCGGATTTCGATCGCGGGCGCCCAGGAAAAAACCGCCTTCCTCAAGCACGAGGGCAAATGGTGCCGGCCGCGGGGGGCCACGCCCACGACGCACATCTTCAAGCTGCCGCTCGGACGGGTGGGCGGGATGCAGGCCGACATGCGAACGTCGGTTGAGAACGAATGGCTGTGCGCGCGGATTTTGCGCGCCTACGGGCTTCCTGTCGCGAACTGCGAGATCGGCCGGTTCGGTTCGCAGAAGGTGCTGGTGGTGGAACGATTCGACCGGCAGCTTCATTCGAGCGGGAAGTACTGGCTGCGCCTCGTTCAGGAAGATTTCTGCCAGGCCACCGCCACGCCTTCCTCGATGAAGTACGAGAGCGATCGCGGACCGGGCATGCTCGACATCGCGCGGATTCTTCGAGGCTCGGTCAACCGCGATGCCGATCTGACATGCCTGCTCAAGGCCCAGCTTTTGTTCTGGATGCTTGCCGCCACGGACGGGCACGCTAAGAATTTCAGCATTCGCATACTCAGTCAGGGCCGTTTTCAACTGACGCCGCTCTACGATGTGCTGTCGATCTGGCCGATCATCGGTGAAGGTCCCAACAGGATTTCATGGCACAACGCAAAGCTCGCCATGTCGGTGCGCGGCAGGAACAAGCACTACCTGCTGAAGACCATCCAGCGCAGACACTTCAACGCGATGGCCGCACAATGCGGCGTCGGTGAAAACGCGGAAAGCCTGATCCACGACGTTCTGGCCGCGACGCCGGGCGTCATTGCCTCGGTCCAGAAAAATCTGCCCAAGGGTTTTCCGCAGCACGTGCTCGATGCCATCCTGAAAGGCCTCGCGAAGTCCGCGAAGCAGCTTGAGTCCATGCCTGCCGGATGACGAGTGTGTTATCTGTTCCAACTTTCCGACGGTGCTCTCTTGCTGCATGAAGGCGGTTTGATAACTCCCCATGACTGAAACCCTCATCACCCGCCTCCTCTGGGCCGCGCTCGGCGTGTTCATCGCGCTGCAGGCACGCGCGCTCGGCATGGGCACGCTCGACGAACCCGGCGCCGGTCTGCTCGCCTTTGGTCTCGGCGTGCTGATGGCAGTGGTGGCGATTGGCGACGGGCTGTACACCGTGATGCGTCGCCGTCGTGAACCGTCCGTGGCGCCGTGGACCCTGCCCGGCAGGCAGATCACGGTGGTCGTTGCACTTCTGCTCTATCTCGCGCTGCTCGAACCCGCGGGCTTTCTGCTTTCGACCTTTGCCGTCCTGCTTGCGGTGTTCGTCGCAATCGGCAAACAGTCGTGGCCGCGATCGATCGCCTACGCAGTCGCGGGATCGGGCATCTGCTACGCGCTCTTCAAGCTCGCACTCGGCGTGCAGCTTCCGGTCGGAGTGCTCGGCTAGATGGATCCGCGTTGATGGCCCCGAATTGATGGACCCGAATTAATGGACCCGAATTGATGGACTCATGTCACGGCATCCTGCTTGGCTTCCAGGTCGCCTTCCAGCCGGTGAACCTGATGTACTGCTTTGCCGGCGTGTTTCTCGGCACGCTGATCGGCGTGCTGCCGGGCATCGGCCCTGCCACCGCGATCGCGCTGCTGCTGCCCGCGACCACCGGCGTGTCGCCTGCCACCGGCATCATCCTGCTCGCGGGCATCTACTACGGTTCGATGTACGGCGGCTCCACCACCTCGATTCTGGTCAACATTCCGGGCGAGGCGGCCTCGATCGTCACCTGCATCGACGGCCACCAGATGGCGCGGCAGGGACGCGCTGGCCCGGCACTCGGGATTGCCGCGATCGGTTCCTTCATCGCGGGCACGCTCGGCATCGTGCTGCTGTCGTTGGTTGCCGCGCCGCTTGCGCGCGCCGCGCTCGCCTTCGGTCCGGCGGAGTATTTCAGCCTGATGGTGCTGGGCCTCGTGCTGGTGAGTTGTCTTTCGTCGGGCTCATTGGTGAATGCGCTGCTCACCACCTCGCTCGGGATCGTCATCGGGCTGATGGGTATCGACGCGATGAGCGGCGTGCCGCGTTTTACATTCGATGCACCGCAGTTCATCGACGGCATGGACGTGATCACGCTGATCGTGGGTCTTTTCGGCGTGTCCGAGGTGCTGTTCAACCTCGAGCAGAATGTGACGCGCAGCATCATCGAGGGCAAGATCCAGCGCATCCTGCCCAACCTCGCGGAATGGCGCGCAAGCCGCTGGCCGATCGCGCGCGGCTCGGCGCTCGGCTTCCTGCTTGGCCTGCTTCCCGGCGGGGGCGGCGTGATCGCGTCGTTTGCCTCGTATGCGGTGGAAAAGCGAATCTCCGCCACGCCCGAGCGCTTCGGCCATGGCGCAATCGAAGGCGTGGCCGGGCCTGAAGCGGCGAACAACGCGGCGGCGAGTTCCGCCTTCATCCCGCTGCTCACCCTCGGTATCCCGCCCAACGTGATCCTCGGCATCCTGCTCGGCGCGCTGATCGTGCAGGGCGTGGCGCCCGGCCCGCTGCTCATCGCCAACAACCCGGCCTTGTTCTGGGGCGTGGTCGCGAGCATGTACATCGGCAACGTGATGCTGCTGGTGCTCAACCTGCCGCTCATCGGCATCTGGGTCCAGTTGCTGCGCATTCCCTACGGCGTGCTGTTCCCGCTGATCCTGATGTTCTGCGTGATCGGCGTGTACGGCACCACCGGCTCGGTGTTCTTCCTCTACCTGATGGCGGGCTTCGGCCTGCTCGGCTACCTGCTTCGCCGCACCGGCCACGACCTCGCGCCGCTGGTGCTCGGCTTCGTGCTCGGTCCGCTGCTGGAGGTGCACCTGCGCCGCAGCCTGATCGCGGGCGAGGGCGACTGGAGCTTCTTTGTCACCCGGCCGATATCGGCGGCGTGCCTCGCCGCCGCGCTGCTGCTTGGGATCGGCGCGGCGCTGCCGGCGTTGAAGCGCTGGAGGAAGACGACGCTGGTGGAAGACTGAATGCCAGATTATCTTGCAGCGGCGCCCGGATGGACCAGCCGTAGCTTTGGGTAATACGACTGGAAGCGCTGCGGATCGCGCGTGAGCACCGGACAGCCAAGCGTGAGCGCGTGCGCTCCGACAAGAAAATCCGCCAGCAACCCGGCCCGTCCGCCGCGCCGCTTGTAGAGCGTGCGTGCCTGGCCGGCGAGATACAACGCGGCGCGCGACATCGGTTTCCACTCCACGCCGGCGCGCGCGAGGCTGTGGTCGAGCGCTTCAACGGTT
>CANIEV010000295.1 GCA_947466535.1 Betaproteobacteria bacterium
GCCCTTGTTGCCGGGCGGGAACTCGATGATCGCGAAGCGCGAGCCGTTGGCGGGCGGCGGCGAGCCGAGGATGCGTGCACCCATGTCCTCGAATTTCTCACCGATGGAAATGTCGGCCGGGTTCCGGTCCGAACTCCAGATCAGGGTCGACACCGTGCCCGGGCCGGGGAATTTCTGGTTGGTGGCCGGGCCGTCGATGATGACTTTTGCGACCTTGTCATCGCTGTGGCCGGTGACGATGCGGCGGATCGGCGGGTAGTTCGTGCTCATATGACGCCTCCTTTTCTGAGTGCCGCCACCGCGGCGGCTTCGTATCCAAGCGTTGCAAGAATTTCTTCGCTGTTCTCGCCGAGCATCGGCGGGGGCAGGCGCATCACGGGCGGCGTCTCGCTCATGCGGATGCCGCTCGAGAGCAGGTTCATCGGCCCCATCTTGGGATGCGTCATCGGCGACACCATGCCGAGGTGCTTCACCTGCGGGTCCTCGAACACTTCCTTCAGGTTGAGTATCGGCGCCACCGGGACGTCGCGCCCGATCAGGGCCTCGATCCAGTGCTGACGCGGCTGCTTCGCGAACGCATCCTGCAGGATGTCGTGAAGCGCGTCGTAGTTGTGGATACGCGATTCGAGATCGACAAAGCGCGCATCCTTCACCAGGTCCGGGCGCCCGACGCAGGCGCAGAGGTTCTCCCAGAACTTCTGCGGCGAGGACAGGTGGATCACGAAAGGCAGCGTGTCCGAACCGACGCAGGCATACACCTGCGCCATGTGGACGCGATGCTTGCGGTCGGGAATGTTGCCGGTAGCAAGAAAACGCACCGCGTTGTCCGCGCCGAATGCAACGGTCGCCTGCAACAGCGATGTCTCCACCTTCTGGCCGATGCCGTGGCGCTCGCGGGCGAGCAACCCGCCCTGGATCGCGTAGCAGGCGTACATGCCGGTCAGCAGGTCCGACAACGGCGCGCCCACGCCCTTGGGCTCGTCCAGGTCGGTGAGCACGCCGAGCAGCCCGCCCATCGCCTGGCCGATCGTGTCGTAGCCGGGCCGCTCGCGGTAGGGGCCATCCGACCCGTAGCCCGAGATCGAGCAATAGACAATCAGCGGATTGACCGCGCGCACCGCCTCGTAGCCGATGCCAAGGCGCTCGCCCACGCCGGGGCGCATGTTCTCGATCACCACATCCGCGGTCGCGGCGAGTTCGAGAAAAATCTTCTTCCCCTCGGGCAACTGCACATTGAGCGTGAAGCTGCGCTTGTTGCGGTTGAGGCCGCAGAAGGTCGGGCTGTAGGCATCGCCGCCCCAGCCGCGGAAGGGATCGCCCTGCCCGGGCACTTCCACCTTGATCACTTCCGCGCCGAGGTCGGCAAGCAGCATTGCCGCGTAAGGACCTGTGATGTAGTTGGCGACCTCCAATATCTTGATGCCGTCGAGCGCGCCGGGCTTTGAGCCCGCGGTCTTCGATGCCTCGCTCATCACGCGCCCTCCGCGATGCGGAAGTTCGGTATGCGCACGCCGTCCGCCGCGTCTTCAAGAATCGCCTCGACGCGCATCTCGCAGCGCAACTTGTCGGGCGCGATGCCGCGCACGTTCGCAAGCAGCCGCGGGCCTTCGTCGAGTTCGATGCAGGCGACTGCGTAGGGAATCTCTTCCTTGAACGCGGGGTGATACGCACGGTGGAACACCACGTACGACCATACCTTTCCCTTGCCCGACACCGGCTTCCATTCCGATGCGAGCGAACTGCACTCGGTGCAGATCGCCTGCGGCGGAAAGCGGTGCGCGCCGCATTCGGTGCATTGCTGGACGAGGAACACGCCGCGCTTTGCGGCATCCCAGAAGGCCTGCGAGTCCTCGTTCGGAATTGGAACCGGTTTCGTGACCGGGGGTACCGGTTTCGCGACCGGGCTTGTGCTGTTCATGGCGTGTGGATCCTCGGGATCAGTTACGCAATATCAGGGTCGAATGGCAGACGGTGTTGCCGCCGTTGCCGCTCACCACCGCAATTTCCGCGTCCTTCACCTGGCTCGGGCCGGCGGTGCCGCGCACCTGGCGCACCGCCTCGGTGATCTGCAGCATGCCTTCGAGATAGCCCTCGGAGAGCATGCCGCCGGAGGTGTTGGTCGGCAGTTCGCCGCCGAGCTCGATCCGCCCGCCCTGCACGAACTGGCCGCCTTCGCCCTTTTTGCAAAAGCCGTAGTCCTCCAGCGTGGCGAGCACGATGTAGGTGTAGGAGTCGTAGAGCTGCGCGGTGTCCACATCCGCCGGGCGTATGCCCGCCATGCGAAAGGCGGCGGCGCCGGACTCCTTCGCCGCGAGTTCGGTCATGTGCGTACCGTGAAGCCAGCCGCGCGAATGGTTGGCGCGGCCCGCGCCCATCAGGAATACCGGCTTTTGCCGCAGGTCCTTCGCGCGCTCGGCAGACGTGACGATCACCGCCGCGCCGCCGTCGCTGGTGAGGCAGCAGTCGAGCAGGTGAAACGGCCAGACGATCCAGCGCGAGCGATGGTAGTCGTCTAGCGTCATCGGCTCGCGCATCTGCGCACCGGGGTTGAGCAGCGCGTGCTTGCGAAACGCCACCGCGATCGCGCCGAGCTGGTCGTGCGTGGTGCCGTATTCGTGCATGTGGCGCGTGAGGCCGAGCGCATGGTGCGCGGTCGCGCCGAACATGCCGTACTCCGGGCCGAACTCGTCCACCGATTCCATGCCGGCGGACTCGCGCCGCGTCGCGCGCTTGTCGCCATGCACGCAGAGCACCGTCTTGCACAGCCCCGCCTCGATCGCCATCATCGCCGTCTGGATGAGCATCGGAGAAGTGGCCCCGCCGGTGGAAATCGAAAGCCCGAACGCGGTGTCGATTCCGAGCATCTCGGAGACGCGCTGGTGATGCACCCGCACAGCACCGAGCATGTGGCTGTGGGTGACCACGCCGTCGATGTCGTGCTTGGACAGTCCCGCGTCGTCGAGCGCGTTCTTGATCGCGCTCATCTGGATCGCGTAATCGCTCATGCCGTGCAGCTTGCCCACCGGCGTCTGCCCGATACCGACGATCGCGTACTTGTCCCTCAGGGATGGATCCATGCTGTCTCTTTGCCTGTTTCGATGCCGCGCAGCCGGATCGAATCCGGCACGCCTTCGTGTCTAGTTTGAACCCACCAGACCGGCCGCCTTGACCACGCGGGTCCACATCACCAGGTCCTCGCGGATCTTGCTGCCGAACTGCTCCGGCGTCGTGCCCTCCGGGCTGAAGCCGCGCGCCTGCAGGACCTGCCCCATCTCCTGCGTGCCGAGCAGCGCGGCGATGCCGGTCTGCAGGCGCATCACCACCTCGCGCGGCGTGGCCGCCGGCGCGAGCACGCCGTACCAGGAATTCACCTCGAAGCCGGGATACACCTCCGCGACCGCGGGAAGACCCGGAAGCAGCGGGCTGCGCTTCGGGGTCGTTACCGCGAGGCCGCGCATCTTGCCGGATTCGATATGCGGGGTAGCACTGGAGAGCGTGAGGAAGGCCATGTCGATCTGGCCGCTCAGCAGGTCGGTCACCACCGGGGGGCCGCCCTTGTAGGGCACGTGCACCATGTCCAGGCCCGGCACCATCGACTGCAGCATCGCGCCCGCGAGATGCGCGATGCTGCCGGTGCCAAACGAGCCGTAGGTAAGCTTGCCGGGATTGGCGCGGCCGAAGGCCACGAGTTCCTGCAGCGACTTCACCGGCAGCGCGGGCTTGGTGACGAGCACGAAGGGCGAGGACACCGCCTGCGACACCGGCGCGAAGTCCTTCACCGGATCGTAAGGCGTGTCGGCGCGCATCGCCGGGCTGATCGCCATCGAACCGACATCGGCGAACAGCAGCGTGTAGCCGTCGGCTTCGGCGCGCGCCACCGCGGTGGTGCCGATGAATCCGTTGGACCCAGCGCGGTTCTCCACGATCACCTGCTGGCCGAAGCGCTCGGGCATGCGTTGCGCGATCAGCCGTGCCACCGTGTCGATGCCGCCGCCCGCAGGCCAGGGCACGATGATGCGAATCAGCTTGGTCGGATAGCTCTGTGCAGCGGCAGATCCGGCAAAAGCAAGTGCGGCGGCAAGACCGAGCAGCGGCGTGCGCAGAAGGAACGCAAGCCGGGAAAAATGCGGGGCACTCAAGGACACTCTCCTTACGGGTGGGCGGCAGCACAGGAGCCTGCATTCCTGCGCAATCGGGCGATGCGCCTCTCCGGACGCATCGCTTCATTCTTTGCGATCGATTCTACAGCGCCGATCGTGCCGTAGCCCGCCGTCCTGCGCAGTTCAATCGGCTTTCAGCCCCGCCGCCGCGATCACCTTGCCCCACTGTGCAC
>CANIEV010000296.1 GCA_947466535.1 Betaproteobacteria bacterium
CCACCCACATCCTCGAGGAAGTCGAGGCCGTCTGCAGCCGCGCGATCATCATCGACCGCGGCCGCATCGTGGCCAACGGCACGCCGGCGGAACTGATGGCGCAGGCGCCCTCGGGCCGGCTGGACGATTTCTTCCGCTCGATCACCCGTTCGGACACCGAGAAGAACGAAGCCGGAGTCGCCGCATGAAACCGTTTGCCGTGATCAAGACCATCGCAATGCGCGAGCTCTCGGCCTACTTCGAGTCGCCGCTGGCTTATGTATTCCTCGTCATCTATCTGCTGATGGCGGGTTTCTTCACCTTCACCTTCGGCGGTTTTTTCGAGCGCGGCGAAGCCTCGTTGGTGGCGTTCTTCAACTGGATGCCCTGGCTGTTCCTGTTCCTGGTGCCGGCGGTGGGCATGCGGCTGTGGTCGGAGGAGCGGCGCCTCGGCACAATCGAGCTGTTGCTGACCATGCCGGTGACGCCCTGGCAGGCGATCGTCGCGAAATTCGCGGCCTCCTGGCTGTTCCTTGCAATCGCGCTTGCACTCAGCTTCCCGGTGGTCTTTACGGTGAACTGGCTCGGCGATCCGGACAACGGCGTCATCTTCGCCGGCTACCTCGGCAGCTTCCTGATGGCGGGCACCTTCCTGTCGGTGGCGAGCCTGACGTCCGCGATCACCCGCAACCAGGTGATCGCCTTCATCCTCGCGGTGATGATCTGCATCATCCTGATCATGATCGGCTTCTCGCCGGTCACCGATCTCCTCGCGCGCTGGTTCAGCCCTGCGGTGGTGGAGTCGGTCGCCAATTTCTCGGTGCTCACGCACTTTGACGGATTCCAGAGAGGCGTCGTGGATTCCCGCGACTTCATCTACTTCCTCTCGGTCATCGGATTTTCGCTGTTCACGACCGGCGTCGTGATCCGTGGACACAGGGCAGGCTGAGGAGCACCCATGAAAAAGAACGAATCGGTTTGGTATTCCGCAGGCGGCGTGCTCGCCGTTTTCCTGATCATCGTGCTCGTCAATTTCGTGTTGAGCCCGATCAACTCGCGCATCGACCTCACCGAGGGCCGCGTGTACACGCTCTCCGAGGGCACGCGCCAGGTGCTGGCGAAGCTCGAATCTCCGGTGAAGATCCGCTTCTACTTCTCGCAGGGTGATGCCACCGTGCCGCTGCCGATCAAGGGCTACGGCCGTCGGGTGGAAGATCTGCTGGCGGAGTTCCGCGCGGCGGGCAAGGGCAAGGTCATCATCGAGAAGCTTGACCCGCAGCCGGATTCGGACGCGGAGGATTCGGCGGGACTGGACGGCGTGGAAGCGCAGACGCTCAACAACGGCGACCGTTTCTACCTCGGCCTGTCGGTGAGCTTCGCCGACCAGAAATCATCGATTCCCGCGATTTCGATGGACCGCGAACGCCTGCTCGAATACGACATCACCCGCGCAATCACGCGCACCACGCAGACCGACAAACCGATCATCGGCGTGATGAGCTCGATGCAGCTCTTCGGCGGCCCGGGCATGCCGATGATGGGCATGCCGCCGTCCGAGAAGCAGGTGCTCGTCTCCGAGCTCGAGCGCGACTTCAAGGTCAAGCGCGTGTCGATGGACCCGAAGACGATCGATCCTGACATCAAGGTCCTGATCGTGGTGCATCCGCGCGGCATTTCGGATGACGCGCAGTACGCGCTCGACCAGTTCGTGATGCGCGGCGGCAAGTTGATCGCGATGATCGACCCGTACGCCTTCTTCGACCAGTTGCCCGGCCCCGGCGGCCCGCAGGGCGGCTCGTCCTCCAGCCTCGAGGCGATGATGAAGTCCTGGGGTCTTGCGATGGACACGACCAAGATCGTCTCGGACATGAAGTACCTGTCGGGCGGCGGCCAGCGCTCGATGCCCACGGTGCTCACGCTGAACGACACCGCCTACGACCGCAACGACATCGCGACCGCTCGCCTCGGCCCGACCCTGATGCCGTTCGTCGGCGTGCTAACCGGCACGCCGGTAGAGGGCCTGAAGCAGGAAGTGCTGATGCGCACCTCCACCTATTCGCAGCTCGTCGATTCCGCCACCGCGCAGGAGCGAGGCGAGAAGGCGGTGCGTGGCTTCAAGCCCTCGGGCACCGAATACCCGATCGCGGTTCGCCTCTCGGGCAAGTTCAAGTCGGCGTATCCGAACGGCCGTCCGGACCCGAAAGATGGCAAGAAGGATGCGAAGGCGGATGCCAAGTCTGCCAAGGCGGATGCGAAGGCCGATGCAAAAGCCGACGCCAAGCCGGACGCGACGCACCTTGCCGAATCCAAGGGCGAGAACTCGCTGGTGCTGATCACCGACTCCGACTTCATCAACGACGGCGCGGCGGTGCAGATCCAGGAGGTCTTTGGCCAACGCATCGTGGTGCCGGCCAACGGCAATCTCGGCTTCGCCCAGGCGCTGATCGAGCAGTACGCAGGCGATCCGGCCTTGGTGTCGTTGCGCAGCCGCCAGAGCGCGGCGCGGCCGTTCACGGTGATCCGCGAAATGGAAGCAAAGGCGCAGCAGGCCTACCTCGGCAAGATCAAGGAGCTCGAGGAAAGCCTGCAGCAGACCCAGGAAAAACTCGGCGCGCTGCAGAAGTCCAAGGCGCCGGGCACGAGCAGCGCGATCCTGACTGCCGAACAGCAGACCGAGCTGGACAACTTCCGGAAGCGTGCGGCGGAGACGCGTCGCGAGCTGAAGGACGTCCGCCGCGATCTGCGTTCGGACAGCGAAGCGCTGCAGTTCTGGACCAAGGTGGTGAACATCGCCCTGATTCCGATCGTGCTGGTCATCGTGGGCGTTGTGTTGGCCCTGATACGCAGACGGAAAGTGGTGACGATATGACCCGCAAACAGTTCATCTCGCTGGTGGGCGTGCTGGTGCTGCTGCTGGGCGCCGGCGCCTGGGTGAAGATGTCCGATGATGCGCAGTGGAAGGCAACCGACGAGCGCGTCGGCAAGCTCCTGCTGCCGTCGCTGAAGCTGGCGGACGTGGCGGAGATGCGCATCGTCGAATCCGGCGGCAGTGTCACCATCAAGCGCAACGAAGGCGGCTGGATCGTCACCGAGCGCGCGGATTTCCCGGCGGACGTCGAGCGCATCCGCGACCTGATCGTGAAGCTGGTCGAGCTCAAGATCTCGCAGATCGAACCGCTGGTGGACAACCAGCGCGCGAAGCTGGTGCTGGTTGAGCCGAAGGCCGCTTCGAAGGCTGACGCGACGGACGTCAAGGACACCAAAGACGGTAAGGACGCCAAGGACGCTGCCAAGGACACCGGCACAGTGCTAGAGCTGAAAGACAAGGACGGCAAGTCCCTTTCGCGCCTGTTGCTCGGCCGCGTCGTCACCAAGAAGGTGGAGCAGCAGACCCAGCAGGGGCAGACGATCACCCGCGACGTTCCCAACGGCCGCTATGTGATCGGTGCCGAGGCGAACACGGTGGCGGTGGTTACCGATCCGCTGACTGCTGCCGAATCCAAGCCCGCGTCCTGGCTGTTCAAGGACGTGTTCCGGGTGGAGCGCGCCAAGGTGCTCACCTCGACCACCGGCGACGGCAAGCCGCGCTGGGCCTACCTGCGCGACACCGACTCGGTGGATTGGAAGTTCGTCGGTTCAACCGAAAAGATGGATCTGCAGAAGGCGCAGGACAACGTGAGCGCGTTGATCTATGTGGCGCTCGCGGACGTCACCGACCCGTCGCAGGCGAATTTCGCCAAGGGTATCAAGGTCAAGGTCGACACTTTCGACGGCTTTATCTACGAGGTGAGCTTCGGGGACAAGACCGACAAGGGCCTGTACCACATGAAGTTCACTGTCTCGGCGAACTTGCCCAAGACGCGCGTGGTGCCCAAGGACGAGAAACCCGAGGACAAGGAAAAGGCGGACAAGGCCTTCGAGGAACAGACCAAGGCGTACAGCGAAAAGCTCGAGCGCGAGAAAAAGCTAGAGGCCTGGACCTACCTCATCTCCAAGACCACCGCCGAGCCGCTGCTGCGCGAACGCGCGCAACTGCTGCCCGATAAGAAAGACGAAAAGAAGAAGTAACGGCGCACGCCGCTGAACAAGGGCCGCGAAGATGCGGCCCTTTGTTTTTGCAGAGCGATGGTTCGGCATCAATTAACCGCCAAGGCGCCAAGACTCCCAAGAACGCCAAGAAGCAAAACCAAAAAACGGAAGGCTTCGGAACAGGGAGGGCGGGAGAGCCCGCCCGCAGTTCGTAACATGCGCGTAACCCCTCCCACCCCGGCAAAGCCCGCGTCGAGCGGGCTTTGTTTATCGCGCCGTCATTGCGAGCGCAGCGAAGCAATCTCCGACCCGC
>CANIEV010000297.1 GCA_947466535.1 Betaproteobacteria bacterium
AGCACCCACCAGGGTTTTGGAGTTGCAGTTGTCGCGGAGTGGTAGTTCAGTTGGTTAGAATACCGGCCTGTCACGCCGGGGGTCGCGGGTTCGAGTCCCGTCCACTCCGCCAAAGATTCTCCATAACCCCTGCATTGCAGCCCGGATCGTCCGGGTAGGGCGCATCAAAGGCGAACCTCGGTTCGCCTTTTTCGTTTTCGGAGCCTTGGAACCATGTTTGATTTAGTAGCCAAGCACAAGCGTCTTCTGCAGGTATTTCTCGCGATCCTGATCATTCCTCCGTTCGCCTTCTGGGGAATCGATTCGTATCAGCGAAACGGCACCCAGGCGAACGAGGTGGCAAGCGTCGATGGGAGCAGGATCACCGAGCAGGAATTCACCGAACAACTGCGCGGCCAGCTCGAACGCATGCGCAGTCTTCTCGGTCGCAACTTTGACGCATCCGTGTTTGACCGCCCCGAACTTCGCGAAGACGTGCTCGAGGGACTGATCGGCCAGCGTCTGCTGATGACGCAGCTCTCCAAGAGCAAGATGGCGGTGACCGACGATGCGATCCGCGAGCTGATCACGGCGACGCCGGCGTTCCAGGAGGACGGCAAGTTTTCCCGCGCGCGCTATGAAGAGGCGCTGCGTGCGGAGAGGACCAGTCCGCTCGCGTTTGAAGCCAAGCTGCGCTCGGACATGATGATGCAGCAACTCGCCTCGGGTCTTGCGGAAGCGGGCATCTCCTCGCGCACGAATGCCTTGCAGTGGGGCATGCTGCGCGGTGAGCAGAGGGAAGTGGCGGTCGTCAGTCTGACGGCGGATGCGTTTGCCCGGGAGATCAAACCCACTCCCGACGAACTCAAGGCCTATTACGACGCGAACAAGGCGGAGTTCGAGGTTCCGGAGCAGGTGAAAGTCGAATACGCGTTGTTCAACGCCGACTCGCTTCTTGCGAGCGAGCCTGTCACGCCTGAAGAAGTGAAGGCATGGTACGAGTCGAATCGTGCCCAGTTCGAGGACAAGGAAGAACGCCAGGCGAGCCACATACTCATCGGCGTGAAGCCGGGGGCGTCTGCGGCAGACAAGGAAAAGGCTCGTGCGAAAGCGGAAGACATCCTCGCGCAGGTGAAGAAGACGCTTGCGTCGTTCGCAGATCTTGCCAAGAAAAATTCGGAAGATCCGGGTTCCGGATCCAAGGGCGGCGATCTTGGCTATTTTGGACGCGGCATGATGGTCAAGCCGTTTGAAGATGCGGTGTTCGCGATGAAGCCCGGCGATTCCCCCGGATTGATCGAGTCCGAATTCGGGTTTCACATTATCCGGCTCGCGGGCGTGAAAGCAGGCAAAACGAAGCCCTTCGAAGCCGTCAGAGGCGATATCGAGAAGGAACTCCGCAAGCAACGCGCAGGCAAGAAGTTCGCCGAAAGCGCCGAGACTTTCTCCAACCTCGTGTATGAGCAGTCCGACTCGCTCAAGCCGGCCGCGGAACGCTTCAAGCTTGCGCTGCGCGATGGTGGCTGGGTGACGCGCGCTCGCGCCGGAATCGCCGAGCTTAACAATCCCCGGATTCTTTCTGCGCTGTTCGGTGATGACGCAATCAAGAACAAGCGCAACACCGAAGCGGTCGAGGTCTCATCCGGGGTCATCGTTGCGGCACGGGTGCTCGAGCACAAGCCGGCGGCTATCCGCGCATTCGACGAGGTGCGTGCTGACGTGGAGAAGCGCGTCGTGCAAAAGCAGGGAGTCGTACGCGCGCAGAAGGTGGGCGAGGAGCGACTTGCTCAACTGAACAAGGGGGAGACGCCGCAGGGGCTGGCCTTCAGTCCCGCCCGGGTCATCAGTCGCGACAATGCCCAGGGTATGCCGCCCGATCTCCTGATCGCGGTGTTTCGCGCAGATAAATCGAAGCTTCCGGCCTACGCAGGGCTTTCGCTGCCTTCCGGATACGCGATCGTGCGGATCAGCAAGGTGACGGATGCCAAGCTCGACGAGGCAAAGGAGAAATCATTGCAGACGGAGCTGGGTCGCGAGAACGGCTCGCGCGAAATGCAGGCCTATCTGGCTTCGCTGCGGGCGTCGGCAAAAGTCGAGATCAACAAGGCGGCTCTGGAGAAGAAGCCGCAGCAGTAAGTCGGGTCCGTATCCGGCAGGGGTGACGTACAAAGGCGGGACGAACTCCCGCCTTTGCCATTTCAGGCCTCCGGTTCGGCCTTTTCCACTGGCATGCCACCAACAACATGGCTGAACCCCGAGTCCACGTAAAGGATCTCGCCGGTAACGCCCGCGGCGAGATCGGACAGCAGGAATGAGGCCGCATTGCCCACGTCGTCAGTGGTGACGTTGCGGCGCATAGGCGCGTTTTCCTCGACGTGCTTGAGTATTTTCCCGAAGCCGGAAATGCCGCTCGCGGCGAGTGTCTTGATCGGTCCGGCGGAGATGCCATTGACGCGCACTCCTCGCGGGCCGAGCGAGGCCGCGAGGTAGCGCACTGAAGCTTCGAGGCTCGCCTTGGCGAGGCCCATGGTGTTGTAATTTGGCACAACGCGCATTGCACCAAGATAGGTGAGCGTCAGAAGCGCGGCCCGCCTGCTTTCCATCATCGGCAGGAATGCCTTGGCAAGCGCGGCGAAGCTGTACGCACTGACATCATGCGCCACCCGGAAGGATTCTCGCGACAGACCGTCGAGGAAGTCCCCCGCGATTGCTTCGCGGGGCGCGTAGGCGATCGCATGCACCAGGCCATCCATGCCATCCCAGCGTCCGCGCAGGGCGGCGACCGTATTATCGATGTCCGCGTCATTGGAGACGTCGCAGGGAAACACGAGTTCGCTACCGAGTTCGCGCGCCATGCCGATCACGCGCTCCTGGAAGCGTTCGTTCTGATAGGTGAATGCCAGTTCCGCACCCTGTCTCTGGGCCGACCGCGCGATGCCGTAGGCGATGGACCGGTTGCTTAGCAGACCGGTGATCAGAATGCGCTTTCCGTCGAGAAATCCCATGATCTGCCTCGCAAAATGACACCGGGATTATACCGGAGGGGCACACGGCATCCCGATCGCCGCCCGTGAATTTCGCCGTGACGGGGGCGTCGCGATTTGGATACACTTCGCTCGTGATACGAGCCTTGCGTCGCCGGATTTTCCTACTTTGCTTCGGACTCTCGTCGCTCGGCCTTGCCGCCTGCAGCGGCGCGCTTAACGACCCGTACCCGGCCTCCGAGCGCGGGCGCAATGTGCTCTACACCTCGTTCTCGGAGCGACCGAAACACCTCGACCCGGCGCAGTCCTATGCGTCCGACGAGGCGGAGTTCACCGCGCAGATCTACGAACCGCCGCTGCAGTATCACTACCTCAAGCGTCCGTATGAACTTGCAACGCTCACCGCGGAAGAAATGCCCCGCCCCGAGTTTTTTGACGCGCAGGGCAGGCGCCTGCCGGCAAGCGTGTCTGCGGACCGGGTAGCAAGCAGCGTGTATCAGATCCGCATCCGCCCTGGCATCCTGTTTCAGCCACATCCCGCGTTTGCGAAAGACGAGTCCGGTGCGCCGCTGTATCTCAACCTCAGGGACGACGATGTCCGGGGCAAGTACGGTGTGGCGGATTTTCCGCGGACGGGAACGCGCGAACTGCTTGCCGAGGACTACGTCTACGAGATCAAGCGACTCGCGCATCCGCGTTTTGTGTCGCCGATCTTCGGACACATGAGCGAGTACATCGTCGGATTGCGCGAACTGGCGGCACAGTTGAAAAAAGAGGATGCGGCGATCATTGCGTCTCACGCCGAAAAATTCGGCAAATCCGACAAGGGGCTGCCCTGGCTCGATTTGCGGCGCTACCCGCTCACCGGTGTCGAGGTCGTGGACAAGTACACGTATCGGGTGCGGGTCAAGGGGAAGTATCCGCAGTTCCTCTATTGGCTGGCGATGCCTTTCTTCGCGCCGATTCCCTGGGAAGCAGACAAGTTCTACGCACAGCGCGGCATGAACGAGGGGCGCAACCTGACGCTTGACTGGTTTCCGGTGGGCACCGGGCCTTACATGCTTAGCGAAAACAATCCCAACTCGCGCATGGTGCTGGACCGGAACCCCAATTTTCGCGGCGAGTCCTACCCCTCGGTAGGCGAGCCCGGCGACCGCGCGGCGGGCCTGCTTGCGGATGCAGGCAAGACCGGTCCCTTCATCGACCGGATCGTGTACTCGCGCGAAAAGGAAGGCATCCCTTACTGGAACAAGTTCCTGCAGGGCTACTACGACGCGTCGGGCATCAGTTCCGACAACTTCGATCAGGCGGTTCGGATGGGAATGGAAGGCGAGG
>CANIEV010000298.1 GCA_947466535.1 Betaproteobacteria bacterium
CGTCTATGTCGGCGATGTTTATCTGTCGCCTGACACCGAGGGCTCTCAGGACGTTGCGATTTCGATTCCCGGTTACTCGCCTATCGGCACGCTGCTCGCGGCGGTGGACCTGAGTAAACAAGTAGAAGAGTTTTACAAGAAGCGAGCTGATTTCCCCGCCACCTCCGGAGCCATCGCAACGGCGATATCCGGGATCGCAACTAATCCCGGTGCGATCGTCGCGCAGCCCGTTACGTCAGGGACTGACAAAGTCTTTACCAAGGAGGCCGTGCCGAACCGCCTGCGCCAGGTGGCATTTCCGTCGTTTCTTTCGGCGAAGGTGAGTGGCGCCGATGTCGGCGCGCTGATACCGCTTGAGACGCTGTGTTTGCCGCTGGGCTTGAGCGTGGAGAGTGCGAAAAGCGCTTCGGTGAGCGTGCCGGTGGCGGAATCCTATGGCGTCCCCGTACTTGCGGTGTCAAAGAACTTTTTGGAACTCAACGCCAACCCACCGAAAATTACGATCAAGCAGGCCGGAGGTGAGACCGTGCTCAATCAGGACGGGATCAAGAATTTGCGCTACCTCACGCCAGCTGTAGGTACCGGTAAGTCCGAGTTGCCGAAAACCGGGGTGATCACGGTCATTACCGAAGTCTTTTACGCCCGCGCGATCGACGTGAGACTGCAGTTCGCCAATTCGGGCGGATTGCGGGCGAACGCAAAACCGGGTCCCTGTCTTTCCTCGGGGTCAGCGGGCACTGGATCAGCAGCGGCTGGGCCTTCTCCGGCTGAGCCCGCCACTGCAACTGCGGCCAATCAGGCCACTTCTACACCTCTTCAGGCGGCGCGCGATGCCGCAGCCGGCGCGAGGGCGCGCGCGGGTGAGGCTTTATCCAATCAGAGCACGCCAGGCGTAAGCGCCGAACTCTACGCCGCAGAAAACGGCGAAGTCGGTCTGCGCAGGACGTACGAGCGACCGATCGCCATTGGCTATCGCGGCATACGGCTTGCGGTGAATTTTTCGACAGGTGCAGTTGCCGATTTTTCGCTTGGCAGCACACCTATATCTCTCGGCGGTACAGTGAAAGTAGCGGACTGACGGCCGATCTGCCTGCGGAGAGCCCGACAATGCGAGGGGTGTTTCTCAGGTCGCTATTGACAGGGTTGCTTGCATTGTCCCAGAACGCATTGGCGCAAGGCATGTGCGCCGATATTGCGCCCGGTTTGAACCCAATTCAGGGAACGCAACTTCGTTTGCAGCAATGGTTGAAAAAGAATGCGTCGTTGCAGGCTGCCCCGCTGATTCAATTCGACCCGTCCACATTGCTCGCCAATGTGCGCGTGGGACCGGCCTCCGCGTTTGTCGGGCAAGACATGCGGGACCCCGCATTGCTGCCGTTTCGCACGCGCCAGCATCTTGCGCTTGATGCGCTTGAACTGGCCCCCCGCCTGCCACAGCGCCAGGTGACGCTGCAGGAGCGACAGCAGATTGAAGCGGTTTGGAATAATCGTCTGACCATCGAATGGGCGCGTCGGCGATTCGGTACTGATCTCGTGCGGGGAGCGCTTGGGGCCAACCCGGCGACGCTTTCTGCGGCCGATCTCGCAAAGTCCGACTTGTCCGTTCGGCTGTTTCAAAATCTCGGTGCCGGCAAGCCCACGACGGCGGAGATGCTGAAGCAACTCCGGGATTTGCTCAACCTGGTGATGGTCGTTAACCCGGGAACGCCCGACACTGGCGGGACGCTGCCCGGTAGCGGTCCGGTGGTCAAGGACCCGGAGCGCAAGTGTTATCGCCCCGCAACCGACAACGATCGATCGATAGTGACGGGTGGCAGCACGCCGATTGCCTATATTCCTTGGGGATTCCAAGAGGTCGGCCTGTTTGCCGACCAAATCTCGGACGACGGCGTAAATCTATGTACTTTTACGCTGGTGACTCCTGAATGGGCTGTGACGGCGTTGCATTGCGTGGGAGAACGTTCCACCGACGTCCAAGGCTGGAAGGAAAAGCCTGGCTTCAGGACGCGGGTACGCGTGTTGCTGCAGAAGCCCGAGGTGGAGGCTAACAAACTCCAGCCCTGCCTGGAGAACAAACCGGCGGAGTGTCCGTACTCCATGGGGGCGATCGCGGGAATCTTCGGGCCGCAGAACGTGGTCTGGGACGGCGACGTGCCTGACCGGGATGTCGCCTTGGTGCAAGTGCGCTTTCCTTCGAAGGCGGTCGGGAAGGTCGCCGAACTTGCGTTGTCCAAGCCTGCCGCAAAACAAGTAACCATAGCAGGGTACGGATTGTCGAACCGCACGAGCTATCTTGCGGGACGTGGATTGCTGGTGAGCTGGTATCAACCTGCGGAGAACGATCCGAACGCAGTCATCTGGCGCAACAGCGGCGCGACAGGTGGACAGTGCAGCGGCGATTCTGGCGGACCAGTGTTCGACAGCGATCTCTACGGTCGTCCCTCGGAGGTGCACAGTCTGATCGCGGTAACCTCGGCGCTGATCAGGAAAAATGCCTCAAATCCGAATGCCACCGGCGCGGAGGCCTGCCTGAATGCCGAAGGACGATCGCAAAGCACTTACCGGCACCGGGAATTTCTGTGTCGCCATCTCAAGGGACAAATTGCCGCCTGCGCTGCGGGCTGATTGTCGCCAGGCCGGAACATAGTTTCTGGATCCCGATCGGATCACGTCGCAAATCATAGAACGCATGCAAACGGCCCGCTCAAAGGGTTCGCTGCGACATTGCTTGATACCTTATAAATCTTGCACTTTCGTCCCTTGACGTTCCGGGAGGCCGTGCCTTCGGGCTCGCGCGCTGAAGTGCAGTGATCGATTTTCAGCGCTTTCCACAAATCTAGGTTTGTTCGCTCATGAGAATCGTGGTGGGCAGCACATAGCTGACGATTGTCATTACTATCTGTACAGATAAAGCTTTGCATGCTACTCATAACGCATTGTGGCAAGGCTGGCGGCTCGCACATTTGAATGGCCCACCCTAAGTTTGCTGATGCCCCGGTTGCTCTTGTATTCAAGGCAGTTCGAAGAGCGGGGCGGTAACTCAGCGCGCGATCGGCGCCGAACAAGGAGGAGAAGATCTTGTCGATGAATCGAAATGCGGCGCTTGCGCTGCTCGGGGTGATGTCTTTGGTCGCGGCGACTGCAGGAGCGCAGAACTTTCCGGAGCGGGCGATCCGCCTCGTGGTGCCGTTTCCACCGGGAGGGTCATCCGACCTCCTCGGCAGGACGGTGGCGCAGAAGATGAGCGAGAGCATCGGCCGGCCGGTGGTGGTGGACAACCGCGGCGGTGCCGCGGGCGTGGTGGGCTCGGAGATGGTGGCGCGCGCCGCACCCGACGGCTACACGATCGTGCTTGGCACCGCGGCCTCGCACGTGAGTGTGATCTTTCTCTCCAAGGTCCTGCCCTACGACGCGGTGCGCGATTTCACCCCGATCAGCGCCGCGGCCGAATCGCCGCTGGTGCTCGCGGTGCACCCCTCGTTTCCCGCAGCCAACATGCGCGAATTCGTCGAGTACGCGAAGAAAAATCCCGGGAAACTGTCGTTCGGCACCTCGGGCAACGGCTCGCCGCACCATCTCGCGGGCGAACTGCTCAAGCAGGTGGCCGGCATCGACATGACCCATGTGCCTTACAAGGGCACGGCCGGTGCGATGCAGGATGTGATGGGCGGACAACTTCCGGTGGCGGTGATCACGCTTGCGCCGGTGTTGCCGCAGGTGCGCGCGGGCAAGCTGAAGGCGCTGGGCGTGGTCGAGGCGGCACGGCAACCGAGTGCTCCGGACATCCCTGCGATCGGCGAACAGGTGCCGGGTTACGCGATGCCGCGCACCTGGCTCGGGTTTTTCGGGCCGGGGCGCATGCCCGAGCCTATCGTCGCGCGGCTGAACGCCGAGATCGTGAAGGCGCTGAACGCGCCCGACACCCGCGCGAAGCTGGATGCCGCCGGCCTGCCGGTGATGGCGACGTCGGCTGCCGAGTTCGCCGCGATCATCCGCGAGAACATCGAGGTCTTTCGCAAGATCATCACCACGGCGGCAATCCCGGCCGAGTAATTCTTCGCCGGAGTGATCCCTCACCTGACTGCTACTGAACGAACCATGCCCGCCTACCTGCTGCTCGACATCGACATCCATGACCCGCAGAAATACGAGACCTACAAGAAGGACGTACCCGCATTCGTTGCGAAGCACGGCGGGGAATACCTTGCCCGCGGTGGCGAGCACGAGGTGATCGAGGGCGACTGGGCGCCGACGCGGCTGGTGCTGTTCCGCTTTC
>CANIEV010000299.1 GCA_947466535.1 Betaproteobacteria bacterium
ATGAATGTCGCACAGGCCATTTGCGAAGCGCTGGTCAAGGAAGGCGTGCGTATCGCCGCCGGCATCACCGGCCAATCGGTTGGCCATCTCGCGGATGCCCTGTCGCTCGAACCCGGGGTGGCACTGTTCTATACGCGCCAGGAACGCGCCGCGATCGACATCTGTGACGGTTACGCGCGGGTAACCGGCGTGCCCGGCGTGGTGTTCACCGACGCCGGCCCCGCCGCCGCGAACGCGATGGGCGGCCTCGTCAACAGTTGGGGCGATTCCACGCCGCTGCTTTTCATCGCCGGTCACAACGACCGCTACGACACTCTGCGCCGGCAGGTAAAGGAAATCCCCTTCACCGAACTGTTTGCGCCGGTATGCAAATGGACCGCCGTGATCGAGGACGCATCCCAGGTGGATGGCATCATGCGCCGCGCCTTCATGCAGTTGCGCACCGGCCGCTCGGGACCGGTGGTGATCGGCATGCCCTACGATCTTTCCTCGATGCCGATCGGCAACTGGAATTACCAGCCGGTGAGCGCGCAGCCTGCGGTTCGTAGCGGCGCCGATCCCGCCTCCATTCGCGCTGCGGTGGACATGATCGCAGCTGCCAAGCGGCCGTATGTATATGTCGGCGCCGGCGTGCTCGCATCGGACGCGTCCGCGGATCTGGTCGAACTCGCCGAACTTCTGACCCTGCCGGTGGCCACCACGCTCAACGGCAAAAGCGCGTTTCCGGAGAACCATCGCCTGTCGCTTGGCATCGGCGGATTCGCGCGCGCGGTGTACAGTTCGTTGCAGGCGACCGTGCTCGCCGACTCCGCCGACGTGGTGCTCACCATCGGCGCCGGCTTCAAGAAATTTGCCACCGTGGCACCTATGCCTGCGACCGCGCGTCATATCCAGGTCGACATCGACGGCGCCGAACTCAACAAGGAAACGCTCGCGGACCTCGCGCTGATGGGCGACGCGAAACTGGTGATCCGTCAGATGATCGACGCGGCCAAGGCGCAATTGCCCAAGGCACGCCTTGCGCCCGTCGCCGCGCGCCAGTCCGAACTCGATGAACTCGGCCGTCGCTGGAAGGAAGTGTCCGCTCCGCTTCTCAGCGACGACACTATGCCGATCAATCCGTTTCGCGTGACCGCGGAACTCGTGAAACTCACCGACCCCGACTCCACCATCGTCCTGCACGATGCCGGCTCTGTGCGCGGCACCACCTGCCAGCACTACATTGCAACAAAGCCGCGGGGCTTTCTTGGTTTCGGTGTTCAGAGCGCGATGGGCTGGTCGCTCGGCGCCGCGATAGGCGCCAAACAGGCGGCACCGGACAAACTGGTGGTGGCCGTGATCGGAGAAGAAGCCTTCGGTGAAACCGCGATCGATCTGGAGACCTCGGTTCGAACCGGCGTTGCAATCCTGGTGATCGTCAAGAACAACCGCTCCGACCCGGCACGCGACGCCGGTGTAAGCCCGAAGCTCGCCGGCACCCGCTTTGCCGGCCGCGGCGTGGATCCCTGCGCGGTAGCGACGGCGCTCGGCGCGAAAGCAGTGCATATAGAACAACCGGGCGAACTCAGCGCAAAGCTCGCCGCTGCCATCGCGGATGTAAAGGCGGGATCTACTGTAGTGGTCGAGGTGCTGACCCGCCGCGTTCCTGGCAGCCTGCATTCTCGCTGGGAGAGCAAGAAAGCTTAAAAAATCCGGCGCACGTCGCCTGACCGCCGGCTTGTTGAAGCGGGCAGACAATTCGCAGCGCTTTTCGCAGTCGATTCAGATCCATTCCAAAGGAGGGGGGATTCATGAAACACATGTCCAAGCTGTTTGCCGTACTTATGCTGTCCACGCTGGTTGTAGCGCCCGTCGCGGCGCAGTCGTATCCCAACCGGTCGATACGGGTGATCGTGCCCTTCGGTCCGGGCGGCGGCACCGACATCCTGATGCGCCTGGTCGGGCAGAAGATGCAGGAGAGCATGGGCCAGGCGATCGTGATCGACAACCGCCCCGGCGCCAACACGCTGATCGGTGCGGAAGCGCTCGCGAAGTCCGCGCCTGACGGCTACACCCTGATGGTCACGCTCGACATGACCATGACCATGAACCCCAGCCTGTATTCGAAGCTGCCCTACAACCCGGAGAAGGACTTCGCCGCGGTGGGCATGATCGTGAAAACGCCGGTGGTGTTCCTCACGCATTCGAAGCTCCCGTTCCAGACGCTGAAGGAATTCCTCGACTACGCGCGAGCGAACCCGGGCAAGATCACCTACGGCGCCGGCGCGATCATCAGCCAGGTGGTGGGCGAACAACTGGTGCGCGCCGCCTCGATCGACATGGTCTACGCCAACTACAAGGGCGGCGGACAGGCGCTGCAGGGAATCCTCGGCGGGGACATCCAGTTCGGCATCATGGACATCGCCTCCGTGGCCGCGAACCTGCGCGACGGCAAACTCCGCGCCCTCGCGGTGTCGGGCGAGAAACGCGAAACCACCATGCCGAACGTGCCCACCATCCGCGAGGCGGGATATCCGGAGCTCGAATACCGCGACTGGTGGGGCATGTACGCGCCTGCCGGCACGCCGAGACCGATCATCGACCGGCTGAATGCGGAAATCGGCAAGGCCGTCTCCGCCCCCGACCTGCGCCCGAAGCTTGCAGAACTGAGTTTCGAGCCGGCGCACTCCAGCCCCGAGGTGATGCTGCGTGACCAGCGCTCGGATGCCCAGAAGTGGGACAAGGTCATCAAGGCCGCGGGCCTCAAGCTCGACTGAGCATCGCCATCGGCCATGACCGGATCGGGCATCGCCGCCCGATCCGGTCGCAGTTCACCGGATAGCCACACATCCTGAAGTAACATGAGCGGATGACTGAATTTTCCGCCACCGTTGCCCTTCGAATGTACGGCAGCGCCCCCCGCCCGCCCGGCTGTAGCCACAGGCGCTTCGAACCATGATCGACAGCCTCGCAGTCGGCCTGCAGTACGTGCTCCCCAAACTCGCCCTCACCCGCTTTCTCGGCTGGCTCTCCGGCAAGCAGGGCGGCGCGGGTACGCGCGCGGCCATCCGCTGGTTCATCGGCCGCTACGGCGTGAACATGGCGGAAGCCGCCAATCCGGATATCGCGAGCTACCCGACATTCAATGAATTCTTCACCCGCGCCCTGCGCGCCGATGCGCGTCCGCTCGCCGAGTCCGGCTGGCTCTGCCCGGTGGACGGCTCGATCAGCCAGTTCGGCAAGATCGAACGCGGCCGCATCTTCCAGGCCAAGGGCCACAACTACACCAGCCGCGCGCTGGTGGGCGGCGATGCGACGCTGGCCTCGCTCTTCGACCGCGGATCGTTTGCGACGCTTTACCTCAGCCCGAAGGATTACCACCGCATCCACATGCCCAGCGGCGCGCGCCTGCTGCGCATGATCCATGTGCCGGGTGATCTCTTCTCGGTGAACCCGGTGACTGCGCGCGGCGTGCCGGGCCTGTTCGCCCGCAACGAACGCGTGGTCTGCCTGTTCGACACCCAACGCGGCCCCTTCGTGCTCGCGCTGGTGGGCGCCACCATCGTCGGCAGCATGGCCACCACGTGGCATGGCGTGGTCAATCCGCCGCGCTCCGGGCAGCTTCGCCAATGGGACTACAGCGGCCAGAACATCACCTTCGAACGCGGCGCCGAGATGGGCCGCTTCCTGCTCGGATCAACGGTGGTGATGCTGTTCCCGAAGGGCAGCATTGCCTTCAATCCGGACTGGGCGCCGGGCAAGACCATCCGCATGGGTGAGGCGATGGGAAGCTGATCCCGTCTTATCGGCGGCCGCCCCAAGACTATGCTCCGAAGAATTTCCCCGTCAGCCAGTGGCACACCGCCGCGGCCTTTTCATCCCCGCCGGGGAAACCCATGTACTGCACGCCCAGCGGTAATCCGTCCACCGCAAGGAACGGCAGGTTGAAACTCGGCGCACCGAGGCCGGATGAGAGCGCGTTGTAGCTGCGATTGCCGTTGGACTCCAGCCCCATCGGTGCCGGCCCCACCGCCGAAGGCAGCAGGCAGCCGTCCGCTTCACTCGCGAACGCGACAAAGGCTGCCTTGATCTCGGCACGCCGCGCGAGGATGCGCGCGTAGTCGGCATTGCTCATCTTCGCCGCCTGATCGAGATAACCCGCGGTGCGCTTGCCGATGAGTTCGGGCGAGCGGCGCCGGTAACCCGACACCGGCCAGCGCATTTCGTAGGAACAGATCGCACCCGACACATCCATCGCATCGGCAAGCGTAGCCTCCAA
>CANIEV010000300.1 GCA_947466535.1 Betaproteobacteria bacterium
ATCATGAATTGGTTTTATCTATGACCCGGCGCCTACAGATTGCCCGGTTAGTGCATTAAGAATTAAAAATAAGACCGTCTTGGCGACCGAGAAGAATGACATCTTCATTCAAATACTCCTCTGGGCAAGCGCGAAAAAACACTAAAGAATACAAGGGGCACACTCTGGTCCGACAACCCAATCCACCAAATACCAGAAAACTTCCGAAATTTTACAACGAGATCTTTAATCTTTTTTTAATGCTTTTTCGATACTTTTCTTGTATTGAGCAACTAAACCATAAAGTTGAAAAATTCGCGGTATGGCGCGAAACGATGGAACTGGATCAACCGCATAAGACTGACCGAGCCGATCGGCTTCTATACCTCCGGAGGACGCTGAGGCAAACCTTTGCCAGCAAATCGCCAATCAGCCCGTGAACCGCCTGAACCAGGCTAACCGGCATCGCCGAAACTCGGGGCGATTCAAGCCCAAGCAAGTCCCTTATTCAGAGCGAACATCTCCAAAGAAGTGAACCACCAGTGGGTATCTATAAGCCTCGCCCTTAAACGCTTTTATAGCGGCGATAATCGGCGTAACCAGGAAAATAATTATCCAGGCAATGGCAACGATACCGGCGAGTACGCTCGATGAGAAAGAAAGGAGCACTGGAATCAGAAATCCAAAAATAAACGTGATTTGATGGTTGATGCCTTCTTGGGCATAACCAACTGCGACGTCATCTTCTTTGAATGCAAGCCAAATAATCCCGCACACAAGAAGCGAGAAGCCAGTAAATATCGAGAGGGATGCAATCAGACCGGGGTAGCAAGGCGCCAGAGAAGACGCGACGGGCTCGTGCTTTTGCTTGATCTCTGAACGGTCGAGTGAATTGAAGGCGTCTTTTTGTTCTGAATACTTATGATAAAAGATTCCGCAGTTTGGACACTGACCCTCCATCGGACCCGCTACGGACAATCTGACATTGCCGCATTTTGGACATCGCTTTTTCCCGCTGACAAAATTCAATTGCTCATGGTGAGTCGTAGGTATTAACTCCAGAGCAAGCACTTTATTTGTTTTCGCAACGCCACAGCGGATACAACAAACTTCGTCACCAGGCATTAGGCTGTTGCATTGCAGACACCGCTTCAAACTCATCTCAATATCCTCATAAATCGTCAACCTACATTCAACTTTTGTTGCTAGCTGACCGCTCGATAACCTTGCCCTTGCTTCGCGCATCCCATACCCGCAGCCCCCTCGCAAGCAGCGCTTTCATACCCGTGACCCGCCGAATCCGCTTTTCACAACAGCCTGGATCGGCTTCATATGCAACAGCAGCGCATCGTTGCTCAACTGCTTTCGCTGCTCCGGGCTCGCGCGCCTGCGAAAAGGGCCGGTGGCACCCGATCGGACTCTCCCCCGGTACTTCGCATTGCACCGATACCGGCTGGTGCCATCTGTGCTCCTCGGCCCAGGTGTGCCTCACTCCGATTCCTTGGCGAAGTACTCCCCCATCTCAGAGGGAACACTGAACCTTCAAGCCTCGAAATTGGACTTGATCAGCGATTCCTTATGAAAATTCAATTATGAAATTTCTCTAGAATCATGTTCGCTGCGTAAACGGCCACGTTATTCTTATCAACCAGTTCATTAACCTTCGCGACTAAATCTTTCAGCCGGTGTGCCACCGTCGAGGCTAGAACTTTTATTAGACAAGCATAGAGTTCGACATCCTTTGCCCGGATGTTCTCAAGGTTTTCCTTGGATAGAATCCCTATAAAACTGTCTTTTTCCGCCCTGCAACTGGCAGAACGGGAGGAATCAGTCAGCAAACCGAGCTCGCCAAGGATAGTCCCCTCTCCAGAATACGAAATGAATTTGGTCTCACCCTTTTTCGACTCTCGAAAAATCTCAAAAGTTCCTTCCAGAACGAAAACTGCAAAATCCGCCTGCGCAGCCTCCTCGATAAGCAGCGATCCTTTCTTCACGGGAAACCATTCAATTAGTGCTTCTAACCGCTTCTTTAGTGCATCGTCGGTTTTCGAAAACTCCAAGAATTTATCAAGCCTGCTCATATGTAAATTACCTCAAAGCAACAAATTATTAGTAGAAGAACTTTAAACGACTAGTTTACATAAAATATTTTCACCAATAACCGCATTATAAAAGGGGTAATTTTTGCCGGTAGAAGTGAAAATACCGATAAAGGCCGGAAGTGGCCCCGCAACCCGGGACAGGTCAATCGAGGCGTTGTAGCGCAAGGCCAACACACGCCGGCGGGTGCTCGCCTGACGCGTATCCAACAGCCTGGCGGCCGATGCTTGCGTGGAAGCGCTTGAGAATGCGATTCTCCGCCATGGCGTACCTGAGATCATGAACACCGATCAGGGCAGTCAGTTCGCCAGTTCGGCCTCCATCGGAGGTGCTCGATGGCCACGGCATCCGAATCCGCATGGATGCAAGGGCTGCTGGCGCGATAACGTGTTCGTGGCGAAGCGCTGGAAATCCATCAAGTACGAAGCGGGCTATCTTCACGGCCTACGGCAGCAGCCCATTCGTAATTATCAATAATTGGATTGCTTTAGTGCGTTGTGCTATCAGTTTGGACGCCCTGCTTGGTTTCATCGATCGATGCGACTTCGATCTGCTTTGCTGAAAAAAGTCCCCATAGCAATCCGGCAATCCCGGGAATCACCCCTCCGACTCCAAGCAGCGTGCCAAGCGCTCTTCCTGTAAAAGAGTTGCTTACAACTGCATTAGCTTGCTGTAGAGAACTGCGTGTAGAACTTTCTATCGGGAGTCCATCGAGAATTTGACCGACTACACCTTTGCGCAGGAGATCTGAAACGATAAACGATGAGTTGTTACTTGTCGTACTGTTGGAAGCGTTTGGACTTTGAAGGTCGATATCCCGGATATGCTCATTATTGGATGCGAGAGCAATAGGGCGTTCATCCATGATTCTATTTGAGGACAACACCATCAAGCCTGCCGGATCTTCCGCTTCATAGCTTTCTCGACCCATTTTCATTGAAGATTCTTGCCAATCGAGATTGTAGAATTTATCAACTTTTGCGTTGTTAATTACGTTTTTGGTATCAATTCCTGCGTGATTAGAGGCGTTGATTGCAGCCGGCCCCATGGAATTTTTATTGCTTTCATCTGAAGAATTAATTCTGTCAAGTACAAGTATTTGTCCCGCATAGATCAAGTCCGGATTCTGAATGTGATTATCTTTTGCGAGCTTTAGGGCATAGGCCATCGATGCACTTGGCGATGCATTTTGACCGGAATTTATCAGCTGTTTTCGCGCGATTCCAAATAGCGTTTCTTTTGGCTGCACACGGTGGCTGATTTTTGAGGAGAGCGCCTTGAGGTCATTAGGCGCAGCACTACCGTTCAAGGTTGCTATGGTTTCCCGGAAATTACGTCGTTGTTGAGGCCCCAACGCTCGTGTTGGACCTTGCGAAACAATTCTAAGGTTTGTTGTTTTAACTTCCATGGGTGTCAGGCGCAGTTTTTGTAGATCCCTCGGACCTGTCAAGAAAACGCCACTAATATGCAATCTATTTTTAAAGCAAAAGTGGTGCCAGTTATTTAGGAAAAGGTGTTTTTAACGCCGTAGAACCGGCCCGGATTCAGTGGCGCCAAGCTGCGCGTGTCGCGACTTGGCAGCGCCAGCATCTGAGCATCCGCCAGGCCCTTGCGGTTCGGTGCACCGCCTCGCTGTCCAGGCTGGACAGCCACTGGCGCATACCGCCGCCATCGGCTACGCCTTCCCTTGTGCGTCAATCCAGGCGTACTTCACAGCACATCTTTCGCGAACTACGCCGTCTCTTCTTTTGGAATTTCGCATTCCATCCGCAGCCGGGCATCCTCCGCCCGCAAGCTCGACAGTTCCATCTGCTCCGGCGTGATGTCCTTCGCGCCTGGCGCCTTCAACTGGCCACGCTCGGCGGCATTGACACAGTTTCTCACCGTCTGCTCGAACAGCCCCAACTCCCCGGCTACCGGAGCGGACCGACTCCGTCCCCACCCTTCAACCGCTTGAACCCCAGTTCCTTGAACTCCGCCCTGTATTCCTGCTTCGGTATCTTGAACATCAGCTCCCTCCCCTTTCGTCATCCTTTCGACTTAGAACTTATCCGTAAATAATATTTATCTTCAGATTCACTTTGCGGAACGCGATGATGCCAGCCGCGAGATGATTGAGCGCGAGGAAGCTGCGATCGAGTTTCTCATAGCGCACCAACAGCTTGCGAAAGCGGTTG
>CANIEV010000301.1 GCA_947466535.1 Betaproteobacteria bacterium
CATGGCCATCCTCGAGGCGGCACTGCGCGACGACCTGAACGAACGTGCGGAACGCCGGATCGCGGTGCTCGATCCGATCAGGCTGGTGATCGAGGACTGGCCGGCGGACAAGGTCGAAACCTGCCACGCACCCAACCACCCGCAGAAGCCCGAACTTGGCAAACGCGATATCGCCCTCACCCGCGAGCTCTGGATTGACCGCGAGGATTTCATGGAGACGCCGCAGAAGGGTTTCTTCCGGCTCGCACCCGGTACCGAAGTGCGGCTTCGCTACGGCTACATCGTGAAATGCGAGCGCATCGAGAAAGACGATTCGGGCAAGGTGACCACGCTGTATTGCAGCCACGATCCGGCGACCAAGTCCGGCCTGGAAGGCGGGCGCAACGTGAAGGGCAACATTCACTGGCTCAGCACGCGCGATGCGATCGACGGCGAAGTGCGCCTGTACGACCGCCTGTTCAGCGTGGCCACGCCCGGCTCGGGTGACTCCGATTACCTCACGCAGATCAACCCGAAGTCGGTGGAGGTGCTGAAGGTGAAACTCGAACCGGAACTCGCGAACGCGAAACCGGAAGATCGCTTCCAGTTCGAACGCCATGGCTACTTCGTCGCCGACGTGAAGGACTGCACGGCAGGCAGACCGGTGTTCAACCGCGCCGTCACCCTGCGCGACTCCTGGGGCAAGGACGCGCGCTGAGCGCGTCTTGACTATTCAACGATCAGCAGGAGAACACGATGGCATCAACAGGGAAAATTGCACTTGTCACCGGTGCCGGCACCGGCATAGGAAAGGCGGCATCGCTCGCGCTGCTCAAGGACGGCTGGAGCGTAGTGCTCGCGGGCCGACGCATCGCGCCGCTGGAGCAGACGAAATCCGAGGCCGGCACCGACGGCGCACGTGCCCTCGTGGTCACCACCGATGTCGCTCAACCCGAGTCGGTGCGAGACCTGTTCGCGAAGGCAAAGGCAAAGTACGGACGGCTGGACATGCTGTTCAACAATGCAGGCGTCAACTCACCCGGCATCCCGCTTGAGGAGCTTTCGTTCGAACAGTGGAAATCGGTGGTGGACATCAACCTCACCGGGCCGTTCCTGTGCACCCAGGAAGCCTTCCGCATCATGAAGCACCAGTCGCCGCGGGGCGGGCGGATCATCAACAACGGCTCGATCTCGGCGCACACGCCGCGGCCGAACTCCTCGCCCTACACCGCCACCAAGCACGCGATCACCGGCCTCACCAAGGCCACCGCGCTCGACGGGCGCGCGTTCGACATCGCCTGCAGTCAGATCGACATCGGCAACGCCGCCACCGAAATGGCCGAGCGCATGGCCAAGGGCGTGCCGCAGGCGAACGGCGCGATCGCGGTCGAACCGCTGATGGACATCAACCACGTGGCAAGCGCGCTGCTCTACATGGCCAACCTGCCGCTGGATGCGAACGTGCAGTTCATGTCCCTGCTGCCGCCGAAGATGCCGGCGTTTATAGGTAGAGGATAGGAACCTCGAACAGAACTGCCTAACCGCCAAGGCGCCAAGAGACGCCAAGGACGCCAAGAAGAGCGGGGCATTGCGAGGAGCGCAGCGACGAAGCAATCCATGTTGTAACGCGGGGCGAGATTGCTTCGCTTCGCTCGCAATGACCCCCATGAAAGACAAAGCCCGCTCGATGCGGGCTTTGCCGAGGTGGGAGGGGTAACGCGCAGGTTACGAACGATGGCGGGTTCCCCCGCCCTCCCTGTTCCGAAGCCTTCCGCCGTTACGCCTTTAAGGGCTTGTATCTCAACCGCTTCGGCCGCGCGCCTTCTTCGCCGAGGCGCTTCCTCTTGTCGGCTTCGTATTCCTGGTAGTTGCCGTTGAAGAACACCGCCTGCGAATCGCCTTCGAAGGCGAGGATGTGGGTGGCGATGCGATCGAGGAACCAGCGGTCGTGCGAGATCACCATCACCGAGCCGCCGAATTCAAGCAGCGCCTCTTCCAGAGCACGCAGGGTCTCGACGTCGATGTCATTCGACGGTTCGTCCAGCAGCAGAACGTTGGAACCCGATGCAAGCATTTTCGCCAGATGCAGGCGGCCGCGTTCTCCGCCCGAGAGCGTGCCGACCTGCTTCTGCTGATCAGCACCGCGGAAATTGAAGCGCCCGAGATAGGCACGCGAAGGCATCTGGAAGCGGCCGATGGTGAGCATGTCGTTGCCGCCGGAGATCTCCTCCCATACGGTATTGGTTCCGGTGAGCGCATCACGCGACTGGTCCACGTAAGCAAGCTTCACCGTCTTGCCGACGGTGACCGTACCCGAGTCCGGCGTTTCCGCGCCGGTGATCATGCGGAACAAGGTCGATTTACCCGCACCGTTCGGGCCGATGATGCCGACGATCGCCCCCGGCGGCACCTTGAATGAGAGCTTGTCGATCAGTAGCCGGTCGCCGTAGGCCTTGCTGACGTCGTCGAACTCGATCACTTCGTTGCCGAGGCGCTCGGCTACCGGGATGAAGATTTCCTGCGTCTCGTTGCGCTGCTGGCTCTCGTAGGATGAGAGTTCCTCGAAGCGCGCAAGGCGCGCCTTGGATTTCGCCTGACGCCCCTTCGGGTTCTGGCGCACCCATTCGAGCTCGGATTTCATCGCCTTGACCCGCGCCTGGTCCTGCTTTGATTCGAGTTCGAGCCGCTTTCCCTTCTGGTCCAGCCACGAGGAATAGTTGCCTTCCCACGGAATGCCCTGACCGCGGTCGAGTTCCAGGATCCAGCTTGCGGCGTTGTCGAGGAAGTAGCGGTCGTGGGTCACCGCAACGACGGTGCCGGGGAAGCGTTGCAGAAACTGCTCCAGCCAGTCCACGCTTTCGGCATCGAGGTGGTTGGTCGGCTCGTCGAGCAGCAGAATATCGGGATTCGACAGCAGCAGGCGGCACAGCGCCACGCGGCGCTTTTCGCCACCCGAGAGGTTCGCGATCTCTGCGTCCCAGGGCGGCAGGCGCAGCGCGTCGGCGGCGATTTCCAACTGGTGATCCATGTCCGAGCCGCCTGTGTTGACCATGGCCTCGAGCTTGGCCTGTTCTTCGGCGAGCTTGTCGAAGTCGGCATCGGGTTCGGAGTAGGCGGCGTACACCTCTTCAAGCCGCTTCTTGGCATTCGCCATTTCGCCGAGGCCTTCCTCGACATTGCCGCGGACGTCCTTGCTCTCGTCGAGGTGCGGTTCCTGTTCGAGGTAGCCGATGCGGATGCCCGGCATGCGCACGACTTCGCCGTCGAAGTTGTCGTCCACGCCGGCCATGATCCGGAGCACGGTGGACTTGCCCGAGCCGTTCAGGCCGAGCACGCCGATCTTGGCGCCAGGGAAGAAATTGAGCGAAATGTTCTTGATGATCATGCGCTGGGGCGGGACGGTCTTGCTGACCCGGCGCATCGTGAAAACGTATTGAGCCATGGTGACGCCTCGAATGACTGGAGAAATGCGGGAGGCGAGAGTGTAACGGAGGCGCGAGGCGCGGGTTCTCCGGGGCTAGCGGTCCCGGGGCTAGCGGCGCACCCCGGGTGACTCGACAGGCAGTCCCTGCGCGCGCCAGGCGAGGAACAGCGCGAGATCGAGGTGTTCCGCCGCGCCATAGGAATGCATCTCGGCACGGATTCCGGAAAAGCACGCCCGCAGGCGCCGCTCGAGCGAGCCCTGGTTCTGCCATTCGAGCCGGTAGCCGGGGTAGCCGGTGCCGTGTCCCTGGCTGATCGTCTCGGTCAACAGCTTGCGCCCCCGGTTCGCCTCGTGACACTGGGCACAGGAAAGATTCAGCTGCCCCTGGCGCCGGTAATAGGCAGTACGCCCCGCCTCGAAATGCGGCTTCGCCGCCCCGTCGATGCTCACCTGCACCGGCATGCCGCGCGACTGACGCGACACATAGGTCGCAAGCGAGAGCAGTTCATCCGATTCGCGCCGCGGCGCCTCCGCACCCTGGCGTTCAGCGCGGCATTGCTGGATCTTTCCTTCCACGTCCAGCAGCTTTCCACTCGCCCCGTCGATCGCGGGATAACGCGCCGCGACGCCCTTCATGCTCTGCTTCGTATCGCCATGGCAGCTCGCGCAGGATTTGCCCGCGCTGCCCGCCGTCGCACGCCAGAGCTTCTCGCCCTTGTCCACCCAGAGCATGCCGGGATTGGCGAAGTCGTCCTGCTGCAGGGCGCGCGCTTCGCTGCTGGAGAAGGTCGATCCCGAGCGCA
>CANIEV010000302.1 GCA_947466535.1 Betaproteobacteria bacterium
CGCCGCGTTTGTTCTTCATACAAAAACGCTTCAATCAGCAATGAGGTCGCGAGTATCTTGTTGCGCGGGCTGTAGAGCAGGTTGGCGCGCGGCACGTGGGTGGCGCAGACCGGCTTGCACTTGCCGCAACGCAGGCAATCCTTGATGGAGTCGGAAATTTTGCCGACCTCCGATTGCTCGAGGATCAGGCTTTCGGTGCCGAGCAGGCTGAAGCTCGGTGTGTAGGCGTTGGTGAGGTCGGCGCCGGCCAGCAGCTTGCCTTTGTTGAAATGGCCGTGCGGATCGACCTTCTCTTTATAGGCGCGGAAGCTTGCGATCTGTCCGGCGTCGAGAAACTCGAGCTTGGTGATGCCGATGCCGTGCTCGCCCGAAATCACGCCGTCGAGCGATTGCGCCAGGCGCATGATGCGCGCCACCGTATGGCTTGCCTCCTGCAGCATCTCGTAATTGTCGGAATTGACCGGGATGTTGGTATGCACGTTGCCGTCGCCGGCGTGCATGTGCAGCGCCACGAACACGCGGCCGCGCAATACCGTCTGGTGGATCGCATCGAACTGCTCGCGCACTTTGTGAAACAGCAGGCCGCTGAATATATCGGCGAGTGGCGCGCGGACTTCGGTTTTCCACGACACGCGTATGGCGTAGTCCCGCAGCGCCTTGAACACGGATTCGGGGGCCGCGCCCGCAGCCTGCGTATTGATGCCGGGCGGCATTGCGGAGTACGGCGCATCCATGTTTTCCGCCAGCCATTGCCAGTTTTGGCGCGTTGCGGCGAGCAGCGCCAGTGCGCGCTCGACGCGGTCGTCTATGAGTTCGGCCGGCGTTACCGTGACTTCGGATTGCTGCAGCGGCAGGTCACCGTGCAGGAATTCTTCGAGCGCCGCCAGCAGCTTCAGCTTGTTCCCGATCGACAACTCGATGTTGAAGCGCTCGATGCCGTCGGAGTAATCGCCGAGCCGGTCGAGCGGAATGACGACGTCTTCGTTGATCTTGAACGCGTTGGTGTGCTTGGCGATGGCGGCGGTGCGCGCGCGGTCTAGCCAGAATTTCTTGCGCGCTTCGCTGCTGACGGCGACGAAGCCTTCGCCCCCGCGCGCGTTGGCGATGCGCACGACGTGCGAGGCGGTGGCGGCCACCGCGTTTTCGTCATCGCCGACGATGTCGGCGAGCAGCACCATTTTCGGCAGTCCGACGCGCTTGGCCTTGGTCGCGTAACCGACCGCCTTTACATAGCGCGCATCGAGGTGCTCAAGGCCGGCCAGCGTTGCCTGCGGATGGTCGCGGATGTAATTCACGATCTCGACTATGGATGGCACCGCATCGCTCACCTGGCCGAAAAATTCCAGGCACACGGTGCGGATATGCGGCGGCATCCGATGCAGGATGAACGTCGCTTCGGTGATGATGCCGTCGCAGCCTTCTTTCTGCATGCCGGGCAGGCCCGATAGCGCCTTGTCGGTGACGTCCTTGCCGAGCCCGTGCTTGCGAAATTTCGCGCCGGGTATTTCCAGCACTTCCTCGGTCAAGCGCGTCGTGCCGTCAATCGCGTAGCGCGTGATGCGAAAACGCGCGAGCGGTATGTCGTGGATCTTGCCGAGGTTGTGATCGAGGCGCTCGACGTCCATCCATTCGGCGTCCGGCGTCACCATGCGCCAGCTCGCGAGGTTGTCGAGCGCGGTGCCCCACAGCACGGCCTTCTTGCCGCCGGCGTTCATCGCAACGTTGCCGCCGATGCACGAGGCATCGGCCGACGTCGGGTCGCAGGCGAAGACCAGTCCCTGCGCTTCCGCGGCTTCCATGGCGCGCCGCGTGACGACACCCGCGCCGCAGCGGATCACCGTCACCGGTTTGGTTACGCCCGACAGCTGCGTGTCCTTGATGACTTTAAACCTGTCCAGCTTTTCGGTATTGATTACCGCCGAGCTCTTGGTCAGCGGAATCGCGCCGCCGGTATAACCGGTGCCGCCGCCGCGCGGGATGATGGTGAGCCCCAATTCGATGCACGCGGCGACGATGCCGGCGATTTCTTCCTGCGTGTCGGGATTGATGACGACGAACGGATACTCGACGCGCCAGTCGGTCGCGTCGGTCACGTGCGACACGCGCGCCAGGCCGTCGAACTGGATATTGTCGCGGCGCGTATGACGCGCGAGGCGGTTGATGGTTTTTTTTCGCAGCGCCAGCGTGGCGTCGAATTCTTTTTCGAAAGCGAAGACCGCGTCGTCCGCGGCCTTGAGAAGTTCGGTGACCGGGCCTGTCGGGTCCTGCTGCCGCACTTCGATTTCGCGCAGCCGGTGGCGCAGCGCCGTGATCAGCAGCGCGCGGCGCTTGCGGTTGCCGAGCAGATCGTCCTGCAAATACGGGTTGCGCGACACCACCCAGATATCGCCGAGAACTTCGTACAGCATGCGCGCCGAACGGCCGGTACGGCGCTCGCCGCGCAATCCGTTGAGCACGTCCCACATCGCCGGCCCGAGCAGGCGGATCACGATCTCGCGGTCGGAGAACGATGTGTAGTTGTAGGGGATTTCCCGCAGGCGGGCAGTCATGGGCAACTAATACTGGGAGATTCGTTGAATTCTACCGCATCGCAGTAGACGCAAGCATCAGACCCCGTTCTGCGCGGGGGGTTCCAATCGCGTAATATTCAATTCGTCATCACCGCGTCATTCCCCGGCCAGGCCTCATGAAATCGTCCCACTACATTCCGCAGGTTCGCCAGCAGTACGAAGAACTGCCGTACCCGCCGCGTGACCCGCTCGACGAGAAGAATCGGCTCGTCAAGACCTGGCTCGATGATCTGCCGATGATCAATCACTATTGTTTTTCCGGAAAGCAGTCTTTCGGGGAGCGCTTTCGTGCGCTGGTGGCGGGCGGCGGCACCGGCGACGCGACCATATTTCTGGCGGAACAACTGCGCCATACGAACGCCGAGATCGTGCATCTGGATTTAAGCGAAGCGAGCATCGCCGTGGCCCGTCAACGCGCGCAGGCGCGGGAGCTGGAAAATATATCCTGGCTCAACGAATCGCTGCTCGCGCTGCCCGACCTGGGCTTGGCGCCGTTCGATTACATCAATTGCAGCGGTGTGCTCCATCATCTGGCAGACCCGGATGCCGGGCTGCGCGCGCTGCTGGCGGTGCTGAAAGGCACGGGCGCGCTCGGCATCATGGTTTACGCCGAGCACGGCAGAACCGGCGTTTACCAGATGCAGACGCTGATGCGCATGATCAACCAGGGCGAAACGGATGCGCAGCGCAAGATCGCCAATACGCGCGAAGTTTTGGCGTCCTTGCCGAACACGAACTGGTTCAGGCGCGCGGAGAAGGTGCTTTACCACGATCACGTCGATCTCGGCGATGCCGGCCTCTACGACCTGCTGCTGCATTCACAGGACCGTGCGTATACGGTTGACGAACTGTACGCGTGGTTTGGCGACCAGCACGGCATGCATCTAGAACTCACGGACGTGGGGCGGGGGCGCGCCGCTTATTTGCCCGAACTTGCGGTCGGTCCCCAACAACCGCCGTTCCTCGGTGTGACGCGGCAGTTGCCGCCGCGACAGCAATACGCAATCGCCGAACTGCTCACGGGCGCCTTGGTTACGCATTCTGGCTCTTCAGGAAATCGAGTGGGTAAAAAGAGCGATAAAAATGCCTGAAAGCCGCATGACTACTGGCTTGCAGGGGTTTCGTAAGGGCTTTGAATTGGGCATCATGTTTGGATGGCCAATTCAACGAAGCGAAAGCGGCGGCTGTGGGACGCGTATGCGTTCGATGGATTTCGTCCGCAACCGACGGTGCGCGGCGTGTTCGGAGATCCGAAGGCGCGCGTCATCACTCTTGTGCGGCGCTCAAAAAAACGATCTGCGGCTGTTGCGGTCGAGTTCACTCCGGGTGGTACGACCGGCGCACGCGGCGCGTTCGCGATTTGTCCAGTGGCGACGCGCGCATTTATCTGGAGATCGAGGTGCGGCGCGTGCAGTGCCGAGGTTGCGGCAAAGTGAAACGCGAGCGGCTGGAGTTTCTCGCGGACAATCCCTTCTATACCAAGCGCTTTTCTCATTACGTGGGTCGGCGCTGCCGGCAGGGAACGATCAAGGACATTGCCCAGGAATTGAATTTGGACTGGGATACGGTCAAGACGCTGGAAAAGCAATACATGAAGGCGCAGCTTGCCAAAGCGGGCACGCCGGGACCCAAG
>CANIEV010000303.1 GCA_947466535.1 Betaproteobacteria bacterium
GACCCTGATGCGTGGCCTCGCGGACGATCTTTCGCTTATGCGCTGGCTCAAGGAGCACATCTGGCCGGCCGAAGCCCGGCATGTGTCCCCCGAATTTGTGTACGACGGAACACTAATTGCCTGTGCAGAAATGCTTCGTGGCGGCGTGACCTGCATGAACGACATGTACTTTTTCCCGGAGGCCGCAGCTCGCGCAGTTTCGGATTCGGGAATCCGGGCCACGATCGGAATCATCGCAATCGAGTTTCCCACCGCCTATGCATCCGACCCTGATGACTACATCGCAAAGGGTCTTTCCACGCGCGACGCATTCAAGCGAAATCCACTCATTGGCTTCAGCATGGCGCCGCACGCGCCCTATACGGTCAGCGACAGGACATTCGAAAAAATCGTGACCATAGCCGAGGAACTGGACCTCCCGGTGCACCTTCATTTGCATGAAACGCTGGACGAGATTCGTGAAAGCGTTGCGGTGCATGGCCATCGCCCGCTGGAGAGAATACGCAGGCTCGGACTCCTCGGACCTCGACTTATAGCCGTGCACTCGGTGCATCTCCAGCCCGACGAAATAGATATGCTCGCCCTGCATGGCTGCTCGGTCGCCCACTGCCCGTCTTCCAATCTGAAACTAGCCAGCGGCTTCGCGCCCGTCGCCGCGTTACTCGCAAAAAATGTAAACCTCGGGCTCGGCACGGACGGAGCCGCGAGCAACAACCGCCTCGACATGTTTCAGGAAATGCGCACCGCCGCCCTGCTCGCAAAAGCCGTCAGCAACGACCCCGAAGCCATGCCGGGCGCGCAGGCAATTCACGCAGCGACGCTGGGAGGCGCCAAGGCACTCGGACTGGATGCCGAAATCGGCTCGATTGTGCCGGGCAAATCTGCTGACCTGACTGCCGTCAAACTTGCAGGCCCCGAACTTTCGCCCTGTTTTGACCCGATATCGCATCTTGTCTACGCCGCAGGCCGCGAAAACGTGACCCATGTGTGGGTTGCCGGGAGCTTGCTCGTCTCCGAGCGACAGTTTCTCACACTGGACGAAGCCGATTTGGACAATCGGGCGGGTTTATGGCAGAATCAGTTAGCATTAGAAACAAAAGCTTATTGAGGACTGTTCGCAATAATTGCAGTTCCAAAACAACATGGGCCGCGATCTACCGTCTTGAGGGGAAAGTATGATTAATAAAATGACCAAAACCACCGGTGCGTTGATGACAATCTCCGCGATCGCGCTCTCTTCGCTCGCGACCACTGTCGCCGCCCAGGAAGGCGTCATCGGATACGTTCAGGACACGCGCGGCGGCTTTATCAAGACCGCCAGCGGTCTTTGCATCCGTACCGGCTACTGGACGCCTGCGATGGCGAATCAGGAATGCGACCCGGATCTGCTGCCGAAAGCGCCGCCGCCGGCTGCTCCGGCTGCTCCGCGTTCTGCCGCACCCGTGGCACCTGTGGCGCCGGTAGCTCCTGCCCCTGCGGTTGCCCCTCGCGGAGCATCCGTCGCGCCGGTCACGGAAAAAGTGACGCTGCAGGCCGATGCGCTGTTCGACTTTGACAAGGCGATCATTCGTGCCGATGCTTCCACCAAGCTTGACGATCTCGTCGGCCGACTGAAAGGCATCAACCTCGAAGTCATCATCGCGATCGGCCACACCGACCGTATCGGCAGCAAGGCATACAACCAGAAGCTCTCGATGCGCCGTGCAGAAGCCGTCAAGGCCTACATGGTGTCCAAGGGCATTCCTGCAAACCGCGTCTACACCGAAGGCAAGGGCCCGACCCAGCCTGTCACCGCGGACAAGTGCAAGAAGATGGGCGCAGAGAACGGCCGCAACAAGAAGCTCGTTGCTTGCCTGGCTGCTGACCGCCGCGTCGAAATTGAAGTCGTGGGAACCCGCACCAAGTAATCGCGAGTCCCCTCACCCAAAAGCCCCGCTCCGGCGGGGCTTTTGTTTTGTGGAACCACAAATGACACGAGACGGTCAAAATCTCATGACCACCACGCCGGCTTCCAATGTCGATACACGGGAAATCGACAAATTCAGTGCCCTGGCCCATCGCTGGTGGGATCCGAACAGTGAATTCGCGCCACTCCACCGGATCAACCCGTTGCGGCTTGGCTGGATCAACGAGCGCATCGCAATACACGGCAAACGCGCAATCGACATAGGCTGCGGTGGGGGAATACTGGCAGAAGCCATGGCCGCAGCGGGCGCGCACGTGAAGGGCATCGACCTTTCCGAAAAGGCGCTGAAGGTCGCGCAGATCCACCTTCTGGAGAGCCGCCTGAACGTCGACTACGAACTCATAGCCGCGGAAGCGCTCGCCGAACGGGAGCCCTCGGCGTTTGACGTAGTTACCTGCATGGAACTTCTGGAGCACGTGCCGGACCCGGCCAGTACGGTCACTGCGTGTGCAACGCTTGCGCGCCCGGGAGGAAGCCTGTTTTTTTCCACGCTGAACCGCAATCTCAAGGCATATCTATTCGCTATCCTGGGAGCCGAATACGTATTGAAACTCCTGCCCAAAGGCACCCACGACTACTCGAAGTTCATCCGCCCGTCCGAACTTTCCGCAATGTGCCGAAACGCAGGTCTGGATGTACGGGAAATCATTGGCATGACCTACAACCCAATCACAAAAGGGTATTCGCTCGGCCGCGATACCGACGTCAACTACCTGCTCCGCGCCGAAAAGCCGACCTGAGCTCCCTTCCTGCCGACCTACACCCGGTACAAACGATGATCCGCGCAGTCCTCTTCGATCTTGATGGCACGCTTGCCGACACCGCGCCGGATCTTGGGCTTGCTTTGAACCTGCTTCGAGCCGAAAGCGGCCTCGCGCCCGTTCCGCTCGAGCAAACCCGCCCACTCACATCGAGCGGAGCGCGTGGCCTGATCAAAGCGGGCTTTGGGTACACTACCGAGCATCCCGACTACCCCAGACTGAAGGACCGCTTCCTCGAACTGTACGGGCTCAATATCTGCGTGGACACCCGCCTCTTCGAAGAAATGGACCTTCTGCTGGAGTCATTGGAAGGCCGCAAGCTCACTTGGGGCGTGGTTACCAACAAGGCGGCTCGCTTCACCGACCCGCTGATCCAGGCACTCGGACTCTCGACGCGAGCCGCCTGCGTTGTAAGCGGCGACACCACACCGCGTGCAAAGCCCGCACCCGACCCACTCCTGCACGCGGCAAAGCTCATTGGCCTTTCACCGTCAGACTGCATCTATGTGGGCGACGATCTACGCGACATCCAGGCCGCACGGGCAGCAGGAATGGGCGCCCTCGCCGCGGCTTATGGTTATCTCGGAGACGACGGCAATCCCGAAGACTGGGGTGCCGATGGCGTCATCCGCAGCCCAATCGAGGTCTTGCAGTACCTGTAATCGTCCCCATATGGGACAATGTAAGAGTCGTAGAAGTCGCAGAGCTGCACAACGAGATTCGGGGGCGACCTGGTTTCGACGTGGGTTGCAAAGCGGCACAGTGCATACCGAGGCCCAGTGTCCTCGTAAATCCTGCTGGAAACTACTAAACGCGAACGACGAGCGTTTTGCTCTAGCGGCTTAATTGCCGCTAGCCCCTGCACTGGTTCGCTCATGGGCCAGGTTGGCGCAAGCTGACAGCAGGGTCCTATACGTGGGCTAAGGTCCGGCCTCGCCGCGCGGTCGGACTCGAAAATTCAGCGGATCGTCGTGTGCCAGCCTGCCGATGGGCGTGCATGCGATCAGATCAAATCATCAGGCTAAGTATGTAGTACTGGCTGCAGAGTGCTTGCGGACGGGGGTTCGATTCCCCCCGCCTCCACCAATACTCGAAATCCCAACCCTTATCCGGTTGGGATTTTTTTTGCCGGTTCCCCCCTGAAACGCGTCGTTGCCTCGCGAGCGTGACCACCCCAAACTCGGCTTTCTCGCCCCCGTCCCGGCGTCTCTGTTCCCGGTTTTCTCTGCTGGTCTCGAGAGCGCTCTCAAGGCCACGTCCTTTTCCTTCAAGGGTTTAGACGCGGTCGGTTGTGGTTGGCAACTCCTGTAGAGAGGGCGACCGAGCGACGAGGAGGCACAAAAAAACCGCCCGAGGGCGGTACTCGCGGTAGGGCTCAACGCGGTCAGACGGGCGGCGCGAGCACCCGCATCTGGTCGCTCCAGCCGTTCGGCCAAGGCTGCCGCATCACGTGCTC
>CANIEV010000304.1 GCA_947466535.1 Betaproteobacteria bacterium
GGGCGCAGCATCGTCATTGCGAGCGAAGCGAAGCGCACATCGTCATTGCGAGCGAAGCGAAGCAATCTCCCGCGGCACTGCCGATTGCTTCGTCGCTTCGCTTCTCGCAATGACTGATATCACAATGCCTCGCCCTGCTACCACCGCATCCTGTTGCCCCACCTACCCGTCCCGAATCTACTCGTCCCCGATTTACTCGTCACCCCCGCCATCACCGCCAGTTCACGCCGGCGCCGTGCCTCGTTGCTATGGAATCGCTAATCAAGTCCAATTTCGAGGCTTGAAGGTTCAGCGTTCCCTCTGAGATGGGGGAGCTACGAGGGGGCGTAGCCCCCTTGTTCAGTGGCTCCCTATGTAACGACCGAAGGCGTCGCCTATGAGCTGGTTCGGGCTCCTCAATCATCAACCGTCCCACCCTTGATTTCGCCCGGGTCAACGAGTTGCCGGCATTCAGGCAACGCATGATCGATATCGGCTGCGAAAGCACGACCCTCGGGCCGCAGGAGTTCGCGAAGTACATCGCGGACGAAAACCGCAAGTAGGGCGCAGGTGGTGGTGGTGGCGAGGATTCCGCCGCAGGACTGATGGTGCGCGTGAGCTCACGCGTCTGCTTGCGGCCCGGACCGGAATGCTCAAACCGGGTTCCTTGAGGGGCGGCTACGCGAAGTACAGCGAACGCGGCTCACCGGACATCCGGTCGAGAAAAGCGCGTGGCGTGCATTCTCAACCGGCGACCACACAGTTGCGCCCGGATTGCTTGGCTCTGTAGAGGGCCGCGTCGACTCTGCGCAACAACGCGTCGCCCTTCTCGCCGATGCCCAGTTCGGCCACGCCAAAGCTCGTGGTTACGCCGTCCGGCAGCGGCTCGATAGGGGTCGCCGCCATCGACGCCCGGATTCTCTCGGCGACGACGAGGGCGTGATCGAGACGGGTATGCGGCATCAGTATCACGAACTCCTCGCCGCCGTAACGCGCGACAATGTCCGTCGGCCGAGTCTGAGCGCGCAACAGGGCGCCGAACGCGACGAGCACCTTGTCACCCACCTCGTGGCCGAAGCTGTCGTTGATGCGCTTGAAGTGATCAAGGTCGGCCATGATCGCGCAGAGGCTGGTGCCGTTGCGCTCGACACGGTTGACTTCCAGCGGCAGCGCCTCTTCGAGCCACCGGCGATTGCCGACTCCGGTCAGCGCATCGGTCAGCGACAGGGCCAGCACCCGCGCCGCGCTCTGCTGCAACTTGAGGTTGGTCAGCGCCAGCTCGGCCTGGGCGATGGCGTAGTCGCGATTGAGTCCGAGCATGGTATCGAAAATCTGCTCGAGTTCCTCGATATCCAATTCAGCCAGCACCCGCAACGAGCGGCCGACGCGCCACACGCGGCCGCGCAGGGTTCCTGTCTTTCCCGCGTAATCGCCGATGGTGAGAAGGCCGCGATGGACTTCACCCTCGCTGCCTACGGCGGCGGCACCTGCAGACGCCGCGCTCAGCGCCGAAAAGGGCGGCTGCAGAAAGAATCGGGCCGCCGGGAACCCGAGTGGCGTCGTTCCCGCATGACCGATAACCCGCATGAATCCGGCGTTCGCCTCGACCAGCACACCGTCCTCATCCAGCGTCGCCATCGCGATTGCAAGCAGTGGCGCCAGCTCGGCGCTTATCCAGTCGCCGCCCCCACCCCGGCCATCGGGTTCTGGTTGTATCGATGGCGATGCGCCAGCACTTTGCTGCTCGCTCGCGGATTTTGGGTGGCGGTCGGAATGCATGCGCTGGATCAGGCCTGCCCGGGCGCATTCGCGCCAAGGCTCACAACCCGATCCGCTTCGGCAACCGCAGTCAGCGCATCGGCAGATTGCGCGTCGGCGCCCAACACACCGCCCAGCGGCACAAAGTTGTTGATCGCCAACCCGCCGATCATAAGCGCGGGTCGCCCGGCGCCAAAGCGCTTCTGCAGTCCGCTGATGACCGTCTTGACCGCCGGCATCTGGTGCGCGAACGAGACGGACAGGCCCACCAGGTGCGGCTTCCATTCGGCCACCTGCCCGATCAGCGATGCGGGCGGCACGTTCGGGCCGAGGAACTGCACATCCCACCCCGACAGCAGGAACGCATCGGCCACCATGCGCAGTCCGACCGCGTGATGGTTTCCCTCTACGCAAGCGAGCAACACGCGCTTTCCGTTCAACGGCAGCGGCGGCAAATGCAGCAGCCCCACCGTCATCACCGCCTGCACGATGGCGGTGGCCATGTGCTCCTGCGCCACCGATACCTGGTTGGCCTGCCATAGCTCGCCGATGCGATACATGGCCGGCTGGATGACATGCATTTCGAAGTCCACGAACCCGCGCCCGCCTTCCAGGCAACGATTCATGATGTCCAGCGCATCACGCTGCCGCCCGGCGAGCAGCGCCGCCTGAAACGGCGCGGTCTCCGGCCAGGCATCGGGCAGTGGCGCCTTCGCCTGCGGCGCATCGCCCGTGCGCAGGAACTCCGCGGCCGCCGCGCGCAGCGCAGCCCCGACCAGCGCGCCATCGGCCCCCGCCATGTGCGTTTCAAAAAACTCGGCCAGCCAGTCGAGCGACTGCCCGATGTCGGCGGCCGGAATCGAGCGCGCGGCGAGTTCGCTGCCGAGCCAGCGGAGATACTCCACCATGGGTTCCAGCAACCCGAATTCCAGCACCGGCCGGAGGAATTCAAGGTGATAGGCCAGGTCTTCGCGGCAGGTCTCGCGTCCACGCGGCCCGAAAGGCGCATAGGCCGCCCCATGCGCCCTATAAAAGCGCTCGGTAAGCGCATCGATCCCACCGGCCTCCAGGCTGCGGAAGCGCTGCAGACCCTCGGCGCTCAAATTATTTTGTGTGGTTCGCATCTGCCGCACTAAGCCACGAAGATTTCGAACAGGCGTATTCCGGTGCTCCCCGGTACCAGCTGAGGCCCTTGGGAATGCCCTTGGGTGACTCGTGGCAGTCACGGCTCCGTGCCAAGGTGCGGTGACTTTCCTCGTTGCTCCAGAGCGTAAGCAGCCACACCTCGTTGGCATTGCCAAGCGGGCTCATCACATCCATCCCCAGAAAACCCGACGCATGAATGATCGACCTAGTGTGTGTGTGGGGGGGGCGTTCTGGCAGAACACGTCTCGAATCTCGCCTGACATGTAATTGGCAATAGTAAAAATGCATTTGTGACGAAGACGATATCGAACAAATCGCCTGCACAAGCTATTTATAGCCCCTTTTTCCCACTCTGCACGTTTGGTTACACAATCGGGACTTGATCAGAGCTTCCTGAGACTTTCATCCTATTGATGCGAAAGGCATCGTGTAGTCTCTCGACCCGTCCGGCGTGGCAACGCCTGCACGCTTATTGCGGACGCTCCACTTGCGATCTTCGAGCAGCCGTTCATGGCCTGCAGCGGGCAACCCGACCGCCGACATACGGCGCGAATTACTCGTCTTTTACCCCCGCCATCACCGCAAGTTCACGCCAGCGCCGCGCCTCGTTGCTCATGTAACGGCCGAAGGCGTCACCGGTGAGCGGCTCGGTCGGTTCCTGACCGATGTCCACCAGCCGCTTCCTGAATTCCGCGCTTTGCGACACCGAGACGAGTTCTTTCGACAGGCGATCCACCGCCTCGCGCGGCGTGCCCGCCGGCACCATCACGCCGAACAGCGCGCCGAGCACCATGTCATCGAAACCGGACTCCGCCATCGTCGGCACATCGGGCATGAGCGGCGTGCGCGCGCCGCCGGTGATCACGAGAGCGCGCGCCTGACCCGACTTGTGGCGCGGCACGATAGTGACGGTGCCGGTGACCAGCATCTCGATCTGGCCCGAGACGAGATCGATGACACTGTTGCCCCCGCCCTTGTAGGGCACATGGACGATGTCGATCTTCGCGCGATCGCGGAACAATTCACCGATCAGGTGCGGGTTGGAACCGATGCCCGGCGAGCCGAAGCGCAGCTTGCCGGGATTGGCGCGCGCGTACTCGATAAGTTCCTTCAGGTTCGTCGCCTTGATCGACGGGTGCACCGCGATCGCATTGGGCGAACGCGCGAGCAGGGTCACCGGAACAAGATCCTTCTCCGGGTTGTAGGCAAGCCGCTTGCGGATGGCTTCGGTCATGCCGAAGGCCTCCGCCGAGGCGAGCACCGCGGTGTAACC
>CANIEV010000305.1 GCA_947466535.1 Betaproteobacteria bacterium
ACCTAATTCTGCGATACGGAGGTTTGATGTCAACTAAAGCGACTTTAAAAGCACAGCCGATTGAGGAGAAATCGGACGCTTCAGAGTGGTTGACTACTCGCGAAGCTGCCGTCAAGTTGTCGTGTTCATTGACGCAAGTCCAAAAAATGGTGGAGGCCGGTCATCTGGCCGCATGGAAGACGCCTGGCGGTCATAGGCGCGTGCTCGTTGAGGAAGTCAATCGGCATCTGGCTGAAAGAGGTCTGGGCAAGCGATCCACGAGCCGCTTTGGAGATAAAAAGGCTTTTCGTATTCTGATAGCCGAAGACGACAAGTTGATGCATAAGGTGTACGCAAAAAAAATTGAAGCTTGGAGCCTGCCGATCCACTTGTCTTTTGCCAGTAATGGCTACTCAGCTTTGCTGCATATGGCGAAAAATGTGCCGGATTTGGTCATCATGGACCTCAAAATGCCGCGCATAGACGGATATGACGCCATCAAGGCAATTCGAGAGGATCGCGATTTTGATCGGGTGGAGATCATTATCGTTTCCGGTTTGAGAGATCTTTCCTCAAGCAAACCCTTGCCTGAAAATTCGATTTTCTACAAGAAGCCCGTTGATTTTTCAAAGCTGAACGGTTTTGTAGAAGCTTGTATTCGCCGCTCAAACGGCAATTGAGCAGCTACGCTCAGGTGTAGTCCCTGTCGGAGCAGACTGTGCGCCGCACGCGTTGAGGCCGACGCGTAGCTCCGGCGTGAATCGCAACCCGTACCAGCCGTTTCAGTGGCTTGCCACTGCAGGGCAGGCTTTGGTCAGGTGCGCCGGGTTCTGCAGATGAACGCCGAGGGCTCGATCTTTTTCTCCGTCGCGCGGCCAGCGCGACCCGGGGTCACAACTCTTCGTACCTGATGGATTTCCAGGGTCGCTGCACGAACCCGTTGTCGCGCCAGTAGCCCTTGCCGTCCATGCCTGCGCCGTGTCTGGTTCATCACTTCTGAGCGAGGAAGCCAATATGCAAGCCGCGCGTTTCAGGCGCGACTGATGGCATACGGCATGATCTGCTCGATGAGTCGCAAGGGTAACTGCTGGGACAATCCGCCGACCGGGGTTTCTTCAACAGCGTGAAGAATGAGCGGGTACACGGCACGTGCTACGGTACATGCGCCGTAGGCTGAGGCTGACCACCACTGTCAAACCTCTATATAGCCGCCAATCTCCATGGCATGGTTGAAGGGTATCTGGAAATATTCAGTCGCCCCCTGCATTGACCTGTGCATATAGATGAAGGGACTTAATAAAAATGCGGACGAGTGCCGAGCAACGACCTTTTCCTTGCCCACGAAAAAGGAAATTTCCGACAGGCTGAAATGAAATTCACGTGCCCTGAGGAAGGCCACCGCACGCATCACATGCACGTCCTCCATGAAGCCGAAACGAACATTGACCGAGTGAAAGTTATGTTCCCTGTGCTGAATGGTGACCCGTTCAGAGTCCGCGACAAAGGGAGAATTCACCGTTTCCATGTTCATCAAAACAACCCGCTCGTGAAGCACTTTATTGTGTTTTAAATTGTGCAAAAGTGAATTCGGCACAATGTTGTCGTGAGGAACCATGAAAATGGCCGTTCCTGACACCCTGGGCGGCAACTGGAGGTCCAGGCTTTTCAGGAAATCCACCAGCAATATGGACGACGACCAGCGCGCCTTCAATAACTTTTCCCGACCGTAAATCCAGGAAACCATCATCAAGAGCAGTACTAAAGCCACGCAAACGGGTATCCAGCCGCCTTCGAGGAATTTGAAAAGGTTTGCCCCCAGAAACACCAAATCAATTAAGAAAAGAAAGCCAAACAACGGGACAAACAACCACTTGTTCCATTTACGGACAAAAACCATGAGAAAGCCGGCGAGCAAGGTATCAATGGCCATGGCCCCCGTTACTGAAACACCGTAAGCCGAAGCCAGGTTCTCCGATGATTTGAACCCAAGGACCAGCATCACCACACCGGCAAAAAGGAAGATGTTGATCTTGGACACATAGACCTGACCAATCTCCTCCGCCGCAGTATGCCTAACCCTCAAACGTGGGATGTAACCCAGGCGAACCGCTTGGGTCGCGATGGAAAAGGCCCCGGATATGACCGCCTGAGATGCGATAACGGTGGCAATCGAGGCCAGAATGAGCATGGGTATCAATGCCCAGTCAGGGGCAAGGCGGTAAAACGGGTTGTCTATCGCAGAGGGCAGGCTCATCAGCAAAGCACCCTGCCCAAAGTAGTTAAGCAACAGGCACGGGAAAACAAGAAAAAACCAGGCGCGTTGAATAGGCTTTAACCCAAAGTGTCCCATATCGGCATAAAGCGCCTCACCGCCGGTTACCGCCAATACCACTGAGCCCAGAATGGCAACAGCAACCCCCGAATGCTCGATCAGCAGATTGACCCCGTAAATGGGGTTCAATGACACCAAAACGATGGGGTTATTCATGATGCTCAACAGGCCCAGAATCCCCAGCGCCGAAAACCACACCAGCATCACAGGACCAAATACGATCCCAATCTTTCCGGTTCCGAAGCGCTCTATCGCGAACAAACCGGATATCAAGGCAAGCGCTATGGGAACAACGTAGGGGGCCATATCAGGGGATAACACCTTGAGTCCCTCTACCGCGCTGAGCACTGAAATGGCGGGGGTGATCATGCTGTCACCAAAAAACAAAGCAGCTCCCAGCGCGCCTGCAACAATCACAAACCAGCGGTAGCGGGAGTCTTTTTTAAGCGCCTTGGAGAGCAAGGCGGTCAAGGCGAAGATACCCCCCTCGCCTTTGTTATCGGCTTTCATGATGATAAAAACATACTTGATCATGACAACCAACACCAGGGACCATGTAATCAGCGACAAAACGCCCTGGACCAGGGGCTCAATATCCGCACCGCTTTTGAAGCCGGCCGACTCGATCGACACCTTCAACGCATAAAGAGGAGAAGTGCCAATGTCACCAAAAACCACACCAAGAGCCCCCAAGGAGAGCGCGTATAAATTCTTTTTAGAAGAATGGGGGGAGTGAACAGATGTCATTTTCAACCAGTTGAATCCCGGTTAGATATTAAAAGAAGCAATGCAAATCAAGGTAACTGCCCGCCATGAATCTGCCGCCACAAGGCAAGCTCGCTTTGCGTGAGTCGGTCCAGTCCTTTGGCAACAGACTCGAACTGCTCCCTGTCGGTGAGAATAGCCAGTTGCCGGATCTCGCTGATCAACGACTTGTAATGCTCGATGGCGTGCTCCGGGGTCTGGGAAATCTTATGCAACGGCAATTTCGAGAGGTCTTCTCGTAACTCCCGCGCAAGCCGGGCCTCTTCAATTAGCAACGCCACTTCCGCGTCATCCAGGTGCAGCTGTTTCGCCTTTACGGCGATGATGGCAGCCTCCTCCTCGGAAATGACGCCGTCCTCGAGCATTGCAGAAAGCTCGGCCTTTAATGCCTCACGTTCTTTATGCAATTGATCGGTAAATGCAGAACTCAACAATGCCGCAGGCAGCGCGAAAATCCCGATGCCCACCAAGGCAAGCACGATAGTCATGATGCGGCCCGCCGGGGTAACCGGGGATAAGTCGCCGTAACCAACCGAGGCGAGCGTGATGACCGCCCAATAAATTGATTGGGGGATGTTTTCGAATTTATCGGGTTGGCTATCATGCTCGAACAAATAACCCAGGCTGGCCGTTAAAACCACCAACAACAGCATGATGAAAGCCGATGCCCCCATCACAGGCCATTCGCGCACAATGACTTTTGTTAGCGTATTAGTCGCACTGGTATATCGCGTCAGTTTGAGGAGCCGCAGCAGCCTGAATACACGCAGGAATCGCAGGTCGAGGAGGTGATGCAAGAGCGCCTCCAGAAAGAAGGGCGCAATCGCCAATAAATCGATCACCGATGAAAATGTTTTCGCTTGCTTGACCCGCCCGGCCAATGCCCGCTGATAACCGGGTTCCTCAACGCAGCAGTAAAGCCGCATGCAATATTCGAGGGTGAATATCATGACGGCAACCATGTCAAGGACGATGAAATGCAGATGCAGGATATAACTGATGCTTTTAACCGATTCGAGCACCACTGCAATAACCGATATCACCACCCAGAAAGC
>CANIEV010000306.1 GCA_947466535.1 Betaproteobacteria bacterium
CGCGCGCTACGAGGGCGGGGTGGCGACGTCGCTGGATGTGATCGTCGCGCAGCAAAGCCTGCTCGCAAGCGAGCGCCTCGCCTCGCAGATCCTCGGCCAGCGGCTGCTGAGCTCGGTGTTCCTGGTGAAGGCGCTGGGTGGTGACTGGCAGGGGATGAAGAAGGTCGCGGCCGAATAGAGGGGGTGTACTACTTCACAGCCGTCTTGCGCTGAGGATTGGGTGCGGCGAGTTTCAGTTCTCGAGCAGGCGGTCCAGCGCAGCGGCGAAGGGTTCCGGTTGTTCGATTACCGGAAAGTGTCCGGCGTACTGGAATTCACCTGTGCCCGAAAACGGGCTGAACAGCGCGCAGTGCGAAACTTTCAGGGTAATTGTTGAACATTTATCAGGAAACCCAATAGCCCGTGCGGGAAAGCGGACGATTGGCGTCCTGTTCTGTTCAATTCGTCGCGAGAATATGCTCCCGTCAATCCGCCTTGATGCCGAATTCCCGGACGATCCGTCCGTAGCGGGCGTGGTCCTCGCGCATCTCCAGACTGAATGCCTCGGATGTTCCACCACGAGCATCCACCCCGGCGGTCTTCAGGCGTTCGCGAACATCCGGCAGGGCGATGGCGCTGTTGATCTCGGCGTTGATCCGGGCGATCGTCGCCGACGGTGTCCCCGCGGGTGCGAGCAGGCCGAACCAGGTATCGACGTCAGCGCCGGTGATGCCGAGCTCCGAAAACGTCGCCAGGTCCGGGAACAGCGGCGAGCGACGTTTTTCCGTTACCGCAATGGCGAGCAATTTTCCCGAGCGAAGGTACTGTGCGACGCCGCCCGCGCCGACGAACAGCACTTTCACCTGGCCGCCCAGCGTATCGGCCACCGAAGGCCCGGTCCCCTTGTACGGAACATGCAGCATGTCCACCGAGGCGGCCTTCTTGAACAGTTCGCCGGCGATGTGCATTGGCGTGCCGTTACCCGCGGATGCGTAGGGAAGGCCCGGCTGTTTTCTTGCAAGGGCGAGCAGTTCCTCTACCGATCTGACGCCAAGCGAAGGATTCACCACGAGAACCATCGGGGTGGATGCGGCGAGGATGACTGGCGCGAGATCCTTCATCACGTCCACGCCGCCCGCGATGCCCCTGCCCAGCAGATGCGGCGCGATGACGATGGTATTGGGCACGGCGAGAAGCACGTGCCCGTCCGGTGCCGAGCGGGCGACGAAATTTGCGCCGGCGAGCCCGCCCACGCCGGGACGGTTCTCGACCAGAGAAGGTTGACTGGTTCTTGCAGAAATTTTTTCGGCAATGACCCGCGCGAGGAGGTCAAGGCCGCTTCCCGGCGGAAAGGGAACCACGATGGTGACCGGCTTGGCGGGCCAGTTTTGTGCGAGAGCCGTTGCCTGGGTCAACAGGCCGAGCGTCAGGACGATCGCGTACAGTGCACGTCGAATCGTGGGTGTCCCGTAGAGGATCATCTCGTCTCCTGGAAGGTGGATCAAGCGATGCCTGCATCGCAACACGCCTCAACGCTAGCAGGCAAGCGGAAGGATCGATGGCGTCATGTTGGCGGGGGTGACCGCGCCGGCATCCGTGCGAGTTTATCGCCCACCCGGGTCGGATTTGAATTGATTTTTCGCCGGTCCGGTTGCACTCTTGCTCCTCCCCGGGACAGGCCGCCGCACGAGCGGCCGTCGGTCGGGTCGATGGAACAAGGAGGAGTGAGCGTGAATGCGATCCCGCGTCTGCTGTTGTCGTTACTGCTTTTCTGCTGCGTCCAGGCCCATGCACAGGGCTATCCCAACAAGGCGATACGCATCATCGTGCCCTCGCCCGCGGGTGGTCCGACGGACGTTCTCACCCGCCTGATCGCGGAGAAGATGGCCGAGAGCTTCGGCCATCCGGTGCTCGCGGACAACCGGCCGGGCGCCAACTCGATCATCGGCGCACAGGCTGTGGCGAAGGCGTCGCCCGATGGCTACACCCTGCTGATGGCGCTGGATTCGACGCTGTCGCTCAATCCCAGCCTGTTCGCCAAGCTGCCCTACGATCCGCAGAAGGACTTCGCGCCGATCACGCGCACTGCCTCCTCGCCGATCATCCTGATCGTGGACGCGGCGTCGGGGCCGAAGTCGATCCAGGATCTGCTGCAGCAGGCAAAAGCCGCCCCCGGCAAACTGAGCTTTGGCACCGGCACACCGCCCACGCGCCTCGGCGGTGAGCTGCTGAAGAGCATGGCAGGCGTGGACATGCTCAATGTGCCTTTCAAGAGCAGCACCGGGACCGTACAGGGCCTGCTGTCGCGCGACGTGAGCTTCATCCTCGACGGTGTTCCGGCGGCGCTCCCGCACATCAAGAGCGGCAAGTTCCGCGTGCTGGCGAACCTGAGCAGCCTGCCGATCGAGGCCTTGCCCGGGCTGCCGCTACTCTCGGCCGAGCCGGGGATGCAGGGCTACGAGGTGGTGGTGTGGCTCGGGCTGGTGGCGCCGGCAGGCACGCCGGCGGACATCGTCGGAAAACTCCATCAGGAGACGGTGCGGATTCTTGGCCTGCCCGAGATCCGCGCGAAGCTCTCCAACATCGGCCTGATTCCGGTGACGAGCACGCCATCGGAGTTCTCAAGCTTCATCCGCACCGAGACCGAGCGCTGGGGCAGAGTGATCCGGCAGGCCGGGATCAAGCTCGATCAGTGATGGCCCATTGATGTCCGCTGGCGAGGTGAATTCGGGAGAGACGCCGCTGGTCCGCCGCTTCGCGGACTGGATCGTGGGGTTCGACGCGGGCGCGATTCCCGAGGAGGCGCTCGACCGCGCAAAAATGCTGGTGCTCGATTCCATCGGCTGCGCGCTTGGCGCCATGGACGAGGAGACGCCGCGCTCGGCTCTCGCGACGGTGCGTGCGCTCGGCGGGGCGCCCGAGTGCACGGTGATCGGCACCGAGCTCAGGACGTCGGCGGCGCTGGCGACCCTTGCCAACGGCATCCTGGTGCGCGCGCTAGACCTGAACGATCTCGGGCTGGGTGCCGCGGGCGCATCGCATCCGAGCGATAACATTCCGGTGGCGCTCGCAATCGGCGAGCGCGAGGATCGGACTGCTCGCGAGGTGCTCTCGGCGATCGTGATGGGTTACGAGGTCTACGGCCGTGTGCATGACCTGATGCGCATCGACTGCGCCTGGGACAACGTGAGCGCCTCCGGACCGGTCGCGGCGGCGATGGCGGGGAGGCTGCTCGGGCTTCCGGCGGAAAAACTCGGGCATGCGCTTGCCCTGGCGATGTCGCATTGCCACACGCTCGGCATCGTGCGCTTCGGTCAGCTGTCGGCCGCCAAGGCGATGGCCAATTCGATGGTGGCCCATTCGAGCGTGATGGCCACGTTGCTCGCGGCGCACGGCGCGACCGGGCCGCAGACGGTGTTCGAAGGCCCGGCAGGCATGCTGCAGGCCTCGCTCGACAAAGGGAACCCGGTGGGGCTGGTGGCGCCCGTGAATGTCGATGACCTGCGGATCATGCGGGTGAACATCAAGTCCTATCCCTGCCTCGGTTCGGGGCAGGCGGCGGTGGCGGCGGCGATCGAGGCGAGAAAGAAGATCAGTGATCCGTTGGCGCAGATAGAGAAAATTTCGATCCGCATGGCGGACACGCCCTTCGTGCGCTCGCAGGTGAACGACCCGCAGCGCGACAACCCGCATTCGCGCGAGACCGCGGACCACAGCTTCCTGTACCTCGTGGCGGTGGCGCTGCTCGATGGCGAACTCACCCCCGCCCAGTTCGGCGAAGGTCGTTGGTTTGACCCCGCTGTGCGCGCGCTGATGTCGCGCACGACGATACGCAACGACCCGTCGCTCAACGTGTACACGCCGGCGGCGTTTCCCTGCGCGATGGATGTGTTGCTGAAGGACGGCAGCGCCCTCGCGATCGAGATGCCGTATCCGCCGGGCAACATCCGCAATCCGCTCGGCTGGCCCGGGGTTGAGGCCAAGTTCCATCGCTATGCCTCGGATCGCCTGCCGCAGGCTAGGCGCGAGGCGGTGGTGGAGGCAGTGAAGCGCATGGATGCATCGGTGTCGGTGCGCGATCTGATGCGACTCGTCGCCGGGTGACCGTGCGTCGGCGTCCGCAGTCATTCTTGCACTGCGGGCCATGCAC
>CANIEV010000307.1 GCA_947466535.1 Betaproteobacteria bacterium
AACTGTTTCTTTTCTGGGTGGGCCTTACTGTGTTAAGTATTGTCGGAATTATATTTGGTCTTGCCTGCATCTTCGGCAGTTACATCGTGGGCGGCGGCTCGATGGCACCAATTTGGCATGCGCTGCCACTCGAGGGAACGGCAATTGCAGGTGCCGCCATCGGCGCCATGCTGACGGCTAACAGCATGCCTATTGTAAAGGCTACGGTTGCCGGTCTGGGCAAGATACTCTCCGGGCCGAGCTTCAAAAAACAGGACTATATGGACACTATCTTCCTGGTCGCCAAGATTATGAAGGTGTTGAAGGCCGAGGGCGCGGTCGCACTGGAGCCGCACGTTGAGGATCCCCACGCGAGTGCTATTTTTAGCGAGTACCCACGTTTGCTCAAAGACCATGCTTTGACACACCTCATTACCGATAGCATACGTTTGATCGTTGTATCGTCATCTGCGCCAAGGCCCGATGCGGTTGAAGACATCATGAATGCCTCAATTAAAACGCATCATCACGACGCCTTGAAGCCGGCGGAAACTTTTGCCAGTATGGCCGGCGCGTTGCCAGCTCTAGGCATTGTTGCTTGCGTGTTGGGCGTGGTTAAAACCATGGGGTCGATAGACCAACCGCCAGCGGTGCTGGGGGGCTTGATCGGTGCCGCGCTCGTCGGTACCTTTTTGGGTGTTTTGCTGGCGTACGGTTTTGCCGAACCGCTGAGCGTTAGGTTAAAGCAGATTATTGATGAGGATGGACAGATCTATCATGTCGCCAAACAGATCATCGTCGGCACCCTGAACGGCCACCCGATGCCAGTTATTATTGAGGCCGCGCGTGTCAGTATTTCGCACGAAAATCAGCCTTCCTTCGGAGACGTATTCGACGGGCTGCGAGGTAAATAATGGCAGCTGCAGCCGCAGAAGCGGCCAAGGAAGAGCCATCGCAGAAAGCGGTCGTGAGCGCCGAGCCTGCAACCGACGCAGCGGCGCCAGCCTTGGAGGCCGAGCCACTTGCGCCCATTATCGTCAAGAAGATTATTGACGAAGGTCATGCCGGGGCACACGGCGGGGCTTGGAAAATCGCTCTTGCTGACATGATGACGGCAATGATGGCGTTCTTTTTGCTTATGTGGCTGCTGGGGGCGACCAACGCTGATCAAAGAAAATCAATTGCCGACTATTTCAAGCCGACCTCGCTGACGAAAAGCGCGATCACTGTCAACAATACCTCGGGTTCGACCGGTTTGATGGGCGGGCAATCAATCATTGACGAAACCGCACTGCCCCTGGCGGCGGCACAAACCAGCTTGTTTCAGGTTTTGCAGCCGCGGGAAAATACCGGCAGCAAGGATAGTGACAAAGACAAGGAAAAATCCGACGCATTGAGTCAGGAAGAGAAGGCGCGCATTGCCAGTGAGTCTGATAAATCGAATTTCGAGAAGCTTGAAAAAGAGCTCAAAGAGAAACTATCGCAGAACAGTGAACTGGCGAAACTCAAGGAAAACGTAGTATTCACTCGCGAGAAAGACGGGCTGAGGATCGAAATCATCGATAAGGCGGATTTTTCGATGTTCGGTCTCGGTGATTCTCAGTTAACGCCTAAGTCGATGGCGCTGATCGAGGAAATCTCCCGCTCGCTCGCAGTAATGCCGAATTCCATCCGGGTTCGAGGGCATACCGACGCCCAGGCGTTTGCGGGGACCGGCCGTAACAATTGGTCGTTGTCGGCCGAGCGTGCAGATATCACGCGTCAGATTATGATTAGGAAAGGGGTTGAAGAAAGCAAAATTACCCGGATCGAGGGTGTTGCTGATAAAGAGCCATTCGTCGCTTCTGATCCGCTGGATTCGCGCAATCGGCGCATCAGCGTCACGGTGCAATACCGCGAGTAGGTCGCTTACTGTAGGGTTTGGCGTAGCGACATGGCTGTTTTGGCAAGAATTTGACTGATGCGCGATTCGCCCACCCCGACGATTTCGCCAATTTCCTTGAGGGTGAGTTCGTCGTTGTAATAAAGCGAAAGAATCAGTTTTTCGCGTTCCGGCAGTTCTTCGATGGCACGCACTAGGTTCTCTGAAAGCTGCGCTTTTTCGAGCGCGATATCGGGGATGGAATCCTCGGTATCGGGCAGGCTGTCGACGGCGTGTGTCATGTCCTCGATAGAATGGGTTTCGAACTGGCTAGACGTATGGCGTTCTTTTTGCAGATCGTTAATGTCCATATCCATGAAATCGGCCAGTTCCTGCTGGGTGGGCGCGCGACCGAGTTCGCCAGCAAGGGTTTGGGTCGCTTTGGAATGTGATCTCTTGGCAGCTACTGCCGAGCGCGGCAGATATGATTGCCTGCGCACATGGTCAACCATCGCGCCTTTGATTCGTAGCCGAGCAAAGCCTTCAAATGGGATGCCCTTTTCCGCCTTGTAGCTTCGCGATGCCTCGATCAGTCCGATCATACCGGCTTGCAGCAGGTCGTCAAACTCGACAAATGGCGGCAACCTGACCTTGAGGTGGAGGGCGACACGTTTGACTAGATTGCGGTTGGCCATGACGAGAGAGTCGCTGCCCTCGGTCGCCTGCGCATACAAATGTATGCCGGATGCTTTCATTTAAACCGCTTATCCACGATGATGCGCTCGAAGAAAAACTGAAGTCCGCCGCTGGGTACCCCGGTCTGGTCTAATGAGTCGACTGTTTCGGCCAGTTTTCTAAAGTCCCTTGATGAATTGCCTCCGGGGGCAAATTCAAGTACTGATTGATAATTTCGCGCTGCCGCAAGCATATGCTCGTCGTGGGTGATGGAGTGAAGGTATTTGACCGATTGACTAAGAAATTTTTCACACACGTCGTTGATCCGATTGTACAGCATGCGCCCAGCCGACTGGTTTTCAACCATGTTTGGCACGATATAAATTTCGTCCAGCTTGTATTCATTGATCAATACCTTGATGGTGCCGTAGGCGTCGGCGATAGACGAAGGTTCGTCCCGCAGCACAATCAGCCGCCGTTGCGAGGCTTGCATGAAGGTCAGCACCGAACTCGAAATGCCAGCTGCCGAATCGATGACGAGGAAATCGAATTCCTCTTCTATGCTACTGAAAGCCTGCACGATCGCCGCGGCTGCAAGTGTATCCAGTGAGGCAAGCTTCTGTACGCCAGAAGCACCTGGCACTAGGCGGATGCCCTGCCGGGTTGTAACGATGATTTCTTCCAGCGTTTTCTCGCCAGAGATTACGTGGCCAAAATTAAACGGAGTGGTGCAGCCAAGAGCCAGTTGCGCATTGGCCAGCCCCATGTCGGCGTCAAACAGCATCACCTTGCGGCCACGCATAACCAAACCCACTGCAAGGTTGACCGCAGTAGCTGTTTTGCCAACGCCGCCTTTGCCGCTTGCTATCCCGATGACATCCATTGTTTTCTATCCATTCGATTCAAATAACGAAACAGTAGTTTTGGCGGTGATGCAGTGTGCATCAATGGATAAGGTGCTGCGCAATAGGGGCGCGCGCAGACTCATCTCGGGCAGCCACCGGCAGTGAGGCGGCCGCAGCCAGCAATTCCATGCCGATACGGATCATTTTTCCGATGGTCCGTTCGGTTGTTTCCGGATCGTTAATCAGTGAGCGGGTGCCTTCAAAGGAAAGGGGCAGCGCCTTATTGTTAAGCATTTGTAAAAGCGGCCATGGATTGCTGCATTCGTCTATTTTCGTCAGCATTACGCTGTCCCATTCTATCTCTGTTATCTGCAGAAATCTATTGATGGTGGCGGTTGAAGCATCTGCCGGGAAAACCAGGTGGAAGGTGGCGTCTTGCATGGCTGAGTGAAGGGCGGATGCATTTTCCTGGGATTGGTTTCCGGGGGTGTCGATGACGATCAGTTTTTTATCCGACAAGCTGTCGACCAGTTCGCGCAATGATTCGGTGGATTTTACTTTGTAGCATTCAATACCGGCCGCTGCGCTAAGCAGCTGCAGTTGTGGCCAGGCGCCGATGCGGTTGTCGTTAAAGCTAATGATGGCGATGTCCTCGCTGCCGTGCAATTTAATATGTGCGTTGGCGATGTTGCGTGCCATAACCGATTTGCCACCTCCGGAGGGGCCCGCAATCAC
>CANIEV010000308.1 GCA_947466535.1 Betaproteobacteria bacterium
CGCACTTTATCGATCGTATGATACGCGGAATAGAGTGGCGACAGCGCTTCGTGCCCGGTGATTACCAGCTGCATGAAGATCACGCTGCCGGTGGTCAGCAACAGTCCGGTGACCATGATTTCGCGGCGCAGCGCGGTCCAGAACGCCACTGTTCCGAGGAGCGCGAGTGCAAGGCCCGCAGCCTGTACCCAGGGGGCGTACGCGGCAAGCATGTCGGCGGGCAGATCGCGCGCCGCAAAGCCGATCAGCTTGCCCGACAGATAGATCGTGGCAGCGCCCGCGATCACCGCGAACGCCGCCTGCACCGCGAGCAGCCACCTCGAGGCGGAAGGCAGGTAGCGTCCCGCCAGCAGTGCGAGCGCCGGAAAGATCGGAAGCACGTACGACGCCAGCTTGGAGCTCGATCCCGAAAAGAACAGGAACACGATCGCGCACCACACGACGAGGAACATCGCCGGATTGAAGCGGCGCGGCTCCCGCTCGCGTATCGCCTTCCAGACGCCTGCTCCAACCACGAGGAGCCAGGGCATGGTGCCCGCGACGAGCACCGGAATGAAATACCAGGCGGGCTGGTAGCGACCGTGCTGCTTGGTGAGGAAGCGCCTGAAGTGCTCCTGGATGAAGAAGAAATCGAAGAACTCCGGATTGGCGAGCGATACCGCGATGAACCACGGCGCGGCAATCGCAAGGAACAGAAGACCGCCCTGGAACAGATACAGGCGCCCCAGCACCGCCCAGTCGCGCCGCAGGAGGATGTACATCCCGACCGCGGCAATCGGCAGCACAAGGCCGATCAGCCCCTTGGACAGCACGGCGAGGGCCATGCCCGCCCAGCCAAGCAGCATCCAGAGTCGACGTTCATGCTCCGGTGTGGAGTCGATTTGGGCAAGCATCACCGAGAACACCGCGAGCGACATGAAAAAACTCACGCCCATGTCGAGCGTCACGAAACTGCCGACGAACTGATAGAGCGACATCCCGCCGAGCGCGAGCGCGGCAAAACGCCCCACCGGCGGCCCGAACGCGCGATTGCCGGCAAGCCACACCAGCGCGATGCCGGCGAGTGCGGTGAGCGCCGTCCAGAGGCGCGTGGTCCATTCGCTCACGCCAAACAGCGTGTACGCGGTGGCAGTGGCCCAGTATTGAAGCGGCGGCTTCTCGAAGTACTTGAACCCGTTCATGCGCGGCGTGAGCCAGTCGCCGCTGGCGACCATTTCGCGCGGGATCTCGCCATACCGGCCTTCGTCGGCCTTGATCAGTTTGCGGTGGTCGAGATTGACGAACCAGCCAAGCGCGAGGCACGCGAGCACCAGCGCGAGGCACACGCGTACCGACTTCCAGCGTGCCGGATCACCCAAGGAGCAGGGCGGCGGCGACCTTGCGGCCTTCCGCCATCAGAATGTTGTAGGTGCGGCAGGCGGCGCGCACGTCCATGACCTCGAACCCGATGCGTGCCTCCATCAGCGGGCGAAGAATTTCGGGGCGCGGGAAGCGCAATTTGTCACCGGTGCCGAGCAGCACGATCTCGGATTCGAGAGGTACCAGCTGCGCGATCTGCTCCGGGGTGAGCGTGTCAAACCCGCAGGCGTTCCACTCGGTATAGAGCCTGTGGGGCGTGACAACGACGCTCTTTTCGTGCCGCGTCTGGTTGATCGTCACGTAGCCATCACCGTAGGCGGTGATCGCGTTCTGGCCGGCGGCGGTGGCGAGGTGAAGTTTCAAGTTTGATCGTTTGCTCGGGGAAAGCTCGAAATTGCCCGGAAAATGCCGCAATCGGGTCCGGAATTTACCCAAAAGCAGCGGCAGAATTCGCAGCGTGAATACAGGGTAAATCGCAGCTAAGTATCAGATGGTATTATAGCTTTTTGCATCGCAATGACGGCCCGGAACAGGTCCGGAATTGCGAAAAACCATAGCCCCCGCCATGACCGATCTTTCCCGTCCGAAGCCGCTCGCGCCGGTGCCGCTGGATTTTCCGCGGATCAAGCGCCTGCCGCCCTACGTTTTCAACATCACCAACGAGCTCAAGATGGCCGCCCGGCACGCCGGCGAGGACATCATCGACCTCAGCATGGGCAATCCCGACGGTCCAACGCCGAAGCATATCGTCGACAAGCTGGTCGAGGCGGCGCAGCGCAGCGATACGCACGGTTACTCGGTTTCCAAGGGCATTCCGCGCCTGCGGCGAGCGATCTGCGGCTGGTACGAGCGTCGATACGGCGCGTCCTTCAATCCGGACACCGAGGCGATCGTCACCATCGGCTCGAAAGAGGGCATAGCGCATCTCGCCTCGGCCACGCTCGATCGCGGGGACATCGTGCTCGTGCCCAATCCGAGCTACCCGATCCATATCTACGGGCCGGTCATCGCCGGTGCCGACATCCGCCACGTGCGCATGACCCCGGACGTGGACTTCTTCGAGGAACTCGTGCGTGCGATCAAGGAATCGTTCCCGCGCCCGAAGATGCTGATCATCAATTTCCCGAGCAACCCGACCGCGCAGTGCGTCGAATTGTCGTTTTTCGAGCGCATCGTCGATCTCGCGCGGCACTACGGCATATGGGTGGTGCACGACCTTGCCTACGCGGACATCACTTTCGACGGCTACCGCTCGCCCTCGATCATGGAAGTGCCCGGCGCCCGCGATGTGGCGGTTGAATTCTTCACCATGTCCAAGAGCTACAACATGGCGGGCTGGCGCATCGGCTACATGGTGGGCAACAAGGATCTCGTCGGGGCGCTCGCGCGTCTGAAGAGCTATCACGATTACGGCACCTTCACGCCGATCCAGGTCGCCTCGATCGTCGCGCTGGAAGGCCCGCAGGAATGCGTGGAAGAAATCCGCATGAAGTACCAGACCCGGCGCGACGTGATGGTCAAGGGTCTGCATGAAATGGGCTGGATGGTCGAGAATCCCAAGGCGTCGATGTACATCTGGGCGCGTATTCCCGAGATGTACCGCGCAGCCGGCTCGCTCGAGTTCGTCAAGAAAATGATGGCCGAGGCCAAGGTGGCGGTGTCCCCGGGCATCGGTTTTGGCGAATACGGCGATGACCATGTGCGCATCGCACTCATCGAGAACGAGGCACGCTCGCGCCAGGCGCTTCGCGGCATCAAGGACATGTTCCGCAAGGACGGCCTGATGTAGCGATTTGCGGCGGCACGGGGACATCCCCTTGCATTGTCAGGCACGCTTATGCTGAAACAGTTGCTGCACGGCTTGTTCGGGTCCGGAGGCAGTAGGCGTGACGTACAGCGTGCGTCGGCGCCTTCGCGCGACAGCGCCTTTGATGCCGACATCGCGTCGCGCCTGTCCCGCGGACTCCATGCCCGCATCGGCGACAACGAAGATCTCGAGCGCTGGGCCGGCCTGACTCCCGAGGCGAAGGCAGCGCTCGAACAGCGCCTTGCTGCCGAATGCCTCGGAATGCTGTTTGAACACGGATCGGTGTTCGCTGCGGCCGACCGGTTGTTCGAGGATGCGGCCTCGCGCGAACTTTTCCGCTCCCTTCTCTGTTTCCGGATTCTCGGTCCGGGCCGGATCGCGGTTCCGATCGACGCGGCGACCCATTGGGCGCGTCGCGGTGCAGCGGCGGCATTGCGCACCGGCGATTCGCCGCACGCCGGCACGTTCGGCGGCGTGTCGCGCTTCGACCTTCAATTTGAAGGAGAGCATCTTTCGGTCGATGCCTGGGCAGGCAACATCGCCTGGACCTTCCTGCTGCGTCAGTACTGGTTTGAACGCGGAGCGGTGAAGATCATGCCGATGCCCGGCGATTGCATCATCGACGCTGGCGCCTGCTTCGGGGACACGGCTCTTGCGTTCGCCTCGGGCGCAGGAGACCCGGGCAGCGTGCATGCATTCGAGATCGACCCGGCCAACCTCGCCGTGGCACAAGACAACCTCGCGCAGAATCCGCGGGCCGGCGGTCGTGTCAGGCTGAATCCGCTCGCGCTGGGGAGCGAGGCGGGCACCCTGTACCGGCACGGCAGCGGTCCGGGCGCGCAGGTGAGGGCGGATCCCGGCGTCGAA
>CANIEV010000309.1 GCA_947466535.1 Betaproteobacteria bacterium
ATATAAAAGCGCCTGTGGACGCGTCCGCGGCCCACAAGGCCGCCGAGATTTTCCTGCATGTTCCGATTCTCCTGATCTCCGTTCGCGTTCGTGCGCCAATCCGCAACGATAAAACTTCGTTTATCCTCGCGCATTCATTCTCGCACCTTCCGGGCGGTTCGCTCAAAGCCGCCGTGGGTGCTACACCGGGAGTCTTCTCATGCACGAAGTATCCATCCGTCAGCACATCATCGACCGCGTGGTCGCGCGTCGCGGCGACATCCACTGGTTCGCACGGCTCGATCCTTCCAAGACCGCGCTGCTCATCGTGGACATGCAGAACACCTTCTGCAAGCCGGGCGCGCCCGGCGAGGTGCCGACTTCGCGCAGCATCGTGCCTGCAATCAACCGCCTCACCCCGAAGCTACGCGCGCTCGGCGTACCGGTGATCTGGGTACTGCATGCAAACACGCATCGCGCCGGACGCAGTGACTGGGAAGGCTTTTTCAACAACGTGGTGCGCGACAAGGAGATCCGCCGCCGCACGGTGGAAAGCCTCGCACCCGAGCGTCAGGCGGTGTGGGAAGAACTCGATGTGGATGCGTCCGACATCGTCGTCGTCAAGAACCGCTACAGCGGGCTCGCGCACGGATCTTCCACACTCGAGCGGGTGCTGCGCAATCTGGGAGTCGACACGGTTCTCGTCGGAGGCACCAAAACCAACGTCTGCTGCGACTCCACTGCGCGCGATGCGATGATGCTCGACTTCAATTCGGTGATGGTGTCCGACTGTTGCGCGGCGCTGTCCGACGGTGAGCACCAGGCGGCTCTGGAGACCTTCATCCAGCAGTTCGGTGATGTCTTCACCTCGGAGGAGGTGGTGCAGAGGCTTGCGCCCGCGGTGCAGGCGGTACGTACCGCCTGATTCGGCAGGGTCAGTTCATCGAACGCAGCGAGATCTGTGTCCAGACGCGGTCCACCGCGTCGAGCACTGCGTCCGCCGTCTGGAAGCGCTGATCCGGGTTCTTCGCCATCATCCCGTCCACCAGGGGTTGATATTCGGCGAGCTTGTCCGGCAGGCGCGGAATCGGCGCCTTCAGGTGCTGGCCGATGAGTTCGGCGATTCCGGTGGAATCGAACGGCTTCTGGCCGGTGAGCATCTCGTAGTAAATGATGCCGAGGCTGTATATGTCCGAACGCTCGGACGCGGGCTTGTTCTCGACCAGTTCCGGCGCGATGTAATAGGGCGTGCCGATGAGTTCGCCGTGCCGGGTCTGTCCCGCGGCTGCTGCATCGAGTTTTTTCGCAATCCCGAAATCCGCGATTGCCATCGTGCCGTCCTCGCGCACCATGATGTTCGCGGGCTTGAGGTCGCGATGGATGATGCCGCGCGCATGCATAACCGAGAGGCCGCCGGCGAGTTGCGCGAGGATGGACAGCGCCTGACGCGGCGTGAGGCCCTTCGCGATGACATCGGCCAGGGTGCCGTTGGGCAGGTACTCCATCGCGAGAAAGGCATACTTCTCGGTGACGCCGTGGTCGTAGATCCTGACCACGTTGTTGTGTTGGGCGTTCGAGATCAGCGCAACCTCCTGCACGAAGCGCTGGAACAACTTGGGGTCGTCGCCGGGCCGGGCGTTCAGGATTTTGAGGACCAGTTTCTCTCCGTCCCTCTCGCGTTCGGCGAGATACACCTGTGACATGCCGCCCTGTCCGATCTTGGAGATGACCCGGTAGCCTGCGACGCTCTGGATGAGTGCCGCATCGCGCGCTGCCGACATATTGGACGTGACACCGAGGATCGTCTCGCTCAACACGGCTTTCGACACCTGTGCGGCATTGCGTGCGTTCGCGTTGAGCGCGGCGCGTATTTCCGCCGGCACGTCGATCGACTCGTTCGCCGCGTCGTCGGCCGTCGCGACCCCCGTAACCTCGAACACCTGGATCTTGCCTTCGCGCCCGCGCAACTCCAGCAGCGTGGAGTGAGCGGTACGTACCGTTGCCCCGGCCGCGTCGAGCGTTGCACGACTGACGATGATCGGCCAGCCGAGCTTCTTGGTCTGGCTCTCGAGGCGCGAGGCAACGTTCACGCTGTCGCCGATGGTCGTCCAGGTTTCACTGCCCGCTGGGCCGATCAGGCATTCGATCATCTCGCCCGAATGGATGCCGACGCCGATCGCGAATTCAGGCAGGGCAAGGTTGCCGTGGTGCTCTGACATCCAGTCGCGAAACCGGTACGCCGCAACCGCAATGCCGAGCGCGGCTTTGACCGCGCGCAGGGCGTGGTTGTCGTTGGCCGACTGCGGTTCGAACACCACCATCATCGCATCGCCGATCAGCTTGGCAATACGCCCCCCGTTTTGCAGCACGGGCACGCAAGCGCGCTCGAAATAGGCGTTGAGGAATTCCGCGGTGGCGGCAGACGTCAGTCGCTCGGAGATGGTGGTGAACTCGCGAATGTCCGAGAACAGCACGGTGGCGAACACCATTTTCCCGGAAGACGCAGTCACAGCCTGCTGCTGTTCGGCAACGCTCACCGGGTCGGTTCGTTCGAGGAAGCGCTGCCGCAGCGCTTCGGGCTCCGAGACGAGCCGGCTGGAAACTGCGTTCGCCGCGCGCTCGTGCTGCTTGAGCCGGGCAGTCACCGACTCGATCAGCTCGTCGCGGGTGAAGGGCTTGTTGATGTAGTCGTCCGCGCCGAGATTCATGCCGCGGCGCATGCTCGCCCGGTCTTCCAGCGCGGTGAGGAACAGGAAGGGCAGGTCCGAGGTCTTGGGATCGGCGCGCACCTTCTCCAGAACGCCGAATCCGTCGAGCACCGGCATCATCACATCGCAGAGCACGAGGTCAGGTCGCTGGCGGCGCAGTTCCTCCAGCCCCATGGCGCCGTTGGCAGCGGTGCGAACGTGGTGCCCTTCGCCGCTCAGCATCAGCTGCAGATTGAAGCGGATCTGCGGCTCGTCCTCGATGACAAGGATATCGGCCATCGCGGATCAGACCCGTTCGGCGCGCAGCGTGGCGGTGAAGGTGGAGCCGTGGCCGAGGCGGCTGGTCACGGTGACCTTGCCGCCGTGAAGTTCAGCCGCGGTCTTGACGATCGCCAGGCCCAGTCCCGTGCCGGGACGGTCGCCGACGTTGGACGCGCGGTGGAAACTCTCGAACATTTTCGGCACGTCCTGCTCGGGAATGCCGATGCCGCGGTCGGTCACGTCCACGCGAAGCGTGTCGGCGTCTTCCGTGACCTTCACCGTAACCGTGCTGTCGTCCGGGGAGTACTTGAGCGCATTGGTGACCAGATTGGTGAACACATGCCTTGCAAGTTGTTCGTCAACCTTTCGCATCGGCCGCTCAAGCGCGCAGCTCAGGTCGATCGAGCGATTGCGGCCCTCGCTTATGCGCAGCGAATCAACGATTCCGGTCAGCAGTTGCGCGACATCCTGCGTCTGCGGGTTGAAGCGGAGCTTGCCGGCGCCGGTTTTTCCGATGATCAGCACATCGTTGATAAGCGCGGTCATCCGGTGAACCGCTTCCTGGATGCTCTTGAGCAGGCCGCCGCGATCCTGCTCGGAGAGTTTTGCCGAATAGTGTTCCAGCAGCTCCGCCGAGGACAGGATGTTGGTAAGCGGCGTGCGCAGTTCGTGCGAGGCAATCGACACGAACTTGGACTTCATTTCGCTCAGGTTCTTCTCGTCTCGCAGCGCGTTGAACAGGTCCGCTTCCGCAAGCTTGAGCTGGGTGATGTCGCTGATCGAAAGGATCAGCCCGTCGTCGAGATTGGACGGCGTCACCGCGCGGATTTCGCTCGCCAGCCATAGCTTGCTCTGATCCTGACGAGCGAATCCGAACTCACGTCGGATGGTTTCGCCGAGTATCAGGCGTGGACGACTCTGCTCACGTTCCGCCTCGAACGCCGCATCGGAATCGTGGAACATGCGCAGGGACTGGCCGGGGACGTCCGTGCGGCCGAGGCCTACAACGTCCGCGAAGCGCTGGTTGCATCGGGAAATCCTGCCTTTGGACACCAGCGCCA
>CANIEV010000310.1 GCA_947466535.1 Betaproteobacteria bacterium
CCCGTTTCCGGCGCGCGTAGCGTATGGCAAACGCCGCGTGCCTATTTGAATAGGAGCTGCGGCAACCAGAGACTGATCGCAGGAAAGGCAACAAGTATCGCGAGCCGGACGCAGTCCGCAATCACAAACGGCCAGACCCCCTTGAACACGGTTCGCAGGGACACGTTGGGCAGAAGCGTCTGTACGACGAACATGTTCATGCCAACCGGCGGACTGATCAATCCGATCTCGACGACAACGACGATGATGATGCCGAACCAGACCGGGTCGAATCCGAGATGCATCACGATGGGAAAGAACAGCGGCACCGTAAGGAGAATCATGGAGAGTTCTTCCATCGCCGTACCAAGCACGATGTAGATGATGCAGATCACGGTCATCACGAGCATGGGATGCACTTCAAAGCGCTCGATGAAGGCCTTCAGGTCGTTGGGCAACGACGTGAAATTCACGAAATTCGCGAAGATCAAGGCACCGATCAGGATGACAAAGAGCATCGATGTCGTGCGCGCACTCTCGACCAGAATGTCCAGCATCACGCGCCATGTGAGTTGCCCGCGAAGCAAGGCAAATATGAACGCACCGAACGCGCCGACACCGGCACCTTCGGTCGCCGTGAACACGCCAAAATAAATGCCGCCTACAGACACTACAAACAGTACCGTGACTCCCCAGACGCCACGCAAGGCCTTCCAGCGCGTCGGCCAGTCCGAACGCGGCCCGGGGGGGCCCGCCTTCGGATCGCGCCATGTCGTGTAGTGGATTGCAATCGACAACAGCGCGACCGCAAGCACGCCCGGCAGCATCCCGGCAGCAAACAGCGCCCCGATATTTGTCTCCGTCATGATCCCGTAGATCACCATTACGGTCGAGGGCGGTATCAGGATGCCTAATGTGCCCCCCGCGGCGATGGAACCGGCTGCGAGCGAGTCGGAATAGCCCAGTTTCTTCATCGGTCCGTAGCAGACCTTGGCCATCGTCGCCGCGGTTGCCACGCTGGATCCGCACACCGAACCGAATCCGGCAGACGCGACCACAGTCGCATGCGCGAGCCCACCTCGCCAGTGCCCTATCCAGGCGTACGCCGCGTCGAACAGTTCCTTCGACATTCCCGCACGGCTAATCAGATTGCCCATGAGAATGAACAGGGGAATCACCGAGAGCACGTAGTTGAACCCGCTCTCGTAGATCGTCTGGGTTGCCGATGAATAGGCCGAGTTCCAGTTCCGAAGGATTCCGAGTCCGACGAATCCGGCAATCCCCATCGAAAACCCGATCGGAATGCGCAAGAGAGAAAGAGCGAAAATGCCGCCAAATCCGAGCAGTGCTTCAAGCATGTTATGCGCTCCTCAGACCAGGCCGCCGGACTGCGACTCCGAATCGCCGGGGCGGAACGCCTTCACTACGTGAATAAATCCGGTAATCAGGATCAACAGACACATCAGATAGACAAACGGCGCGAGTTCGATCTTGAGCGTTGCGGTGTTGTCCCCATACTGGCCGACCCGCTGCGCCTTCAGAAACATGAGCCATGCAGAGCCAAACATCATGCCTGCGCATACAAGCTGCACCAGCGCGTCCAGAACCCCCCTGAGCACATCCGGGATCAGCCGGTCAGCGAACTCGATCGTCACATGCTCGTTCTTTCGAGACACCAGGGGAAGACCGGCGAAGATCAGAACGGCCATCAAAATTTCCGAAACCTCGAACGCACCGCGGATCGGAGCATTCAGAACGTATCGCGTAAAGACGTCGGCCGAGGTCAGAAGCATCATGGAAAAGAGCACCACACCCGCTATCCATGACAGCACGACATCGAGATAGCCTGCCGAGCGAGTGAAGACACTCTTTTTCATCCTGCGACCCTTTCAAGTTGAATCCGTTCGGCAGGAACCGAGGGGGACCAAACGTCGGCCTCGGCCCCTCCGCCAGGCAGGTGCGCGCTGCTAACGCTGCCCGCACGCCCGCGCCTCGCTGATGCGAATGTCGGCTTCATTATCCGCTCCCCCTCGGGTGCTCCAGAGCCGAACCGCTAGGCCGCGGACGCGATTATTGTTAGAAGTTCTTATCGCTCGCCCGAATGCCGGGCGCAGGACCGCTAGATTACCCAATTCGGCCCCTGGCGGAAAGCTTTCCGTTCTAAGAATGTCCTTCACGCGCCGCGCCTATGCATTCGAGAAGCATGGATCCGTCTCCGATCTGATTCGCCAGCAGGAAGACAAGGCGTGCGTTCAAAGCGGCGCTCTGCTGTGGAGACAGTCCCGCATGAGCGTCTGCAAGAGACTCATAGAATCCGTCCGGATCGGGAATATTCGGTGCCACCTGCATGCCTGCCTCCGGTTGTCCGACGTCTCCTTCGCTGACCGCAGCCGGCTTCGCGGATGGAGTGCCACCGAGCGCGATATCCAGCCCGTGCTTCAACGATTCGGGATCAGGCCACGGTATCGTCGCCGCCATGTGCAAGTCGGGACGAAGCAGCACGCAGGTCCCAGGGGCGGATCCCGTGGCTTCTGTGAGAAGCCCCCGGGGATCCACGATCATTCGCCGTCCGCGGCCACCGCAGGCATAAAGGCGTACCGGCATATCGCCCGCGGCAAGTTCCAGCACTTCCGGAACATCACCGAAAATAATTCCAGCGATGCCGCCGTACGAACGGAACAGATCGGCAAGATGACCGATACGTCCATCATCGAACTCGATCGCCAGGTTCTGCACGCTTTTGCCGCCGCCCTCGATGACGGGCGAATCCCCGTAGGCCGACGCGACCGACAGCCTTCCCGTATTGACCAGAGGGCGGGCAAATTCGTGCCTTCGCGCGAGGGCGAGTACCGCATCGCGAAGTACTTTTTCCTCCGCGGAGTCCGGTGAGAGAAAGCGATTGGTCCGATGCGTAAGGCGCACGTTTTCGACCGCTGCCGGGCGTCGCTCCGCGTCGTAGGAGTCGAGCAGGCACTCTCCGGCGCGCCCACCCAAAACCAGTGCGAGTTTCCAGGCCAGATTGTCCGCATCCTGAATTCCGCTGTTTCCGCCACGTGCGCCGAAAGGGCTCATCTGATGCGCAGTATCGCCGAGGAAGAAGACCCGTCCGTGCCGAAAGCAGTCCAGCGCAAAACTTCTGTACGAGTACGGTCCCACCCAGACGAGTTCGAAGTCCACATCAGAACCAAGATGCGCGCGCAGCCGTGCGGCGGCCACGTCCGGGCGACTGACCTCCTCGAGATCGCACTGCGGATCCATCTGGAAGTCCATCCGCCAGACTCCGTCGGCCATCAAGTGCTGCCAGACCGCGCGATTCTCGTTGAACGGCGCCTCGACCCAGGTCCAGCGCTCGACGGGCAATGGCAATCGAAACCTCACATCCGAGATGCACCACCGGTCATGGCGACGAGACGCCTGCGCGCCGATCCCAAGCCCTTCGCGAACGACGCTGTGTACGCCTTCGCAATCGAGCACCCAGTCCGCGTCGATCTCGTAGGCTCCCTCGGGAGTGTCCACTTGAAGGCGCATGCAATCACCCAGATCACGAATTCCCGTCACCCGGTTGTTCCATCGAAGGTCCGCGCCACCGAGTTCTCCTATCCGATCGACCAGAAACCATTCGACATAGAACTGCTGGATATTGATGAAGGGCGGCTGCCGGGAGTGGTTCGTCGCACCCGCATCAAACGAGTACACCACGTCGTCGCCTGCGAGCGTCTTGCCAACGGACCAGGTCACGCCTTTGGCCAGTATTCGCTCGTAAATACCCAGCCGATCGAATATTTCGAGGCTCTTTTGGGCATAGACAATTCCGCGAGATGACGCACCTCGCACCCCGACCGTGTTGTCCTCGTCAAGGACAACAACGGGAACGCCCTTGATCGCGAGATCACAGGCGACGGTCAGACCGCACAATCCGCCTCCGATAATGATCACCGGATGCCGGATCACTTCCCCGCTGCCGAGCTCCGCAGGACGCCGGAATTCATACACGGGTAAGCGGTACCCACTCGCATCGGC
>CANIEV010000311.1 GCA_947466535.1 Betaproteobacteria bacterium
ATTTCGATTCATCGACAAAATCTTCTCCTCCTTGTTCGGCGCCAAGGCGACGCCGTTTCCAAGCTATGCAACGCCGGGTTCCTCGTACAACTGCACCGCCCAGGCGGCTGTCATCGCGAGGTAATAGTTCTGGTGAAGCTTCTTCGCCGCGCCCGAGAGCGCGCCGCGCATCGCGAGCCACATGATCACCTCCGCGCCTTCGCTGCCGCCGAGCCGGATGAAATCCGCGTGGCGCATCGAGGCGAGCGATTCCGGGTCGCGCTCGAGCGCGTCGAGAAAGCGCATGTCCCAAACGGAGTCGTTGTAGCCCGCGCGCTCGCCTGCGAGCTGGTGCGAAAGGCCGCCGGTGCCGACCACCGCCACCCGGATATCCTCCGGCCAGGACTCGATCGCGCGCCGCACCGCCTGCCCAAGCTTGTAGCAGCGCCGCGGCGTGGGCATCGGGTGCTGCAGCACGTTCATCTCGATCGGCACCACCGCGCCCGGCCAGCTCGTGGCGTGCTCCGGCCAGATCACCGACAGCGGCGAAAACACGCCGTGGTCGATCGGCAGGTCGGTGAACACCGACACGTCGAATTCGTCGTTCACCAGCGATTCGGTGATATGGCGGGCAAATGCGGGATGCCCCTTTACCGGCGGCAGCAGCCGCAGGCCCATGCCTTCGTCGGCCACGCGATGCTGCACACTCAGGCTCACCGCGAACGTCGGGTAGTGATCGAAGAAAAAGCTGTTGGCGTGGTCGTTGTAGAACATCACCAGCACGTCGGGCTTTTTCTCGGTCAGCCATTTCACGACCGGCACATAGCCGTCGAACAGCGGCGACCAGGCGGGATGCTGCTGTTTGCCCTGATCGAAGGCGATGCCGATGGTGGGTGTGTGCGAGGTGCCGATGCCGCCGATGATGCGAGCCATGGTGTTCCTAGCGTGCGTCCGGCACCCGCCGGGTTTTCAGGAAGTCCTCCAGCGACATGCCCGCCATCTGGGCGCACATCGCGGGGTTTCCCACGTTGCTCACCCGCCCGAGCTTCTCCAGCGCAAAGAAATTGGCGCCGTACTTCACCATCCGCGCCCAGTCGAGCATGCGCACCATCTCGCGCTCGTCCTCGGACAATCCGGCGCGCTCGAACGCGGCCTCCGCTTCGCGCTTGAACAGTTCGCGATTCTCCGGCCGGATGAGCCCGACGAGAAACCGGTTCAGGCGCATGCCGCGCTCGCTCTGCGCGAGGTCGAAGGGATAGGTCCCCGGCACCTTGTCCACGCCCTCGAGCTGGCGGTTCATACGCAGGCTTTCTCGAGTGCTTGAACCAGAACTGAACGCGAATCGACTGCTTTCACGTACCAGTAATGGAGGTTTGAAAAAAATGTTGAAGATTTCATGCTGCTTGCCTTGCTGGAACGTCCACGTCTTCGGTGGAAACGCGGCGCAGTTCGCGCCGCTCGTCGAGGTCGTAACGCATGCCGCGATGGATGGTCGCGCGGTTGTCCCACATCACCGTGTCGCCCGGCTGCCAGTGGTGGCGATAGACAACGTCGGGCTGCGTTGCGTGTTCGAGCAGTTCCGCCAGCAACAGCCGGCCTTCGCCGATATGCATGCCGGGGATGTGCGTCGCGTGTATGCCCACCCAGAGCAGCTTGCGGCCGGAGCCGGGATGGGTCCGCACCAGCGGCCAGGTCACCGGCGGCAGCACGCCCTTCTCCGCCTCGGTGTAACCGGTGTCGCCCAACAGGTTGATGCGCGAATGCAGTGCGAAGTGTTCGCTGGTGAGGTTTTCGATCTGCGCCTTCGTGCGATCGGGCAGGGCATCCCAGGCCGCGCGCAGGTCGGCGAATTCGGTCTCGCCGCCCCAGGACGGATTCACCGCGGAATGCAGTGTGGTGTAGCGCGCCGCCGGCTGCTGAAAGGAACTGTCCGAATGCCAGAGCTGGTTGGCGAGCTGCGAGAACATCTTGCGGCTGTTGCGATCGGCGATGTTGCCGGACTCGTCGATGTTGGAAATATCGATCAGCGCCTCGTGGCCGAGCCGATGCTTCACCCGTGTCTTGTTGATCTTGCGAAGCCCGAGGTCGAGCGGGCCGAAATGCTGCGCATAGGCAATCTGCTGATCGCCCGAGAGCGGCTGGCCGCGAAACAGCAGGATGCCATACACATCCATCGCAGCGACGATTTCCGCCACCTCGGCGCTGGAAAGCGACTTCGAGATGTCGATGCCGCTCGCCTCGCCGCCGAACAGCGGATGCAGTTTCCTGACTTTCAATGGCATATCGCTCTCCTTGCGCCTGTACAGGGTGCACTACTGCGGCGGCTGGATCTTCGCTTCGCGGATCACCTTGCCCCACTTCGCCATCTCGCTTTTCACGAAAGCATCGAACTGCTCGGGTGGCGTGACCGCCACATCCATCCCGAGTTCGGCGATGCGCTTGCGTTCGTTCGCGGTGTCCAGCGCCTTTGCCACATCCGCATGAATCCGGTTGATGACGCCGCGCGGCGTCGCCGCCGGCACCACCAGCCCGAGCATCGCCGATACCGTGACGCCGGCGTAGTTCTCCGCGATCACCGGGTACTGCTCGAAGCCGGGCACGCGGCGCTCGGCGGCCAGCGCCACCACCTTCATCTTGCCCGAGCGGATGAAGGGCAGCGCCGAGAACAGCGGATCGATCATCAGGTCCACCCTACCGCCGACCACGTCGGTCTGCGCGGGCGAGCTGCCCTTGTAGGGCACATGCACGAGATCGATGCCCGCGGCGCGGTTGAGCAGTTCGCCCGCGAGATGCGCCGCGCCGCCCGCACCGGGCGTGGCGTAGGTGAGCTTGCCCGGATTGCGCTTCGCAAAAGCCACCATCTCCTGGACGTTGGAAAACGGCGCCTGCGGGTTCACCACCAATGCCATGGTCATGTTGACCACTTGCGTGATGTTCGCAAGATCGCGCACCGTGTTGTAGGGCATGGAGGGCAGCAGAACCGGATTGATCGTGTAGGCGGAATTCACCAGGCCGATCGTGTAGCCGTCGGCGGCGGACTTCGCCACCGCGTCCACGCCGATGACGGTCCCCGCACCCGGCTTGTATTCGATGACGACCGGATGCGCCCAGATCTCCTGCAGCTTCTGCGAAAGAATCCGGCCCAGCAGGTCGGTCGGCCCGCCCGGCGGAAAGGGCACGATCATTTTCACCGGGCCCTTGGGATAGGCCGCGTCCTGCGCGTGCGCGGGCAGGGCGAATGCAATCGCCGTGCAAAATACAATGCTCCAGATCCTCTTCACCCGTCCTCCTGCCCCTTCCTCTCCGGTGCGCAATGATAGTCGAGGCACCGGGTTCGGGTAGCGCGGGCAGGGTAATCCGCGACGAATCCGATGCGAAGCGGGCCGACTTTCGCCTAAGATTGCGCATCCGTTTCCAACGCAGTCGTGTCCACCCCCGGAGCCCGCGATGATCACTGCCACCGTCCGCTACAAGCTGCCCGCCCCTATCGACCACGACGCCTGCCGCGCGCACTTCCACAAGATCGCGCCCGGATTCCAGCCGGTGAAGGGCCTGCTCAGCAAGCACTTCATCTGGAGCGAGAGCGGCTGGGCGGGCGGCGTGTACCAGTGGGAGACGCTGGAAGATGCCAAGGCCTTCTACTCCGGCGCGTGGCTCGAGGGCATCGTCGAGCGCTACGGCATGAAGCCGCAGATCGAGTACTACGAGGTGTTCGCCGTCACCGACAACACCCGCGGTACGGTGCAGACTTTCGACAAGCCGGCAAAGGCTGCGTAAGCAGCCGCTCCATTCGAAGCGGCATAAGCCGCTGCCCCCCCGGTGCGGCGTAAGCCGCCGTTGCGTTCGGGGCTGCTGCTAGGCCCGCGCAGTTTCCTTCTTCTTCTCGGGCGGCGCGACGGTGCTCACCGCGAGCCGCTTCCACTGCTTGGTCGGCATGCCCTCACGCTGAAGACCCAGCTCGCGCCAGAAGAGGCGCCGGA
>CANIEV010000312.1 GCA_947466535.1 Betaproteobacteria bacterium
CACCCGAGGAGCACCGAGCCGATGACCGTCCCCCTGAAGCATCGCCTGTCCGCACGGCTCGCGTTTTCTGCACTCGTGCGGTGCATCGCGGTGGCGCTTCCGGCGATGGTCGCGGCGCCCGCGGTGCTGGCGCAAGGGGCAAAACTGAAGGTCGGTATCATCCTGCCGCACAGCGGCGGATTCGCGCCGCAGGGTATGGCCATCGAAAACGGATTCCGGCTCGCGCTGCAGGAGCAGGGCGGGCGCCTTGCCGGACGCGAAGTCGAGTTCGCGCGCGCGGACGAGGACCCGGATCCGGCACGCGTGGCCGAGGCGGCGGCGCGGCTGGTGAATGTCGACAAGATCGACGTCATGCTCGGGCCGCTCGGCGTTGCAAGCGCAACGGCGGTGGCCGGCGTGACCCGGGATTCCGGGACGCTGCATTTCCTGCCCGCGGGCGGCGTCGCAGGACTCACCGGCGCGCAGTGCGCGAAAAACATCTTCCGTACCTCGTACTCGTATTGGCAGTCGGGCTACGCGATCGGCATCGAGATGAGCCGCCGGCCGCGGGTCAAGACCATGGCGTTCGCCGCGGTGCGATCCGCTGCGGGCGAGGAACTGGTCAAGGGTTTTCGCGATGGCTTCGTCAAGGGCGGCGGCAAGATCGGTCGCGAGTTGTGGCTTGTGTCCCCGGTGGGTGAGTTCAAGGCGTCGCTCGACGAACTCGCGCTCAGCCGCCCGGATGCGGTGTTTGCCGCGTTCACCGGCGCGACCGCGGTGCGTTTCATTCGCGAGTACGCTGTCTCGGCCCTGACAAAGACGACGCCGCTTGTCGGCTCGGGTTTTCTCACCGAGGGCCTCCTCGATGCGGCGGGCGCGGCAGCATCAGGCATTGAGACCGCGCTGCACTACGTCGACTCGATGGAAACGCCGAAGAACAAGGCGTTCCGGCTTGCCTACGTGAAGGCCTTCAAGCAGCAGCCCGACCTGAATGCGGTGGCGGGCTACGACAGTGCCTATCTGCTGGCCGCCGGGCTGAAGGCAACACGCGGCGACGCTGCGCGCCGGGCCGAGATCATCGCCGCGATCGAAAAGGCCCCGGTCGACAGTCCTCGCGGACCGTGGAAGCTTTCACGCGCGCACAACCCGGTGCAGGATCATTACCTGCGCCGTGTGCTGGGTACCGAGAACCGGATCAACGGCATCGCGGTGCGCCAGCTCGATGATGATCCGGCCAATAGCGCGGCCTGCAGGATGGGCGGCTGAGTCCCGTCGTTCGTGCTGCGGTCCGTCCCGATTCCATGAGCGCCGGCACGCTTCCTGTCACCTGGGCGGATGTCCGGGCCGCCGCGACGCGGCTTGAAGGGCGCGCGCACCGCACGCCGGTGATGACATCGCGCACCGCCGACGAACGCAGCGGCGCGAGCGTGTTCTTCAAGTGCGAGAACCTGCAGCGCATGGGCGCGTTCAAGTTTCGCGGCGCCTTCAACGCACTTTCACAACTGTCGTCGGACGAACGCAGCCGCGGCGTGCTTGCGTATTCCTCGGGCAACCACGCGCAGGCGGTGGCGCTCGCCGGCCGCGAACTCGGCATCCGCACCACCATCGTGATGCCGGAGGATGCGCCCGCGGTGAAACTCGAGGCGACGCGAGGCTACGGTGCCGAGGTGCTTTTATACGACCGGCACACGGTCAATCGCGAGGAGTACGCGTCACGAATTGCGAGCGAGCGCGGTCTTGCGATGATCCCGCCCTTCGATCACGCGCATGTGATTGCCGGGCAGGGCACCGCCGCCAAGGAACTGTTCGAGGAAGCCGGGCCGCTCGACATCCTGCTCGTTCCCTGCGGCGGCGGCGGGCTGATCTCGGGTTGCGCGGTGGCGGCAGCAGAACTCGCGCCGCACTGCCGCGTCATTGGCGTGGAGCCGGCAGCGGGGGATGATGTCACGCGCTCGTTTCGCAGCCGAACACTCCAGACCTGCCACAACCCGGACACGATCGCCGACGGCGCGCGCACGCATTCGCTCGGGCAGCTCACCTTCCCGCTGGTGATGGCGCTCGTCGCCGACATGCTGACGGTGCAGGACGACGCGCTCATCCGTGCGATGCGGTTCTTCGCCGAACGAATGAAGCTGGTGGTGGAGCCGACCGGCACGCTCGCCGCGGCCGCGTTATTCGAGGGCCTGATCGAGGCGCGCGGCAAACGGGTGGGCGTGATCCTCTCGGGCGGCAACGTGGACCTGCGCGACCTCGCGCGCTGGATCGGCTGAAAGCAACGCGACGGACGCTCTAGCGTCCCGCATCTCCCACCAGCGCATACGGAGCCCAGAACAGAGGGTGCGCGTAGGACACCGGCCGCGCGCTGCCGTCCATGCGCTTGTCCAGCAACTCGAGCATCGCCTGTCGCAGCGCCTGCGCTCGGCTGATGTCGGCGCGACCGGCGTAACGCTCGAAGGTGTCGGTGACAAGCCGCCTCGCGGAGGTTGTTTCCACCGGCCAGTGCGTCACCAGCAGCGCGCGGCTGCCGGCGTAGAAAAACGCGCGTCCCAATCCCGAAACCGCTTCAGCGCCCTGGCCGTCGGAGCCGGCGGTGTTGCAGGCCGAGAGCACCACCCAGTCGGCATTCATCTTCAGGCCGAGGATGTCCTCCATGCGAAGCAAGGCAAGGTTGGGATTCTTGTCCACATCGGCGCCGGCGGGAGCGGCCATCGCAAGCGCGGGCTGGGTGAGGCCTGGCAGGTCGCCCGCAAGCAGGCCGTGGGTGGCGAAGGCGACGATGCGGCGATTGCCGAGGTCGGCCTTGCGCACCGAATCTGGCGTGGCGGCGGCACCGAGCACCACATCCTTCTGCGGGTCGGCCTTGAGCGCTCCGGCAATCGCGAGCAGTTCCTGTCGCGTGTCGGGCAGAGGCGCGATCTGGCTGTATGGCGTCCATTCCACCGGCTTCTCGGCGGCTTTCTCCGGGTCCACACGGGCGATGGTGAGGTTGCGCAATGCGGCGCCACGCGTCGTCGCGGCGGCCACTGTCGCGGTCGACTGCTTCGGATCGAACACCGGATCGCCGAAGCCGAGGAAGGCCGAGCGTTGCGTGGAGCCTGCGGGCAGGGCGCGAAGCGTGACGAGCGCATTGGCCGAGGGTATGGATGCCACTGCATGGGTGCGGGCGAGCCAATTGATGCTGCGATAGCGGTCGAACACTGCCTCGGCGTCTTTTCCTGCCGGCGCAGCGGTCACCGGCAGCACCGAGAACGGCAGCTGCCCGAGCGTGCCGCCGGTAGCGATGAGCAGCGTATCGGCTTTTTTCCAGGCCGCCTCGCCGGGGGCGAGAAGCTCGGTATAGAGCCGATGCGCTTCGGCGAGATCGAAGGCGGGCAGGCGCTCGAGCGCCACATCGCCCGGGTCAAGTGATTTGCGCAGGTCGGTGACGATCTTCTGGATGTCACTCTCGCCGAGCTTTGATGCGCTGAAGGCGATGTCGCCCGATTGCGGAATGGCCCAGACGTAGGTGCGCTCACTACCGCTCAGCACCGAGATCAGCGCCTCAGCCGGACGAAGTGATTTCTGCACCTGGGCTACTGTCGCCGGTCTCGGGCTGATCAGGTTGGCGTAGGCGGGGAAGCGCTTTTCGATGTCGGCATACAGGTTCTTTCGTTCGACTTCGATCTCGCCTATGCGCTTTCGCATGCTCGCGACCACCTGCGGAAGTTGCTGCTCGGGCGGGGCGGAGAGCATGCGCAGCAGGAACTCGTACAGGGTCTTCACTTCGTTCGAGAGGTCCTGCTCCCGGCGCACGATCTGCGACAGGGCCGGATCGCCGGAGGCGAAACGCGCCGCGCTGGCGGTGACTGCGCGCTGCACCGATTGTCCGCGCGCAACGTCGGCCAGCAGGAAGGCCTCGGCGGCGGCCTCCCGATTCCCGGCGCGCAGGTCGTACAACACGCCGATATAACCCTCAAG
>CANIEV010000313.1 GCA_947466535.1 Betaproteobacteria bacterium
CAGTGAAAGGAAAGGACATCCGCTTCGGCCTGTTCTACAACGGCCGTCTGATGACCTTCTCGGGCACGGTCGAGGGCGAGTCCATGTCGGGCGAAGTGCGCGCCAACAATTTCCGCGAAGCCTGGAGTGCCAAGCTCCGGGACAGGGAAGGGCACTGAGCAGGATGCAATGAGCGGGATGCACTGAGCAGAATTTTTCACCGCCTGTTGCGCATGCGGCCGCACGCCCCCACTCTATAAGGCTGATCACGCCGTTTCGTTGAAAGAGGAGTTCTCGCATGGCTGCCGAATCAAAAGCCGCTGGCGCTTCCGCTGCCGTCCGTCCCGCCGCCGTCGCCGGTTCGTTCTACCCTGCCGAGGCCGCGCGCCTGTCGGCGGACATCGATGAATTCCTTGAACAAAGCGCCGAGGAACCGATCGGCCCCGGCTTTCCCAAGATCATCATCGTCCCGCACGCCGGCTACATCTATTCCGGCGCGGTCGCGGCGCAGGCCTGGGACCGGCTGCGCCCGGGGCGCGGCATCATCAATCGCGTGGTGATCCTCGGCCCCTGCCACCGCGTCGCGGTGGGCGGCATGGCGCTGCCCGGCGTGGCCGCGATGGACACGCCGCTCGGGCGCGTGCGCATGGACGCCGCCGCTGCCGACGCCCTGCGCGACCTGCCGGACACGCTCGACTGGCCGGCCGCGCATGCGCGCGAGCATTCGCTCGAAGTGCAGCTGCCCTTCGTGCAGCGGGTGCTGGGCGACGTTGCGGTGCTGCCGGTGGTGGTGGGCGATGCGGCGCCCGAAACGGTCGCGCAGGCGATCGAGCGGCTCTGGGGCGGAGATGAAACCGTGTTTGTCATCAGCACCGACCTGTCGCATTTCCACACCTATGACGAGGCCCGCGCAATCGACGGCGCCACCGTGAACGCGATCCTCGGATTCGACACATCCATCAACCACCTGCAGGCCTGCGGCGCGACGCCGGTGGCCGGCGCACTGATCGCGGCAAGGCGCCACGGCATGGCGCCGGCGCTGCTGGATGTCTGCAATTCCGGCGACACCGCGGGCGGCCGCGACCAGGTGGTGGGCTACGCCTCGTTCGCGATTCCTGCCTGCGACGCGCTGTACGGCGAGGAGCACGGCCGGGTGCTGCTCGGCCTCGCGCGTGCGAGCATTGGCGTGGCGCTCGGCCTCAACGAGGTGCCCTCGCTGCCACCGTACCCGTGGCTGGAAGAACAACGCGCGAGTTTTGTCACGCTCACGCTCGATGGCGAACTGCGCGGCTGCATCGGCTCGCTCGAAGCGCATAGGGCGCTCGGCGCCGACATCGTCTCCAACGCGCAGTCCGCCGCCTTTCGCGATCCGCGTTTCCCGGCGGTGAGCGCCGACGAATTCCGCCGGCTGGAGGTGGAGGTGTCGATGCTCTCGCGCGCCAAGCGGCTCGAATTCGAAAACGAGGCGGACCTCATCCGTCAGCTCGTGCCCGGCCGCGACGGCCTGATCCTCGAACGCGGTGAGGGCCGCGGCGCGCGCCGCGGCACCTTCCTGCCGCAGGTGTGGGAGAGCCTGCCCGATCCGGTGCAGTTCCTCGCCCACCTTCGCCAGAAAGCGGGCGTGGCGGCGGATGCGCGGATTGAGAGTTGCCGCATCAAGCGTTACCGGGTGGCGAAGTTCCAGGAACACGCGGGGCGTGTTGTCAAGGAATCCGACCTGATGAAGCCCCACTGATGGCCGGAACCGTTCCGACGCAGGTGCAACCGGCGATGCTTCGCCCGAGCCACGCGCCCTACATCGGCCGCTGGTGGCATGCGCTGGACGACGGTCGCCTGCAGTGCGACCTCTGCCCGCGCGAGTGCCGTCTGCACGAAGGCCAGCGCGGGGCCTGCTTCGTGCGCGCGCGCGGCGAGGGCGAGTGGCGCGACTGGGTGATCCTCACCACCTACGGCCGGTCCTCCGGCTTCTGCGTCGACCCGATCGAGAAAAAACCGCTCAACCAGTTCTATCCCGGATCGAGCGTTCTCTCCTTCGGCACCGCCGGCTGCAACCTTGCCTGCAAGTTCTGCCAGAACTGGGACATCTCGAAATCGCGCGACTTCGACCGACTCGCCGATCAGGCGAGCCCTGAGCAGATCGCGCTCGCCGCGAAGGAGCTTGGCGCCAAGAGCGTCGCCTTCACCTATAACGACCCGGTGATCTTCGCCGAGTACGCGATGGACGTGGCCGACGCCTGCCACGCGGAGGGTGTGAAGACGGTGGCGGTGACCGCGGGTTACATCTCGCACGAACCGCGGCGGGAGTTCTTCGCGAAGATGGATGCCGCCAACGTGGACCTGAAGGGCTTCACCGAGGACTTCTACTTCAAGCTCACCGGTGCGCATCTTGCGCCGGTGCTCGAGACGCTGGAATACATCAGGCACCACACCGAGTGCTGGCTGGAAATTACGACGCTGCTGATCCCGGGCAAGAACGATTCCGACGAGGAAATCGCCGCCGAGTGCCGCTGGATCGCGGACCACCTCGGCACCGACGTGCCGCTGCACTTCAGCGCGTTTCATCCCGACTGGAAAATGCAGGACATCCCGGCCACGCCGCCCGAGACGCTGACCCGCGCGCGGCGCATCGCGCAGGCGCACGGGCTTCGCTATGTGTACACCGGCAACGTGCACGACACCGACGGCGGCTCCACGATGTGCCCGCACTGCGGCAACGGCGTGATCGTGCGCGATTGGTACAAGATACTCAATCATCGGGTTACCGCCGACGGTAAATGCCGCGAATGCGGCGGCTTCATCGCCGGGCGCTACGACCAGTTCGATCCGAAAAAGGCCTTCGGCCCGCGGCGGATTCCGGTACGGATCGCGCCGCCGGAGAGCAACAGGGCGTTGCCGGGCGGTTGAGCAGATCGCTCATTTTTATACCAAATCGGAAATGGGAATATGCTGCTTTCACTCGCCGGTGCTGGGGTTTTCAGAACAATGTTGAACATTTTCAGGAATCGCCTGGGTGCGGCGCTCGCCTGCCTGCCGCTCCTGCTCGCGGGCACCGATGCGATCGCGCAGGCGTACCCGACCAAGCCGGTGAAGCTCGTCGTGCCGTTCGCCTCCGGCGCCGGCACCGACGTGGTGGCGCGCGCGGTGATGCAGAAGGCGGGCGATCTGCTCGGCCAGCCGGTCGTGGTGGAGAACCGCACCGGCGCCGCGGGCAACCTCGGCGCGGAAGTCGCTGCGCGTTCCGCGCCCGACGGCTACACGGTGGTCATCCTCTCCACCATCCATGCCGCGAACCAGAGCTTCTTTCGCAAGCTCGGCTACAGCATGGAGAACGACTTCGTCCCGGTGATCGAGATCGGCGTCTCGCCGACCCTGTGGGTGATGCGCGCCGACCTGCCAGTGAAATCGGTGCCCGAACTCGCCGCCTATGCACGCGCCAACCCGGGCAAGCTCACCTTCGGCTCGGGCGGTGCCTCGCATCCGGTGGAACTCTTCAAGGCGCTCACCGGCGGGGACATCACCCTCGTGCTCTACCGCGGCGTGTCGGCCGCGATGCAGGACCTGCTCGCCGGCCGCGTTGACATGAGCGTGGCGGGGTATCTGGACACCGGCGCCCACATCAGGGCGGGCAAGCTGCGCGCGCTCGCCAGCACCAACACCACGCGCCTTGCGCAACTGCCCGAGGTGCCGACCATGACCGAGTTCCTGCCCGGCTACGACTTCACCCTCTGGTACGGCATCTTCGCGCCGGTCGGCACGCCCGGGCCCGCGGTGGCCGCATTGCGCAACGCGATCGGCCGCGCGCTCGATTCGCCGGAGGTGGTGGCGCGGCTGGATGCGCTGTCGATACGACCGTCGAAGAGCACGCCGGAGGTGTTCGCCGCGCGGGTGAAGGACGAAGTCGCGCGCTGGGCGGCGACGGTGAAGAAGACCGGGATGGTGCCGCAGGAATAAA
>CANIEV010000314.1 GCA_947466535.1 Betaproteobacteria bacterium
CTCAAGGGCGCGCCGGAGGATATTTCGACCGGTCTGGTGAAGTTCGCCAACATCACGCACGCGGCCGCGTCCTTCATCCAGACCGACGACCTCGAAGGCTTCGAGCGCTGCCAGGAAGGCCTGAACACGCAGGGCACCGACTGGGTGCTGGTCGCGCGCGGTCTGGGTGCGGAAATCGATGAAGGCAAGGGCGTGTTCTTCGGCCCGCGCTCGAGCGAGGTCGGACAGCGCGCGCAGCACTACGCCTGGCGCGACCTGATGAGCTCCTGATCCCGATCGGAGACCCCTGCCATGACTACCGCCATCCAACGCAAGACCGAGCCGCGCAAGGACTTCACGCTCGAGGACCTGCGCGATTTCATCGAGAACGAAGCCGAACTGCTGGATGAACAGCGCTTCGACGACTGGCTCGCGCTGTACGCCGAGGACGCTGTCTACTGGGCGCCGGCGAAGCGCGACCAGCAGAGCCCGCTCACCCATGTGTCGCTGTTCTACGACGAGCGCCAAACGATGGCCACCCGCGTCGCGCGACTGAATCACCCGATGATCCACTGCCAGTCGCCGAAATCCGCCTGCGTGCGGGTGCTATCCAACTTCAGGCTGGAGCGTCTGTCGTCCGACGGCAACGAATACGTGGTGAAGTCCAAGTTCATCATGCTCGAGGACCGGCCGGGTGCCGACCGCCGCTATTTCGGCGGGCGCTACCAGCACACGCTCCGACGCAAGGGCGAGGGCCTCGAAATCGTGATGAAACGGGTGGACATCACCAACTGCGACCAGAGCTTTCCGGCACTGACCCAGCCGTTCTGACACGGTCACGCGCACAGTTGCAAGGCGGCAGCGACCCAGGAGACGATCATGAAAACCGCAGAACTCGACCCGGCCCGCCTGCTGGAAAAGACGACCCATCTGTTTGCCGACGCGGCGAAGGTACGCCCGATGAGCATCGCCACCGTGGAAGGCATGAATAACGACGGCCACCTCGTGGCGCGCAAGATGTTCGTCGGCGAGAACCTGCTGTTCCTGCAGGTGTGGCGCAAGAAAGGCCTGATCGATCCCTGGCATCAGCACGATGACCACGAATCGATCGGCTACCTGATCAGCGGCAAGATGAAAGTCATCGTCGGCGAGACCGAGATGATCTGCGGCCCCGGCTGCTCGTGGATCCATCCGATCGGCGTGCCGCACTACAGCGAAGCGCTCGAGGACTGCCTGCAGATCGAAGTCAAATCCCCGCCGCGAAAGAACTGGACCGAAAGTGACGCCTGACCGGATAGCCTGCGAATGGGCTGGATGACATCCGCTCCGGCCGGGTGGAAATCAACGGCCGCGAACTCGCCGGGCTGCCCGAGCACACGGGTAATGTGTTCCAGCGCGACGTGCTGCTCTGGCGCGCCTCGATGGCGCGCGGTTCAGGCGGCGCGGTCGTAGGCTGCACGGGCTTCGGCGGGCGTGGCAAGGGTCCAGCCCGAGCCCGCAGCGTAGTCGAGCAGCCGTTGCCAGCGCTCGGCCATCGCGGGCAGGGCGGACGAATAACTGTGGAACAGCGCATGCGTCACCGCCGGCAGGTCGTCCCCGGCCGCGGCGCGCAGCGAATCGAGAATGCGCTTCTGGTTGTCGAGGTCCGAGACTTCGACGTGCATGTAATTGCGCACGCGTTCGTTGCCCTGGCCGTCGACGCCGATCGGAATTTCGAACAGTCGCCCATCGGCAAGATAGTGCCCGGCGCGCGGCGCGGCGGGCCAGAACGCCTGGTTCACCGGGTCGGCGTGTCCCGGCGCCGAGGAAAGATCGATATCGAAGCCTTCCTCGACCAGCACATCGGCAAGCACTGCCGAAAATCCGAATTCACCACTGCGGTAGCTGGTGGTGTGGAGTCCGGCCGAGGCGAGGTCCGCTCGCCGCGCGCGGATCGAAGCCCGCATGAAATCGGCGTCGCTGTAGCGCGCCTCACCCGCGGCCCGGTCCGCATGGATATGTACCGAGACCTCTGCGCCCCCGGCCACCGCGGTCCGGTAGGCCTCGAGCAGTTCTCCCTTGTAGAGCGCGTCTTCGCAGAGAAAGCCGGCGTAGGGCGTGATCGCATAGCGGCCGCCGGCGTGATCGACCATAAGCCTGTGCGTGGCTGCGAATTCCGAAGCGCAGCGCGCGACGATCGCGGCATCGGCGTAGCGCTCGCGAACTTCGGGCGCGAGGATGCCCGGCCAGACCACGTCGATCAGAGGAACGAGTATGGATTGCATGGCGTTTTCTTTGGGGCGTTTCGGGTGGCGGGATGGACGATGCGCTTCACGGGCAGCATAGCAAAACACCCGTGATCGTCGGGCTAACGATGCCGATAAGATGACGGAGTCGATGCGATGCGAGATTTTCTGCAGATACGCGCCGCGGATAAACACGGACCGCTTGCGGCCGATTTGAGGTAAAACGCACGGGCGACACGCTGATGTCGTCGCCACGGAGAACCCCATGACTGTCCGTTCCATCAATTCGTCTGCGAAGCGAAAGGTGTCTGCCGAAGAATGGCAGGCGCGCGTCGATCTCGCGGCCTGCCACCGGCTGCTGTCCCACTACGGCGTACAGGACCTGACCTACAACCACCTGTCGGTGCGCGTCCCGGGCGAGCCGGACAAGCTGCTGATCAAGTCGAACATGGAGATGTTCGAGGAAGTCACCGCATCGAGCCTGCTCAAGTTCGATTTCGAGGGCACCCCGATGCAGGACAGCCCGCCCCTGCGCGGTGGCGCGCTGGTGATCCACGCCGGCATCCTCAAGGCACGGCCCGACCTCAACGCGGTGTTCCACACCCACACCGAGGCGAATATCGGCGTGTCGTCGCAGAAGAACGGTCTGCTGATGATCAACCAGCATGCGGTGAAGTTCTACAAGCGCATCGCCTACCATGCCTTCGGCGGGTACGAATTCAACATGTCGCAGCGCGATCCGCTGGTAAAGAGCCTTGGCGACAAGCGCATTGCGCTGCTTCGCAACCACGGCTCGCTGGTGTGCGGCCGCACGATTCCCGAGGCCTTCGTCGATCACCAGTTCCTTGAACTCGCCTGCCGCGGTCAGATCGCCGCACTCGCGGGCGGTGTCGAAGTCACGCTGATTCCGGACGAGATCGCCGAATTCGGCGCGAGCCAGGTGAACGTCGATGATCCGGCGCAGGCCGGTATGAAGGACTGGGACGCCTGCCTGCGTCTTGCACGCAGGCTCGATCCGTTGTTCGCGGAATAACTTTCAAAAACCGATTTACCGAGGAATACCATGAAGCTTCTGAACTACATCGCAGGCGGCGCAACGCGTCTTGGCGTAAAAACCGATGCGGGCGTGATCGACGGTGCGGCGGTCTGCGCCGTAGCGGGCCTGCCCGCATTCGCCACCACCGACGCGCTGATTGCGAGCAAGTCCCTTGATGCATTCCGCAAGGCTGTCCCGGCCGCGCAGGCCAAGGGCGGGCTGCTCGATGAATCGAAGCTGATGTTCGCGCCCTGCGTCAGCGCGCCGGAGAAGATCGTCTGCGTCGGCTTCAACTACCGCCGCCATGCCGCAGAAACCAACACGCCGATCCCCGAGCACCCGGTGCTGTTCGGCAAGTTCAACAACGCGCTTGCCGGCCACCGCGCCACCGTGACCCTGCCGATGAAATACGCCTCGTGGTTCGACTACGAGGCGGAGCTCGTGATCGTCATCGGCCGCGAGATGCGCGATGTGGCGCAGAAGGACGCGCTTGACCACGTGTTCGGTTACTGCACCGGCAACGACCTCTCGGCGCGCGAACTGCAGCGCCGCACCTCGCAATTCCTGCTCGGCAAGAACCCCGACGGCTTCGCGCCGATCGGGCCGTACCTCGTCACCGCCGATGAGGCGGGCGACCCGGACGCGCTCGACATCGCTTGCTGGGTCAACGGCGAGC
>CANIEV010000315.1 GCA_947466535.1 Betaproteobacteria bacterium
ACCGAAGTACGCAAATGGGCGCAACTGGTGAAGTCGCAGAACATGAGCTTCGATCAATGACAAGGACTGCAACGAGCATGAGCACAGGCATTCACACAGGCCCGATCACCGTCATCCCGAGCGGCGCCGCGGTCGGCGCGGAGATCCGCGGGGTCGACCTGTCCCGCCCGGTCGGAGCCGAAGCGTTCGCGCAGATCGAAGCCGCACTGCACGAGCACGGCGCGGTCTGGTTTTGTGATCAGACGATCGACGACTCGCAGCAAAAGGCCTTCAGCCTGCTGTGGGGCCGCGAACTCGACATCCACCCGCTGCGCAAGTTCGCCAAGCCCGGCCATCCGGAAGTCTTCGTCCTGTCGAACATTCTGGATGCCTCGGGTAGTCCGGTCGGCGCGGTGGATGCGGCCCAGTACTGGCATTCCGACCTGTCGTACTCGACGCACCCGAGCCGCGTGTCGATACTCCAGGCGATCGAGATCCCGACGCAGGACGGCATGCCGCTCGGCGAAACCGAGTTCGCAAGCACCGCTGCCGCCTGGGATGCGCTGCCCGCCGACATGCAGCACCGGCTCCTCGGCCTGAAGGCCGCGCATCTCGCCCAAAAGCCCAAGAGCGGCGGACATTTCGTGAAGCCGCTGGATTCGGACACGCAGTCGCGGCTGCAGGAGGTGGTGCATCCGCTGGTTCGCACCCATCCCTTCACCGGACGCAAGTGCCTGTATGTGAACCACGGATTCACGACGCACATCGTCGGGCTGCCGCCTGCGGAAAGCGACCGCCTCCTGCAGGAGCTTTTCGACTTCATCGTCCAGCCGCGATTCATGTTCGTGCACCGCTGGGCGGTGGGCAACGTGCTCGTCTGGGACAACTGCTCCACCATCCACCAGGGCGTGGGCAACTACAAGCTGCCGCAGCGCCGCCTTATGTATCGCACCATCGTAAAGGGCGGCGTTCCGTTCTGACCGCGTTTCAGACGGGGACCGCCCCGCCGGGAGCGTCCTCCCCGGTCGCCAATTGCGACCGTCTCCCCGGCGGCATACACTTCGCTCCCCGCCTGAGTGAAGGACCGCAGAGTCCGAGCCGCAGGCGAACCCGCAGCGCGCGCTCTCAGACCGCGCGCCGGACATCCGCTGACAAGAAAGGGAAGAACTTGGCCACCAAAGGAAAAAGCGTCCTCGCACGCCTGGACGCCGTCGTTGATGACTTCTGCCTGCGCACCCGCTTCTTCAAGGAGCCGATCAACCGCGGCCGGGCGAAGATGTTCGTGATGCAGCATCGCCTGAACACGCGTCAGCGCAACTCGGTGCTCAAGCTCAAAGTAGCCACCAACTGCACCGACTGGGACACGAAGATCGGCATCATCAAGTCCTGCAGCCAGGAAGTGATCGCCGACCACGAGCACGGCGGCGGCAAGGCGCATTGGGAAATCCTCGAGGGCCTCGGCCTGCATATCGGCATGAAGCGCGCCGAGATCCGCGCCGCGCAACCCCTGCCCACCACGCAGATCGCCTGGGCCGCGTGGGAGGGCCTGATGGCCAACCGCCACTGGCTCGAAGGCATCGTCGCCAATACCTGCGCCGAACGCGCCAACGTGCCCGGCTACGGCCGCGGCATCATGAGACGCCACGGCTGGTTCGGCCTGGAGCGCAGCCGCTGGCGCAAACTCTTCAACTTGAGTGACGCGCAGCTCGATTTTTTCGAACTGCACGAGGAGGCCGACATCGAGCACTCCAACGCGGGCTGGACGGCGGTTGAGCGCTTCGCCAAAAAATTCGGCATGGAAGACAACGTCATCGCCGCCTGCGAGAAGAACCTGCACGTCTGGGAGCTTTACCTCAACGGTATCGGCGATGCGGGCGACAAGCTCGGCCGCCGCTAGCCCCCTTCAGCGCCGCGCCGCGGGACTGCTCGCGGCGCTATTGCTTGCGGCGGCGGCGATCCATGCCGTCCCCGCCGCCGCGCAGGCCTGGCCCTCGCGGCCGGTGCGACTCCTGGTGCCGATCCCGCCCGGCGGCGGCCCCGACGTGGTGGCGCGCATCGTGTCGCAAAAGCTCGCCGACGCATTTGCACAGCCCTTCGTGGTGGAGAACCGCGTCGGCGGCAACGGCAATCTCGCCGGCGACCTCGTTGCCAAGGCTGCGCCCGACGGCTACACCCTGCTCGTGGGCATGGACAGTCTGATTGCGATCAACGCGCACCTCTACGGGAAGATGCCCTTCGACCCGCTGAAGGACCTCATCCCGGTCGCGAGCCTGGTGAGCAACATGTTCGTGCTCGCGTTGAATCCCTCGGTTCCGGCAAAGACCTTTCCGGAATTCCTCGACTACGCACGCCGCGCCAACCCGCCGCTCAACTACGCCTCCGGCGGCAACGGCAGCCAGCATCACCTCACCATGGAGCGGCTCAAGCAGCGCGCCGGCATCCAACTCGTGCACATCCCCTACAAGGGCGGCGTGCCCGCGACCACCGCCACCGTCGCGGGCGAAGTGAGCGTGATGATGTCCGGCACCTCCACCGCGCCGCAGATCAGGGCGGGGCGCCTCCGCGCAATTGCGGTCACCGGCGCGAAGCGATCGGGATTGCTTCCCGACGTTGCCGCAATCGCCGAGTTCTATCCCGACTTCGAGATGACCCAGTGGTACGGTTTGTTCGCACCCGCGGGCACGCCCGAACCGGTGCTTGCGCGCCTGCGCGCGGAAGTGGCCAGGGCACTCGCCTCATCGGATGTGAAGGAAAAGTTCCACGGTGCGGGCGGCATCGACGCATGGATCACCACGCCGCAGGAATTCGCCGCTGCGATCCGCGCCGACGATGCGAAGTATTCGAAGCTGGTGAAGGACATCGGCGCACGGGTGGACTGAGGTTCAAACGCCTGCGCGGCGAACGATCGCGCGGCATGGAGGAGCAAGCATGCGCACGTCAAGGTGGTTCGCGCCGCGGATCGCGCCGTTGGTCAGTCTCTTTGCATCGATGCTCACCGCGGGTCTCGCGCAGGCGCAGGTGTTTCCTTCGCGACCGGTCACCGTGCTGGTGGGCTTTGCACCCGGCGGCGGCACCGACATCGCGGCACGCATCATCGCCCGCCCACTCTCCGCCCTGCTCGGGCAGAACGTCGTGGTGGAGAACCGACCGGGAGCCGGCGGCAACATCGCCACCGACCTCACCGCGCGCGCCGTCCCCGACGGCCACACGATATCGCTCGCCACCGTAGGCGCGCTCAGCGTCGCGCCGCATCTGAACGCCAAGCTGCCCTACGACCCGCGGCGCGACCTCGCGCCGATCACCATGGCGGTCGTATTTGCCAACGTGCTGGTGGTGCATCCCTCGGTGCAGGCGAACACCATTGCGGACTACATCCGCCTCGCGAACGCCAAGCCCGGCTCCATGGGTTACGGCACCTCGGGTGTCGGCGGAACCGGCCACCTTGCGGGCGAGCTGTTTCACCTCATGGCCAAGGCCGACGTGGTGCACGTGCCCTACAAGGGCGGCGGTCCGGCAATGAGCGACCTGCTCGGCGGCCAGATTCCCTCGGGCTTCGCCTCCGCGCCCTCGGCACTGCCGCACATCAAGGCGGGCAAGATCCGCGCGCTCGCCACCACCGGCATTCGTCGCTCCGCCTTTCTTCCAAACGTGCCCACGGTGGCCGAATCCGGCTTTCCGGGTTACGACGCGACCAACTGGTATGCGTACATCGCTCCCTCGAAGACGCCTCGCGAAATCATCGATCGCCTGAACCGCGATCTGGTGCGCGCGCTCAACACGCCGGAGACGCGCGAGCAGTTGCTCGCCAACGGCATGGAACCGCAGCCGGGTACGCCGGAGGAACTCGCGCGCCAGATCGAGAGCCAGCTTGCGGTCTGGGGCCGCGTGGTGAGGGATGCCGGGATCCAGGCGGAATGACTCCGGCG
>CANIEV010000316.1 GCA_947466535.1 Betaproteobacteria bacterium
CGGGATTACGGGATTGTACGGGGCGATGCGCCGGGGCGGCTGCCTGGCATCGCAGCGACCGGAAAAGCGGTGCTTTTACCGCGCTGTTCCGGAAACCGCCCTGCAGAGCCCTGTGTAATCTGCGAACAGGGAGAAATTCATGCACACCGCGCAAGCAGTCCTGTCCGGAATTGACGCATCGTTCGAGTCGAAACTTGCAGTCGTGTCGGCAGTCAAGCCGGGCCTGGTGAGGGTGTTCGGGGCGGTTGCCCATTTCACCGACGCAACGCTCCTCCCGCGGCGGAAAGGCCTGTTCCCCGTAGCCACCCTGGCGGCTGTTCGACCGCAGGCGAAATAACTGTGCAGGGGGTCTCCCAGGGCACGCTTTGCGTGACCGGCATCTCGTTCTCGTCGGTGTCCTGCGCCGGGCGTCGACGCGGCTTGCCTCGATGGAGGATTCGCGGGGCTCGGGCGAGCGCCTCGGGGACGCGCTTGCGCGGCCGGGTTTGCGAACGGCACTGGTCTTCGGACCGGGGGTGGCGATCAACGGCAGCGCGCTGATCGGCGGGACGTCGTAGCCGCGCGATCCGATATGCACCCTACACTTCTGCGACAACTCAAGCGCGCTGCCGGCTTTGCCGGCGAGGAATCGCTGCGCGCGGCGCTCGCCGCGGCGGGCGAGGCGGTCGAGGCGGGCGGACTTCCTCCCGATGTGGTGAAACTGCTCCAGGGAATCGCTCCGCTGCTGGAGCGCGTGGACGGAGCCTACGGGCAATTCGATCGCGATCTCGCGCTGCGCACCCGCGCGCTCGAGCTGAGTTCGTCCGAAATGACGGCGCTCAACGGCAAGCTGCGCGAAGACCTGTCGAGTCGCAACCGTGCGCTGGACGTGCTGAGGACGACGTTTGCCAGCCTGCTCGGCTCGGACAGCGCGTCGCAACCCGGCGAGGACGACGATCTCGAAGCACTGATCGGCCTCCTTGCCGAGATTGTTCGTCAGCGCGAGGAGGGGCGGCGCGAACTCGACAACCAGAAATTCGCGCTCGACCAGCATGTGATCGTGAGCATCACCGACACCTCGGGCAACATTCTTTATGCCAACAACAGGTTTTGCGAGCTGAGCGGCTATTCGCGCGAGGAACTGATCGGCAAGAACCACCGCATCGTCAACTCGGCGCACCACCCGGCGCAGGTGTTCTCGGAGATGTGGGAGAAGATCTCCTCGGGACGTGTATGGAACGGCGAGTTGCGGAATCGCGCAAAGGACGGCTCGTTCTACTGGGTCGCGGCGACGATCGTGCCCTTCCTTGATGCGGCGGGACGGCCCTATCAGTACATCGCGATCCGCACCGACATCACCGCGCGCAAGAAGGTGGAGGCAAGGCTCAAGGAGCAGCTTCACCTCACCCAGCAGCTGATCGAGGCGATTCCGCTGCCGGGCTACATCAAGGACGTGCAGGGGCGCTATATCGGATTCAACCGCGCCTTCGAGCTGTTCCATGGCATCAAGCGCGAGGATTGGGTGGGCAAGACCTCGCTCGAACTGCTCGGCAATCCTGCGGCCTCGGGTTTCCACGCCGCGCGCGACGCCGAGTTGCTCGCGAGCGGCGGGGTACAGACCTACGAGACGGAAATCCCCCTTCACGGCGGGGTCGTGCGCAACGCCATGTTCCGCAAGGCGGTGCTGACACGGGCCGATGGCACGGTGAGCGGGCTGGTGGGCACCATCATCGACATCACCGATCGCATCGCCGCCGAACGCGCGATGCAGCAGGCGAAGGAATCGGCCGAGGCGGTCAATCGCACCAAGAGCGAATTCCTCGCCAACATGAGCCACGAGATCCGCACGCCAATGACCGGCATCATCGGCATGACCGACCTTGCCCTGGATACGCAGCTCAACGAGGAGCAGCGTGACTATATCCAGACGGTGAAGACCTCGGCCGAGTCGCTGCTCACGATCATCAACGACATCCTCGATTTCTCCAAGATCGAGGCGGGCAAGCTGCTGATCGAGAACATCCCGTTCGATCTTCCCAGGCTCGTGTCCGACACGCTCAAGACCCTGGCGCCGAGTGCGCACGAGAAGGGCCTGGAACTGGTGTGCGACGTGTCGGGCGACATCCCGCACCGCCTGACAGGCGATGCGGGGCGCGTGCGCCAGCTCTTGATCAACCTCGCCGGGAATGCGATCAAATTCACAGCCTCCGGTGAGGTTGTCGTGCGCGTGCGCGCGGAGCAGGTCGCAGCGACCGGGCTGGTGGCGCATATCTCCGTGTCCGACACCGGCATCGGGATTCCGCTGGACCGGCAGGCGGGCATCTTCGAGGCGTTCGTGCAGCAGGACAGTTCGACCACGCGGCGTTTCGGCGGCAGCGGGCTCGGCCTGTCCATATCCAGCCGCCTGGTCGAGATGATGCACGGCTCGATTTCGGTGGACAGCGAGCCCGGGCGCGGCAGCGCCTTCCATATCCGGGTTCCGCTCGGCATCGACGGCGAGCAGCCCGCGGGCGACGTGCCGCGCGTTGATCTCGCCGGCAGGCGAGTACTGGTGGTCGATGACAACGCCGCGAACCGCAAGGTTCTGGAGGCCATGTTGGCCAAGTGGGGCATGGTTCCGATCTGCGCGTCCTCGGGCACCGAGGCGCTGGCGATCGTGGGTACCGGGCCGCTCCGTTTCGAATGCGTGCTGGTGGACGCGCACATCCCGGACATGGACGGGTTCGGGCTTGCCGAGCGCCTGCGTGCGATGCCTGCCTGCGGCGCGGTACCGGTCGTGATGCTGTCCTCGGGCGCGATGCGCGACGATGCGCAGCGCTGCCGCGACATGGGCCTTGCGGGCTATTTCGTCAAGCCGATCGCGGCCGACGAACTGCTGGTGGCGCTGCACCGGGTACTCGGCGTCGCTGCGGCGCGCGAGGCAAAAATGGACGTCACGCAGGAGCTTGTCACGCGACACCTGCTGCGCGATACCCGGGAAGACCTGTCGATACTCCTGGTTGAGGATCACCCGGTGAACCAGAAGCTGGTGGTGAGCCTGCTCAGGAAATGGGGGCACGAGGTCACGGCGGCCGAGGATGGCGCAATTGGCCTTGAGAAATTTCGCGACGGCCGATTCAATCTGGTATTCATGGACATGCAGATGCCGGTGATGGATGGACTCGAGGCGACACGGCGCATCCGGGCACTGGAACAGGAAGAAGGTCGCACGCGCACGACGATCGTCGCCATGACCGCGAACGCGATGCAGGGCGACCGCGATGCCTGTCTTGCCGCGGGCATGGATGACTACCTCTCCAAGCCGGTGAAGCCGAAGGAACTGCTCGAGTTCCTGCTCGAATTCAGCAAGGCGAACGAAGGCTCCTGAACCCGCACGCCTGCACCGGCCGGCTCGGGTAGGATGCGCGCTTCAATCCGAAGCGGATGCGTCCGATGAAATCCTGGTGGATAAAGAACGAAGCCGGCGCAAGCACACTCGAGTTGCGCGAGGTGCCGGTGCCCGAACCGAAGGCCGGCGAACTGCTGGTGCGCATGCGCGGCGCGGCGCTCAACCGCGGAGAATTCATGGGCGCGATCGGCCTGCACGCGGCGGGTTCGTCGGCGAAAGCGGCGGGTCTCGAAGGCGCGGGCGAGGTGATCGGCGTGGGCGCGGGCGTTTCGGTGAAAATCGGTGCGCGCATCATGGGTCGCGCGCAGCCCGGCTTCGCGGAATACGCGATCTTCGATGAGCGTGAGGCGATCCCGGTGCCGGAGCGATTCACCTGGGAACAGGCGGCCTGCGCCTCGGTGGTACTACTTACCGCCTACGACATGCTGTTCGACAACGGGGCGCTGCAGCGCGGCGAATGGCTGCTGGTTACCGGGGCATCATCGGGC
>CANIEV010000317.1 GCA_947466535.1 Betaproteobacteria bacterium
TCGGTGCGCGTGCGCGGCGCCATGCGCTGCACCTGCGCACGCCCTGGGCCCGGCTCAAGCGCGACCTCACCTACAAATGGCAGCAATGGCGCGACCCGTCGAACAACTCGTACCGCGCCAACTGGATCTACGAATTCGATGTGACCCATCCGTCGCTTTATGCATGAGCTCAATGCAAGGCCCGGCCGTCCGGCCCTGCAGAACCGGACGTCATCCGTGACAATCGGTTCCTGTCCGCCGTAGCATGAAGCGTCAAGGAGATAACGATGAAGCAATGGATACGCACCGGTTTGGCTCTTGCCTGCCTGCTCTCGTCCGGATTCGCCCTGGCACAGGGCACATCGGGATTTCCTTCACGACCCATGCGCATCGTGGTGGCTTTTCCTCCCGGCGGCAGCAACGACATCCTCGCGCGCATCGTCGCGCAACGCATGTCCGAAACCTGGGGCCAGCCGGTGGTGGTGGAGAATCGCCCTGGAGCGAACACCATCATCGCGGTCGAACAGGTGATCAAATCCCCGCCCGACGGCCATACGCTGCTGGTGGGCGCCAGCAGCACCTACACGATCAATCCGCAGACCTACGCCAAGCTTTCCTACGACCCGGTTCGGGACCTGATGCCGGTCACGCTGATGGGCAGCCATCCGATGGTGGTCGCCGTGCACCCGTCGCTCGCGGCGAAATCGATCCCCGAACTCATCGCGCTTGCCAAAAGCCGGCCGGGACAACTCAACTACGGCACGCCCACGATCACCTTCCAGGTGATGGTGGAAACCTTCAGCCAGATCGCCGGCGTGCAACTCAATCACATACCGTACAAAGGCAGCGTTCCTGCTCTGACCGCGCTGCTTTCCAATGATGTGCAGATGATCTTCATCGATCCGGCTCCCATCGTGTCGCACCTGCGCTCGGGCCGCGTGCGCGGGCTCGCAGTCACCTCGCCCACGCGTTCTCCCTCGGTGCCGGAATTGCCCACTGTCGCCGAAGCCGGATTGCCCGGATTCGAAGGCGTGCTCTGGAACGGCCTGTTCGCACCCGCCGGCACGCCGCGCGAGATCATCGCAAAACTGCAGGCAGAAGCGCATGTCGCGGTGCATCGCCCCGAATTGCGCGAACGCCTCACTGGACTCGGCATCGACCCGGTGGCCAATACGCCCGAACAATTCACCGAATTGCTGCGCGCGGAATCTGCGCGCTTTGCCACGGTTGTAAAGGCGGCAAAGATCAAAGCCGAATAGGTGCAAGCGGGGCGCAATTGATGCGCTAGTTCATCAGCGCATTTCGCCGGTACTGGATCGCCTCAGCGACGTGCGATGTGTCAATCGCGTCCGCCCCCGCCAGATCGGCGATGGTGCGGGCGATGCGCAACACCCGGTGGTATGCGCGAGCCGACAGGCCGAGTCGCGCAATCGCCTGACGAAGCAAAGTCCCCGCTTCGTTTGAAGTGGCGCACAGTCTGTCCACCTCACCCGCTTCGAGTTCCGCATTGGTCTTTCCCTGCCGCGTCTGGGAAAGCGCATGCGCTCGTACGACTCGCTCGCGTACCTGGGCGCTGCTCTCCCCGATCGACGCACGCATGAGTTCATCGTCCGCGAGCGCCGGCACTTCGACGTGCAGGTCGATGCGATCGAGCAAAGGACCCGAGAGCTTTCCGCGGTAACGCGCGATGCGATCCGGCGTGCAGCGGCAGCGTCCGCTCGAATGGCCAAGCCACCCGCAGGGGCAGGGATTCATCGCCGCAACAAGCTGGAAACGCGCAGGGAATTCCGCCTTGCGCGCGGCACGGGATATCGAAACCCGACCGGTTTCAAGCGGCTCGCGCAGTGCCTCCAGAACGCGCCGCTCGAATTCCGGCAACTCGTCCAGGAACAGAACGCCGTGATGCGCAAGCGATATCTCGCCCGGGCGCGGATCGCTGCCACCACCGACCACCGCAACCGCAGAAGCGGAATGATGCGGTGTACGGAACGGGCGACGTTTCCATCGCGAAAGATGGAACCCGCCGGCAGCGATCGATGCAAGCGCTGCCGACTCGATTGCCTCGGCATCGCTCATTTCGGGCAGCAGACCGGGCAGGCGGGCGGCGAGCATCGACTTGCCGGTGCCGGGTGGCCCGCTCATGAGAAGACTGTGCCGCCCGGCCGCGGCGATCTCGAGCGCACGCTTGGCATGCGCCTGTCCTTTCACGTCGAGCAGGTCGGGGTAGACCTCCGCGACCGAAACCTCGCTCGCAACGGGACGCTCGAGCAGGGTCTGACCCGCAAGATGCGCGCAGACCGCCAGTAATGATGCCGCACCGAGAATGTCTGCGGAGCCCACGCGCACCGCCTCGCTGGCACTTTCCGAAGGCAGGACAAAGGTGCGCCCCTTGCTCGCAGCGCGCCAGGTCATTGCGAGCGCTCCCCTCACTGGCCGTAGTTCGCCCGAGAGTGAGAGCTCACCCGCAAATTCGTATTCAGACAGACGATCGGAAGGAATCTGACCGGCGGCGGCGAGAATGCCGAGCGCGATCGGCAGATCGAAACGGCCGCTTTCCTTGGGCAATTCCGCAGGCGCGAGATTGACGGTTATCCGTCTCGCAGGAAAATCGAAGCGCGAATTCAACAGCGCGGCGCGCACCCGATCACGGCTTTCCTTCACCTCGGTATCGGGTAAGCCGACGATATTGAACGCGGGCAGGCCGTTGGCGAGGTGCACCTCGACCGTGACCGGCGGTGCATCCAGGCCTGCGAGGGCCCGGCTGTGGACCACCGCGAGAGACATTAAACGCGCCTATTGGCGGAGCTTCGCTTCCAGCGCTTCGACGCGGGTCTCGAGCTCGCGCAACCGTTCGCGGGTGCGGGCGAGCACTTTGGACTGGACGTCGAACTCCTCACGCGTCACCAGATCAAGCCGGGAAAAGCCCGCGGCCAGCATCGCCCGGAGATTCTTCTCCAGGTCGCCGGCGGGGCTTTTGGCAAGCAACTCGCTTACGCGGGCTGACAGATCGTCGATGAATCGCGGATTGGACATGGCTGAAGGCGGGCCGAGTCTAGCATAGGGACTAGAACGCACCCGATAGCGGTTTGGAGGACAGCACAGAGCGGGTGCGCCAGGATTTCTCGATGCGCTATTTTGGTGCAAGAGGCGGATCGGCCGCATCAAGACCGCGTCTAATCCTATGTTTTTTATAGCTTATTGAACTGGCACGCGATGTGCATTATTGTCATCGACGAGTTTCATTTGCAACAACCAACGTCAGGAGTTTTTTAAATGAAGAAGCTGTTACTTGCCGCAGCAGTCGCAACCGCACTGTCCACCCCTGTTGCCGCGCTGGCGCAGACCCCGGCCGCCGCACCGGCATCGCCGCACACCTTCACCGGCAATCTGGGCTTTGCCAATGACTACCGGTTCCGCAGCATTTCGCAAACCTTCGGCAAGATGGCGGTTCAGGGCGGATTCGACTATTCGCACTCAAGCGGCTTCTACCTCGGCACCTGGGCTTCGAACGTCTACGGCGGCAACAACGCCTCGGGACTCGGCACCAACTACTTCAACGGCAACATTGAATGGGACGTCTACGGCGGCTACAAGTTCGAGCCGATCAAGGACATCACCATGGATGTCGGCGTGCTTACATACATGTACCCCGGTGCCAAGTACGGCACGCCGACGCGGGGTGACTACACCAACACCGAGCTCTACCTCGGCGCCAGCTGGAAATGGTTCACCGCCAAGTACTCCAACTCGCTCACCGATTACTTCGGCATCAACAACGGTTCGATGTCACCCGGCGGCGTGGCCGCGTGCGGCGTGGATGCCGGCGGCGGCGCGCTCGCTGCGGGGTCGGCGGACTGCGCCAA
>CANIEV010000318.1 GCA_947466535.1 Betaproteobacteria bacterium
GCGGCATATGCCATCGCTCAGCGACCTCGGGTTCGAAAAAACAAACCTGTCCGAACTCGGCATCCCGACCGGCATGTCCGGCGCGGATACGCTGTTGCGCGACTTTCTGCCGCGCATCGGCGACTACCGTAATCGCCGCGATTTTCCGGCGGTGAAGGGCCCGTCCTACCTCTCTGTGCATCTGCGTTTCGGGACGATCTCCATCCGGCGCCTCGCGCGCGAAGCAATCCGGCGCAAGAACGAAGGCGCGGCGACCTGGCTGTCGGAGCTGATCTGGCGCGACTTCTATTTCCAGATCCTGCATCACCATCCGCGGGTAGTCGAGCGCTCGTTCAAGCCGGAATACGACGCGGTGGCGTTTGAGAATGACCCTGCGAAATTCGCCGCCTGGTGCGAGGGTCGCACCGGCTACCCGATCGTGGATGCGGCGATGCGCCAGCTCAACCAGACCGGTTACATGCACAACCGCCTGCGCATGATCGCCGCCTCGTTCCTGGTGAAGGACCTTCACGTCGACTGGAAGCAGGGTGAGCGCTACTTTGCAGACCAGCTCAACGACTTCGACCTCTCGGCGAACAACGGCGGCTGGCAGTGGGCGGCGTCCACCGGTTGCGATGCGCAACCGTACTTTCGCATCTTCAATCCGGTCACCCAGTCCGAGCGCTTCGACAAGGAAGGCAGGTTCATCCGGCGCTATGTGCCGGAACTCGCGAACGTGCCGGTGAAGCACCTGCATGCACCCTGGACGCTTCCTCCGCTGGAACAGCAGGCCTCAGGCTGCGTGATCGGCCGCGATTACCCCGCGCCGCTCGTGGACCACGACCGGGCGAGAAAACGTGCGTTGGAGATGTACGGCAAGGTCAAGGGCAAACAGGCAGGCACCGACTAGCGTCGCGCAACGAGTTCCGTAAGTCGCGCGAGCAGTTCTTCCTCCTGATACGGCTTGCCCAGGTACGCATCGACGCCGATCTCGCGTGCGAAGTCCTGGTGCTTGTCGGCGGTGCGCGAGGTGATCATCACGATCGGCACTTTCGCCAGCCGCGCATCACCGCGAATGTTGCGCGTCAGGTCGAACCCGTCCATGCGCGGCATTTCGATGTCGACGAGCATGGCATCGGGCACAACCTCTGCGAGCAGTTCCAGCGCTTCCACGCCGTCGCGCGCAGTGAGCACGCGGTAGCCGGCACGCTCGAGCAGTCGTCCGGACACCTTGCGTACCGTGAGCGAATCGTCCACCACCATCACCAGCGCCTGCTCGCTCGGCACAGGCGCAAGCTCTTCGGCGGCCACCGCCACCGCGGGCATTTCGCGCTGCGACAGGCTTACCGGGTTGATGATGAGAACGATCTCGCCCGAACCGAGTACGGTGGCGCCCGCCACGCCCGGCACGCGCGCAAGCTGCGGCCCGATCGACTTCACCACCACTTCCTCGCTCGGGCTGACCATTTCTTCCACTGCGAGCGAGAGCGCGTTCGCGCCGGAGCGCAGGAACAGCACCGGCGCCGATCGCCGTGCCTCGGCGGGTTTCAGTTCCAGCAGTCGCGCAAGATCGCGAAACGGATAGCGCCTGCCCTGCCACACGACTTCGCCCGACGCTTCCGCCGCCGCGAGCGCATCAGCACGCAATTGCTGCACCTGCTCGACCATCACCGTCGGAATCGCGTACGTCTTGCCGCCGGCACGCGCGAGCACCGCCTGGGTGACCGCGAGCGTAAGCGGCAGGTAGATCGAAAAGCGCGATCCCTTGCCCTGTACAAAGGAAATGGCGATACGCCCGCCAAGCGACGCCACTTCGGTTCTCACCACATCCATGCCCACGCCACGCCCGGCGCTCTCGGTCACCTTGGCTGCAGTCGAAAAGCCGGGCACGAAGATCAGGTCGGCCAGATCGGCATCCGACATCGGCGCATCGGCCCGGATCATCCCTGCGGCAGTCGCCTTCTCGCGAATCCGCGCGACATCGATACCGCGGCCGTCGTCGGCGAGCACCAGCGCGACTTCGTTGCCTTCCTGCGAAAGCTCAAGCCGGATTTCGCCGGTGGCGGGCTTTTCTTGCGCGAGTCGCTCGGCCGGCGTCTCGAGTCCGTGGATCACCGCGTTGCGCAACAAATGCTCGAACGGCGCGGTGATGCGCTCGAGCACCGAGCGGTCGAGTTCGACGTTCGCGCCGTGAATGTCCAGATTGGCCCGCTTGCCCGATTCCTTGGCGGTCTGGCGCACGATGCGGTGCAAGCGCTCGGCAAGACCCGCCAACGGCACCATGCGCACCCGCATCAGGTCCTGCTGCAGGTCACGGTTCAGGCGCGCCTGCGCGGCGAGCGCGCCTTCCATGCTGTCGGAATTGCGCACCAGATTCTGGTGCACCGTCTGCACGTCGTTGACCGATTCGGCCATGAAGCGGGTGAGTTCCTGCACCCGGGTGAAGCGATCGAATTCGAGCGGATCGAAGTGCCCGTCGGCGCGGTTGAGTTCCTCGCGATGCGACTGCATCTGCGCCTCGGACTGGATCTCGATCTCGCGCAACTGCGCCCGCAGCCGCGCGATATTGCCGGTGAGTTCCGACAGCGCCCCGTTGAGCGAGCGCAGTTCGCCCTCTAGCCGGCTGCGTGCAATCGACACTTCGCCCGCCTGGTTGACGAGCTTGTCCACCACCTCGGCCCGCACGCGCAGCATCGCGACGCGTTCCTGCCCGCCCTCGCGCGTCACGACCGGGTGCGCGGCATCGGTCGCCGCCGCAGGCGAATCGACCAGCGTTGTCGACGACTCGGGCGCACCGCCGCCGTGGCGCAACAGGCGCTCGTGCAGTTGCACCATGCGGTCGTAGGAGATATCCAGCTCGTCCAGCGCCACGGTGGATACCACGGTCTGCGCAAGCGCGCGCTCGGCCCGCGTCTCCATGTAGTGCGTCAGTTCGCCCAGGCCCATCGCGCCCGCCATGCGTGCGCTGCCCTTGATCGTGTGCAAGAGGCGCTGGAATTCGCGCCCGAGCGTGGCACGGTCGGGCTCCTCGCGCCATGCGCGCAGCGTCGAGCCGATCGCCGGCACAAGTTCCGCCGCCTCCTCGAGAAACACCGGCAGCAACTCGGGATCGAGTTCATCGCGTATGCGGCGACGTCGGCGTTCCACCGGGCCGTCGTCGACTTCCGCCACCGGCAGCGGCTCGGCCGGCGCGCGCGGAGTCGCATCGCTTGTCGCCGCCGTGGACTCCGCTACAGGTGCCGACTCGGGCGTGGCGTCCTGCGGCAGCAGGATGTGCAACGCGCCCTCGTCCTCGGGCACCATCGCGCTGTTGTCCGACACCAGACCCTCGGGCACCGGCACGAATGCGGCGACTTCCTCCAGCCTGTCGATCAATCCGGGCATTTCCTCGGGCACCGATAGCTCGAGACCGGCATCGACCATGCCCGCAAGCGCCTCGACCGAGTCGCCCACCAGGTTCTGTTCCGCTTCCGACAGGGCGCTGATCATCAACTGCTCGAGCGCGTGCTCCAGGGCATGCGCGAGGTCGCGCGGCGCCTCCAGCTGCACCGTGCCGCAGATGCCGCCCAGCGTATGCACCGCGCGCAGCATCTCGTCGGTGATGATGCCGTGATCGCGCAGAATCTCATGTTCGGCACGCATGGTGTGCACGTGCATGCGCGCCTCGCCCGAGAACAGGGTGAAGAGGGTCGCCGACACCTCGTTCTCGCCCAGGCGAACAACCGCATCGGGGGCCGCAGATTCGGGAATCACCCCCGCGGGAATCGCCGCCTCGGGTACAACCACCTCGGACTCGTTCGCCGCCGACGCGGGGATATCGACCGGTGCCGGTGCCGCGAATTCGGGA
>CANIEV010000319.1 GCA_947466535.1 Betaproteobacteria bacterium
GTACGAGGATTCAACCAGATCCCTCCTCTTAGTAATGCTGAACTATTTCAGCGCGATCGCAATACTTGCGCATATTGCTCTGGTGGATTTTTTTATTTCAAGCTGACGCGTGACCATATATTGCCGCTTTCGCGTGGAGGTAAAGACACCTGGATGAACGTGGTCAGTTGTTGCAAACATTGCAATGGCCTTAAGCGAAATCGAACGCCGCAGGAGGCCGGGCTTGAGCTTGTATATGCACCTTACGTCCCCAACAAAGCGGAGTATCTGATACTTTCAAATAGAAAGATTCTGGCCGATCAGATGGACTTTCTTGTGCAGCACGTTGCATCTCATAGTCGCATCTTGAATTCTGTTGCAGTACAGGCGGCATAAAGGTTTATTTGATACTTATCGCATTGGCCGGCATGTATCCGGCGCGAGATGCTTCTGATGTTTGGCGCGTTTTCATAAAAACGTACACTCTTTGCGTTGACTGAACTTCGGATTAGAATCCGTTGAAATAAGTTCTTGTCCGATCGGCATCCGGCTTCGTAATGAAAACCACATTCTTGGAATTTGAACAACCTATCGCTGAGCTTGAGGCGAAGATCGAAGAGCTTCGGTACGTGCAGGACGATTCCGCCGTCGATATCTCTGAGGAGATACAGAGGCTTCAAAAGAAGAGTCAGTCACTTACCAAGGATATCTATGCAAAGCTCAGTCCTTGGCAGGTAGCGCAAGTGGCAAGGCATCCCCAACGGCCTTACACCTTTGACTATATCGCCCAGATTTTTTCAGACTTTGAGGAACTGCATGGGGACAGGGCCTATGCAGATGACCTTTCCATCGTAGGGGGATTGGCGCGGTTCAATGGGCAAGCGGTCATGCTGATAGGGCACCAGAAAGGGCGGGACACCAAGGAGAAAATTCAACGAAACTTCGGCATGCCTCGTCCCGAGGGCTACAGGAAAGCCATGCGGCTCATGCGTGTCGCGGAGAAGTTCGGCGTGCCTGTAGTCACATTTGTTGATACGCCGGGGGCGTATCCGGGGATCGGCGCCGAGGAGCGTGGGCAGGCGGAAGCGATCGGTCGGTGTTTGTACTCTATGGCCGAGTTGAAGGTCCCAATCGTTAGTACTGTTATCGGCGAGGGGGGGTCCGGCGGCGCATTGGCAATCGCAGTCGGAGACGCGGTAATGATGCTTCAATATTCGACATATTCGGTCATCTCACCGGAAGGGTGTGCCTCTATCCTTTGGAAGAGTGCTGAGAAGGCACCGGAGGCGGCCGATACACTGGCGATTACCGCGACACGCTTGAAGACGCTTGGCTTGATAGACAAAATTATCAACGAACCTCTTGGCGGGGCGCATCGTGATTACTCTTTAACAGCGCAGAACCTGAAAAAGGCTCTCGCTGATGCGTTGCGTGGTGTTTGCGAGCGAAGCTCATCCGAGCTGCTCGATATGCGGTTTGATCGCCTAATGAGCTATGGCAAATTCCGGGAAGAATCGGTCGTTTGAATTAAGCAGGCTTGTCGAAGATAGGCTGCGATCAGATCTGCGTCCGGGCGCGAAGGTTATCGCCGGATTGTCTGGAGGAGTTGACTCGGTCACACTCGTCAACATACTCGTGACGTTGCGTGATTCCCTGCGGCTTTCACTAAGAGCCATTCATGTAAATCACGGATTAAGTCCCCACGCGGATGATTGGGGAGATTTCTGTGCGGGGCTATGCAGTGACCTGAACATCCCCCTGACTATCGAGCGTGCGGACCTTAGCCCTTGGCGATCTTTCGGGGTCGAGGGGGCAGCCCGGGAGGCGCGTTACAAGCTTCTCGAAAATGATTGTGCCGATGCGCTCCTGCTTGGTCACCATCGCGATGATCAAGCGGAGACACTTCTGGTCCAATTACTGCGAGGCGCTGGCGCTCCCGGGTTGGCGGCGATGCCTTTGGTCTCATCAGGAAGAACAAAGATAATAAGGCCGTTCTTGGATGTCCCGAGATCAGAGATAGAGCGTTATGCGCGAACGGCAGGGTTTTCATGGATAGATGACGAAAGCAATACAGATTTGGCACGTCCCCGGAATTTCCTTCGGCACGCGGTTTTACCTACACTGGAGGCGCAATATCCGGGTGTCACGCAAAGAATCGCGCGATCCGCATCGCACATTGCTGAGGCTTCGCAACTGCTCCGTGAACTTGGACAGATAGATTTTGATGCATGTGCAAGCAACGGTGCCTTGTCGATAAGCAGATTACGGGATTTGGGGGAGGTACGAGCGCGTAACTTGATTCGATTCTGGGCGGAAATGCGTGGCTTTCAGGCGGCTCCAACCTCGGCAACAGTTGAACTTTGGCGTCAGCTTTGCGACTCGCGTCGCGATGCCAAGCTGGAAGTCAGAGTCGGCGGTGCCTGCTATCGTCGCTACCGTGACGCCCTGTATCTCGAAGGTCCGATTATTTCTGTGGGAACTGCAATCAGCCGAACTTGGGCAGGGGAGGCGAAGATGGTTCTGATGGAGCTTCACGGGACTTTGTATTTTACGCACACGCTGGGGGCGGGGTTGTCGGCCAAAAAGTTGAAATCGGGCAAGATTACGGTAAGGACACGTGTCGGCGGTGAGCGGATCAGACCGGATTCACGCCGCCCCAGTCGTTCGTTGAAAAGCATTTTCCAGCAGTTTGGGATTCCGGGCTGGAAGCGTCAATTGCTCCCCTTGATTTTTTGCGATGAAGATCTCGTATCGATTCCCGGTTTAACTGACGACTGTGCATGGGGCGCTGATGTAGATGAACCAAGTGTCCTTTTGACTTGGAAAGATGACGATACTTTCTCAGAACTATTGCTGAAGGATGTGGAGCGACTGGAACTCGATCCGGATTCGACTTCCTTGACCTGACGGTGGCGCGTCTAGTACCACTGTCGCAGCATGCCGGTCCGCAATTTCCTTTACGATCGCCAAACCGAGCCCGCATCCGTCGCCAGACGTGCCGGGCATCCTGTAAAAACGCTCGAATACACGATCACGTTCAATTGGTGGTATTCCTGGTCCGTTGTCATCGACTTCCAATGTGCACTTCGAAGCGGTCGCGTTAGTGCGGACCGTGACCGTGCCATCTGGAGGTGTATATGCGATCGAATTGTCAATAAGATTTCCAAGCAATTCTTTTAGCAGTAAAGCATCTCCGCTGGTCCAGGCGTCATCAAGTTCAAAGCCGAGGTCGATTCCTTTGTAAAGCGCTTTGGGCACCCATTCCTGAGCTGAACGTGCCGCGACTTCGCGGAGATTGACCGGGGATTCGGCCAAAGCGCTCCCTGCCGTGGGTTCCGCGCGAGCCAACGTCAGTAACTGAACGGCCAGGTGGCTGGCTCTTTCCGTCTCGCCTGCGATCATCGTCAGAAGCGACCGGATTTCTTCTGGCTTGATCTCGCGTTGCGCAAGCGCGACATGTGTTTTCAGACCGGCAAGCGGAGTTCGCAATTGATGAGCTGCATTGGCTATGAATCGCTGCTGCGTTCCCAACGCTGCGGACAGTCGACTGAGCAGATGATTCAGCGCCGTAACGAGAGGTCTGACTTCCTGAAGCGTGTCTGCTTCCGCGAGGGGTGAAAGGTCAGTCGGTGAGCGGCGAGCAATTTCATCCCGCATCCTGGTCAGGGGGGCAAGGCTGCGGCGAATTCCAATCCAGAAAAGAATTGCTGCAGCGATGGCGACTGCAATTGCGGGGGCGAGCGAACCAAGGAGCATTTCCTTAACTAGCCGATCCCGCTTAACGTATGTTTCGGCGGCCTGTACGAGAATATTTCCGGTCTGTCGGGGGACCGTCA
>CANIEV010000320.1 GCA_947466535.1 Betaproteobacteria bacterium
ATCGGGCGTGGCCTGTACCGCCTGCCGGACTCCCAGGGATCCGAACACGAGGCTCTGGTCACCATCGCCACCAAGGTGCCGCAAGCCGTGTTCTGCCTGCTCACTGCGCTGCAGTTCCACGAGCTGACCACCCAACTGCCGCGCCAGGCCTGGATTGCCATGCCGCGCGGCAGCCATGCCCCGCGGTTCGACTATCCGCCGATCAAGATGGTGCAGTTCAGCGGTGAAGCCTACACGGCAGGCGTCGAGGAAGTTGAACGCGATGGCGTCAAGCTCCGGGTCTACAGCGTGGCCAAGACCGTGGCGGACTGCTTCAAGCACCGCAACAAGATCGGCCTGGACGTGGCGCTGGAGGCCCTGAAGGACGCCCGAGCCGGCAACAAGGCATCAGCCGATGAAATCTGGCGCTTCGCCAAGGTCTGCCGCGTGGCCAATGTGATGCGGCCCTACCTGGAGAGCATCGGATGAACCCCGCCGATCCAAACGTCGCCGCGTCCGTCCGTGCGCGCCTGCTCAATGTTGCCAAAGCGCAGGGTGTCGATTTCAATCAGGTGCTGGTGCGATTCGCGCTGGAACGCATCCTTTACCGTCTGACAAAGTCGCAGCACGCTGACCGCTTTCTGCTCAAGGGCGCGCTGCAAGACTCAGATCGATGTCGGCTTCGGCGATGCCGTCACACCGGCGCCGGTGGATTCGGTCTATCCGGTCCTGCTGGACGATCTTCCCGCGCCCAAGTTGCGGGCCTACCCGACGTACACGGTCATCGCGGAAAAACTCCACGCCATCGCGCTGCTGGGCATGACCAACAGCCGCCTGAAGGACTACTTCGATCTGTCGGTGCTGCTGGAACGAGAAACCCTGGACACCGATTTGCTGGCCCAGGCGATCAAAGCCACATTCGAGCGGCGCGGCATGTCCGTGCCCGATACAGTGCCGATTGGGCTTACGGACGAGTTTGCACACGATTCCTCGCGGCAGTCCTTGTGGCTGGCGTTTCTCAAGAAGTCCGAGCTTCCCCGCGAGCCCCTGCCTGCCATCGTGGATCGGTTGCGATCTGCCCTGGCGCCCGCGTTGAACCGCGCCGCTCTGTGAACGCAACCTCAGTCGTACTCCAGCGCGACAACTTCAGCGGGACAACAACTCCACATACGCCTGGTAGCTGTAGATGCGGTTCTTCTTCTGCCCGGTGAGTTCGGCCACAAGGCCAAGATCCAGCAGCAGATTGACGGCCGCGCTTGCCGTGGGAAACGTCGTCTCGAGCCGCTTGCGAACGTGCTCAACCGTGAAGCGCGACATCATCGGCAGCAATTCGAACAGGCGGACGCTGATCGCCCCGGCCTTGGGCGACTCCAGCAGTCGCTTGCGGTCGGTAGTGATCAGGCTGGCCACGTCGATGATGCTGCGCTCGGCCTCCGCGGACGCCGCCGCCGCGCCTTCGAGGAAGAAGGACACCCAGCCCTCCCAGTCCCCCTCGGTGCGGATGGCCGACAAGCGCCGGTAGTACTCGGCCTGGTGCCGCTTGAGATAAGCGCTCAGCACCATGAGCGGCTCCCGCAATAGCCCCCAGTGCTCCATCAGCGCGGCGATGAGCAGACGCCCGATGCGACCGTTGCCATCGAGGAAGGGATGAATCGTTTCGAACTGGGCATGAATCAGGGCGATCCTGACAAGCGGCGGCAGGTCGGGGTCGGGCGCATGGATAAATCGCTCCAGGTCCGCGAGCAGATCGGCCACCTGTTGCGGCGGAGGCGGCACGAAAACAGCGTTGCCCGGTCGCGTGCCGCCGACCCAGTTCTGCGAGCGGCGAAGTTCGCCGGGCTGCTTGCCTGCCCCGCGCACCCCGTCGAGCAGCAGCCGATGCGCCTCGCACAACAGGCGAACGCTGATCGGCAAGCCCTGCGGGTCACGCAACTGGCCCTGCACCCACCGAAAAGCGCGCAGATAGTTGGTGACCTCCTCGACATCGTCGGTGTTGCTGACCTTGAAGCCGGCTTCCTCGTCGAACAGGTCGGCGAGCGTGGCCTGGGTGCCCTCGATCTGCGAGGTGAGCAGCGCCTCCTGGCGGATGGCGCTGTAGAGCAGCCACTCCACCGACGGGACCAGGCCCGACACCCCGGCCAGGCGCGCCAGCGCCAGTTCGGCCTGGCGGTTCAGATCAATAATACCGGCGGGCGCCAGTGGCGGGTCGGCCGGGGGCAGCGGGCGCGGCACGAAGGCACGGACCGGCTCACCGAGCGTGGTTGTGATGGCGTAGGTGCCGGTGGTTCGGGACATTGAAAGCATGCTTTAATTTATTGCATAAAATTAAATCATACTTTACTTTGAACTACCAGTATTAAAGCACGATATAGCCAAGCGGAAATTCGATCGCCCCGAGCCACCCAAGGGAGAAGTAAAACCCTCTAATTTTATTGAATTAAACTGCCGTTAAGTCAGAATAATCTTGCACCGAACATCTGCATACTCTTGCAATGATTTTTCGTATAATCTTGCGATCGTCTCCCGAATAATCTTGCGACCATAACCCGCCGCCCTGCCGCCGCCCGCTCCGAATCGTCCATGGCAACCGTTCCGCATCGGCTCGCGCAAGCTCTGCAGGGCCTGAAAGCGCTTCAAGACAAGGGCCTCCATGCCATCCCGGGGTCGGCCCTGTCCGTCCAGGATCGCCGAACGCTCCTGACCAACGGTTTTCTCAAGGAGGTCATCAAAGGCTGGTACATCCCGGCGCGCCCCGACGAGTCTGCAGGTGAAACCGGCCCCTGGTACGCGAGCGTGCGCGAGTTCGTTGCCGGCTATGCCAACGAACGATTCGGCGATCAGTGGCACCTCAACCCGGAGCAATCCCTTCTGCTCCGAAGCGCAGACCGAAGCGTTCCCAAACAACTGCAGATCTGGGCCAGTGCGGGCACCAATCAGACCCTGCAACTTCCTCACGGCTCTTCACTCTTCATCTACAAGGCGCCGGCACTCCTCGCCGCATCGGCTGCCGACGATTGCGGCGGACTTCGCCTGGTGGAAATGCCGGATGCGCTCGTCGCCGCCAGCCCTGCGCTGTTCGCCCGGAATCCGCTTGCAATACAGCTTGCCCTGTACTCCCTGCGGGATGTCTCGGATGTTCTGCGCAAGTTGCTTTCGGGACCGCATCCCGTCGTCGCGGGTCGTCTCGCGGGCGCACTTCGACTCATCGGGAAGCCCGCCCTCGCCGATGAAATACTCGGGGCGATGCGCGCTGCGGGCCATGCGGTCAATGAAGCCAATCCGTTCAGCAGCCCTCCCCCCGCACTGCTTGCCTCCGGACAACCGGAGTCCCCCCACGTTCAGCGAATTCGCCTGATGTGGGCCGCGATGCGTGAACCCGTCGCAAGCCTCTTTCCTCCTGCCACGTCATCCGCAATTGACCCGGACGCCTTGCTGCAGGACATCGAAGCGCGTTATGTAAGCGACGCCTACCACTCGCTGTCGATCGAAGGCTATCGCGTCACCGCGGACCTGATCGAGAAAATTCGCCACGGCAACTGGAACCCCGACAGCAACACCTCGGACCAGGCCGTCCGCGACGCCATGGCAGCAAAGGGTTATCACGAAGCCCACAAGGTCGTAATCGACGACCTGACAAAAATCCTCAGGGGCGAAAACCCGGGCGCCGTGTTCCGCAACGGACTATCCCGCTGGTACCAGGCCCTCTTCAGCCCAAGCGTGCAGGCCGGCATCGTGAAGCCGTCCGACCTGGCCGGGTACCGCAACGACCAGGTGTTCATTCGCGGCGCGCCGCATGTCCCGCCTTCCAACGAGGCCGTCCGCGAATGCATGCC
>CANIEV010000321.1 GCA_947466535.1 Betaproteobacteria bacterium
CGTACATAGCCCGCGGCGAGCGCTCGCCAGGCGGTGGATACCTAGGGAATCGCTGATCAAGTCCAATGTCGAGGCTTGAAGGTTCAGCGTTCCCTCTGAGATGGGGGAGTTACGAGGGGGCGTAGCCCCCTTGTTCAGTGGCTCCCTAGAAACGCCCGGAGAATAGGCGGCACCGCCCGGCGGTGCGTCCGGCAGCGGTGCCTGCGCATCGCACACGTCCGCTGTCACGCCCACCCCAATCAGAAACAGAGAAGCGAGCAAGGTCTTCATCGCTTGGACCACTGACGGCCGGTCAGCCGTCAGATCCACCGGCCCTGCCGATCAGGTCGTGTAGCGCCCTTCGATCATCGCGCCCGCGATCGTGTTGCGGTGGATTTCGGTCGAACCGTAGCCGATGGAAAGGCCTCTCACATCGCGGAAGTAGCGCTCGAACGGGAACTCTTCCGAAAGTCCGTATGCGCCGCAGAGCTGGATCGCGCTGTTGCAGACGCGGATCGCCATTTCGTTGATGAAGGTCTTGGTGATCGACGCATCGAGCAGGTGGCCCTGCTTCGCATCCGCCCGGCGCGCCGCGTTGTACAGCAACGCACGGCCGGCCTCGATCTCGATCGCCATGTCGGCGAGCTTCCATTGCAGGCCCTGGAACTCCGAGAGCGTCTTGCCGAACTGCTTGCGATCCTTGGTGTAGGCAAGCGCGTCCTGCATCGCGGCCTGCGCAATGCCAAGGCACACCGGCGGGTTGCCGCAGATACGGTCGCTGTCGAGTACTTCGAACAGCTTTCGCATCTTGCCCAGCGGGATGATCAGGTTCTCCGCCGGCACGCGGCAGTCCTCGAAATACAGCGGCGCCATGCCGGTGGCGCGCAGGCCGATGAGATCGAGGTGCTTGCCGATGGTGAAACCCGGCGTGTCACGTTCGATCAGGATCGCGCCGAGGCCGCGCATGCCCGGTGCGGGATCGAGCCGCACCAGCACGAGGAAGATGTCCGCCACTTCGGCACAGGAACACCACAGCTTCGAGCCGTTGATCACGTACTCGTTGCCGTCCTTCACCGCGCGCGTTTCCACATTGCCCACGTCCGAACCCGCGTTCGGCTCGGACATCGACCAGCCGGCGAAAAGTTCGCCCTTGGCCATCTTGGGAAGATATTTTTTCTTCTGCTCGTCGCTGCCCACGGCCATGATCACGCGCGAGGTGGGGCCGTCGGCGGTGGCGGTGAGAATCGCGGTGTTGGCACAGGCGCGCGCGATCTCCTCCATGACCAGCGTCATCTCGAACACGCCGAGTCCCAGGCCGCCGTATTCCTCGGGAATGAGGATGCCGGTGAACCCGTTTTCAGCGAGCACCTTCAGGTTCTCCAGCGGCGGCTTGTACTCGCGGTCGGCCTTGGCCGCGCGCGGCTTGATGTGTTCCTCGGCAATACGCCTGGCCGAATCGCGGATCATCCGCTGCTGTTCGGTCATGTCGAATTCAAGCATCTCTTTCCCCTGTGGTGTCCTGATTGTGTTTGCACGGCATTTTAACCGACCTCCTTCTCCCGCCCTCCGCGCAAATCCGCGACAATCGCGAATTGTCAAAACAAGGAGGACGAGGATGGCAGCCCTGCAAAGCAAGGTGATCATCACCTGCGCGATCACCGGATCGATCCACACTCCCACGATGTCGCCGCACCTGCCGATCACGCCCAAGCAGATCGCCGACGAGGCGATCGCCGCCGCGCGCGAAGGCGCCGCGATCCTGCACCTGCACGCGCGCGACCCGGTGGACGGCCGGCCCACGCCCGATCCGAAGGTGTTCATGCAATTCCTGCCGGTGATCAAGGCCAACTGCGACGCGGTGATCAACATCACCACCGGCGGCGGCCACAACATGACGGTGCAGGAACGCCTCGCCGCGCCGCTCGCTGCGCAACCCGAGATGGCCTCGTTCAACATGGGCTCGATGAACTTCGGCCTGTACCCGATGATCCCGCGCTACAAGGAATTCAAGCACGCCTGGGAGCCGCAGTACCTCGAGAACAGCCGCGACTTCATCTTCCGCAACACCTTCAAGGACATGGAGTACACGCTCGAGCACCTCGGCAAAGGCTGCGGCACGAAGTTCGAGTTCGAGTGCTATGACGTCGGCCACCTGTACAACCTCGCGCACCTGCTCGATCGCAAGCTGGTGCAGCCGCCGTTCTTCGTGCAGACGATATTCGGGATTCTCGGCGGCATCGGCGCTGACACCGAGAACCTGGTGCACATGAAGCGCATCGCCGACAAGCTCTTTGGCGATCGCTATCACTGGTCGATCCTCGGGGCCGGACGTCACCAGATGGGCCTGCTCACCGTGGGTGCGCAGATGGGCGGGAACGTGCGCGTCGGGCTGGAGGACAGCCTCTACCTCGGCAAGGGTCAACTCGCCGCGTCCAACGCCGATCAGGTGAAGAAGATCCGCCGCATCCTCGAGGAACTGTCGCTCTCGGTGGCCACACCGGACGAGGCACGGCAGATGCTGAAACTGAAGGGGCCGCAGAACGTAGCGTTCTGAGGCGTACTGAGGAGAACCGCGGGATACGGCGTACGCCGCATCCCGCCCATGGATTGCTCAGCGCGTCGGCAGGAAGCCGGTGGCGTAGAGATCCGTCATCGGCGACTTCGACTGAATGATCGCATGCTGGGCGTAGAAGTCCTGCGTCTTCTCCAGGCGCGCGACGTCGATCGTGCCGATCGGCTTGTCGCTCTTGAACACGCGTTGCGCATACAGGTTGATCACGCGGGTGATCGAGGCTTCCTTGCCTGCGTACTGCGGCATCGCCTTGAGATACACCTTGGCCGCCGCATCGGGATCGCGCACGATCTCGTTAAGGCCGCGCAGCGTCGCGCGAACAAAGCGGCGGATGAGTTCCGGTTTCTCGCGGATGGCGCGGTCGGAGGCGATGATCGTCTGCGGCAGGCCGACGAAGTACTGGTCGGTCGGCACCACTCGCGGCGAACCGCCGTTGTCGGACATCGCGCCGATCCAGTCGGGCACGCCAAGCATGGCTTCGGACTTGCCCGCGAGCAGCAGTTGCCAGACGTTGGTCGGGCCGACGGCCTGAATGTCCACGTCGTTGCGGGTGAGTCCCACCGCGCCGAGCATACCGAGCAGCGTGTAGAAAGTGCCATCCTGATAGGACATCACCGTCACCGTCTTGCCCTTGAGGTCGGCGGGCGATTTCACCGTCGAGTTGCCGTTGACGATCAGCGCGCCGAGCGAGCCGCCGCCGAGCATCGCGACGATCTTGATCGGCACGCCATTGGGCCGCACCACGATCGAGCCGTCCCCCGGGCCGTGGCCGATGTCCACCGTGCCCGCGCCCACCTGCTTGGCGACGTCGATGCCGCCCTTGCCCACCTCGAAGTTGATCTCGAGGTTTTCTTCCTTGTAGAAGCCGCGTTCCCGCGCGATCACATAGGGTGCAAACGAGGGCAGCACGAACGGCGCCGGGAGGAGGTAGGTGATTTTTTCCTGCGCGTGCACCGGGGTGGCTGCAAGACTGGCCAACGCCAAGGCCGCTGCGGATGCGAGGCTGAAAACGAGACTGCGTGCATTAAACACTGACGTGCTCCCTGTTCAGAATTTCAGAAAACCGGGTTCCGGCCCGGTAGCCGACAGGTTGCCACCCTTTTCCGCAGAATGAAAGTGCGTTGCAGCACGACTTGTGGCGCCACCGCTTTTGGTCCAGCTTGGAACAATAAACAAGAGCGCCTCGTACGAGCCGCCTGAGATTGCTTCGCTGCGCTCGCAATGACGGCCCCTCCGTTACC
>CANIEV010000322.1 GCA_947466535.1 Betaproteobacteria bacterium
CCCTCCCCGTAACCCCTCCCACCCCGGCAAAGCCCGCTTCGAGCGGGCTTTGTTTCATGTCTGCTGTGCCTTTCTTGGCGTCCTTGGCCTCTTGGCGCCTTGGCGGTTAATAGAGCCTTGGCACATTGCTAACCGCTGGAGTGATCTACTCGGCTTTCGCGCCCGACACCTTGATCAGCCGCGCCTTCACCTGCATGTCGGCATGGATGAATTTCGCGAAGTCCTCCGGCGTGGAGAGCACCGGGTCGAAGCCGCGCTGAGTCATATGGCGCTCGCGGAATTCCGCATCCGAAAACAGCGCCGCGACATCCGTCTGGATTTTTTGCACGATCTCGCGCGGCGTGCCGCCGGTGGCGAAGAGGCCGAACCAGGACTGCGGATCGATATCGGGAAAGCCCGCCTCGCGAAGCGTCGGCACGTCCGGCATGATCGACTGCCGGCTGGCACGCGCGATCGCGATAGCCTTCATCTTGCCCGCCTGGATCTGGCCGCGGGCGAGTGAGGCCGCCGCCATCGTGAGCTGCACCTCGCCCGCCACCACTGCGGTCACCGCTGCCGCAATGCCCTTGTACGGCACGTGCGTGAGCGCGGCGCCGGTCTGCGCCTTGAGGCTCTCGAACAGCAGGTGCGGCTGGCTGCCGCTGCCATACGACCCGTAATTGATCGTGTTCGGCTTCTCTTTCGCGAGTTCCACCAGTTCCTTGAGCGAATTCACCGTAAGCGAGGGATGCGCCACCACCATCTGCGGCAGACCGATGAGTTGCGTCACCGGCGCGAGCTCGCGCACCGCGTCGTACGGCAGCTTGGGGTAGATATGCGGATTGCTGGTGATGGTGGATTCGCTGGTGAGCAGCAGCGTGTAGCCGTCGGCCGGTGCCTTCGCCACCGACTCCGCACCGATGATGGTGGCCGCACCCGCCTTGTTCTCCACCAGCACCGGCTGGTTCCAGCGCTGGGTGAGCCGCTCGGCGATCGGCCGCGCGATGCCGTCCACGCCACCACCCGGCGGGTACGGCACCACGATCTTCACCGGCTTCGACGGCCAGGCCTGCGCGAACGCAGCGGGGACGGCGACAAGCGCAGACAGCAAAGCGATGACGTGAAATGGACGAAGCTTCATGGGTAACTCCTGAGCGTGAAACGGGCGCGATGGCCCGATTGTCGCCACTGCCCTGCATCGCGGCAAGCGAAGCGCGGGGTGCATGCCTATGCGGTAGCATCGCCGGACATGAAAACAACGCGGTGAATACGATTCCATGAGCGAACGCAACTTTGTGCTGGGCGTCGATCTCGACGGCGTGGTGGCCGATTTCAACGCCGGGCTGAAGCCGATTGCCGCCGAATGGCTGGGTGTGCCTCTATCAGGCCTCACCAACGAGGTGAGCTGGGGCTTTCCCGAATGGAAGCTGGAGGCCAGCGGCGGCTACGAGGCGCTGCACCGCTTCGCGGTGAAGGAAAAGCGCCTGTTCGGCACGCTGCCGCCGATGGCGGGTGCGCCTGCCGCGCTGCGGCGCCTGTCCACCCACGACATCCGCATTCGCATCATCACCCACCGGCTCTACATCCCCTGGTTCCACCGCGAGGCGATCGGACAGACGGTGGACTGGCTGGAGGAGCACGGCATTCCCTACTGGGACCTGTGCTTCATGCGCGACAAGGCGGCGGTGGGCGCGGACCTCTACCTCGAGGACAGCCCGGGCAACATCGAGGCGCTCAAGCGCGACGGCAACGCGGTAATCATCGTCACCAATTCGATCAACCGGCACCTCGCCGGTCCCCGCGCCGACCACTGGGAAGACATCGAACGCATGGTGCTTGCGCATGTCGCAAAGCAGTGAGTGCGCAGGAAGGCCCCCGTAATTCGAAAGATTTATTTCAGACTTTCCAGCAACCACGACTGAAAGCGGTCGATTCCTATAAAGCCACTTTATAGATTCCCTGCGCGCAGAGCATAAAAAAAGGGGGCTCACGCCCCCTTTTTTTATGCCAGCGCGGTATCAGCGCAAGGACGCGTTCAGCTTGTCGAGCACGGTGCGGCCGGGCGAGAGTTCGCGCGAACCGAGCTTGTTGAGCGGCTTGGCCCAGGTGTTCAGGTGCGCGTGCAGATCCTCCGGGTTCGGATCGACATAGAGCAGCCCGGTGACGACTTCGCCTTTCGCCTGGTGCTGGAGCAGGTAGTTCATCGCGCCGACGCGGTCGGACGAGTCGTACTCTTCGTGCAACTTGCGCAGCCGGATGACGCTGCCGTCGTGCTGCACCACCTCGGTCACGCTGCCCGGCGCGTAGTCGGCGACGATCGCGTCGCGCGGGGTGATGAAGTCGATGCGGTTCACCGCGTCGTTGTGCTCGCGCACGTAGTCGAAACTCTTGGTGCTGCCGGCGTGGTTGTTGAACGCGATGCACGGGCTGATGACGTCGATGAAGGCCGCGCCCTGGTGCGCGATCGCGCCCTTGATCAGCGGCACGAGCTGGTCCTTGTCACCGGAAAAACTGCGCCCCACGTAGGTGGCGCCGAGCTGCAGCGCGATACCCACGAGGTCGATCGCGGAATCCGAATTCACCACGCCGCGCTTGGACTTGGAGCCCTTGTCCGCGGTGGCGGAGAACTGCCCCTTGGTGAGTCCGTACACGCCGTTGTTCTCGACGATGTAGCACATGTTCACGCCGCGTCGAACACAATGCGCGAACTGGCCGAAGCCGATCGAGGCCGAGTCGCCGTCGCCCGAGACGCCGAGGTACACGAGCTCGCGGTTGGCGAGGTTGGCGCCGGTGAGCACCGAGGGCATGCGCCCGTGCACCGAGTTGAACCCGTGCGAGGCGCCGAGGAAGTAGTCCGGCGTCTTGGAGGAGCAGCCGATGCCCGAGAGCTTGGCCACGCGGTGCGGTTCGATATCCAGTTCCCAGCAGGCCTGGATGATCGCGGCCGATATCGAGTCGTGGCCGCATCCGGCGCAGAGCGTGGAGATCTTGCCCTCGTAGTCGCGCCGGGTGTAGCCGGCGAGGTTCTTGGTGAGGGTCGGATGGTGGAGCTTCGGTTTGGCGATGTAGGTCATGTGCGGTCCTGTGTGTCGTCAGCGGGGGGTACCTGAGCCTGCGGCTCAGGCCACCTTGCCCTTGCGCAGCGGTTTGACGTTGAACAGTGCGAGCTTTTCCTCGACCTCGCGGATGATGAAGCGCGCGGTGATGGGTGTGCCGTCGTAATGCAGCACCGGCATCAGGCGCGCCGGGTCGATCGCAAGCTCGTTCATCATCAGCATGCGCAGTTGTGCGTCGCGGTTCTGCTCGACCACGAACAGCTGCTCGTGCTGCGAGATGAATTCCTCGACTTCCTGGGTGAAGGGGAAGGCACGCACCCGCATCGCATCCACGTGCAGGCCCTGTTCCTCCAGCCGGTCCAGCGCCTCGGTCATCGCCGGGCTGGTGGAGCCGTAATACAGCACGCCAAAACGCGTCGCCTTGGCAGACTTGCGCTCGATCGGCTTGGGCACGAAGCTGCGCGCGGTCTCGAACTTCTTGAGCAGGCGCGTCATGTTGTACATGTAATCGGAGCCCGCCTCGCTGTAGCGGGCGTAGGCGTCTCGCGTGGTGCCGCGGGTGAAGTACGAGCCCTTGGTCGGGTGCGTACCGGGCAGAGTGCGGTACGGAATGCCGTCACCGTCCACATCCAGGTAACGGCCAAAATCCTTGCCCGCCTCGAGTTCCTCGTAGCTCATGACCTTGCCGCGGTCGTACTGCTTGCTGTCGTCCCATTCCAAGGGCGCGC
>CANIEV010000323.1 GCA_947466535.1 Betaproteobacteria bacterium
CCCGCGAAGCAACGACACCCCGCCCCAGTGCGACGGAAAATCGAACGACAGTTGCCGGTGATGCCGGATTGCGAGCAGATACAGATTCGCATCGATCTCCAGATACAGCACCAGATAGTGATCGAGAATGTATTCGCGCAGCGCATCGGGGTTCGGCGTCAACGCCAGCAGCCTTGACCGCAACGCTTCCAGCGCAATAGTGGTTTCGACCGAACGTGCGGCGTTCGAAAGAAACGGCCGTCCGATCCGGGGAAACCGTTCGAGATTCGGGATCACTCGATCGAGCAACTCGTCAAGCAGACCGTCGTAGGATCCGGGCGCTTCGACCTCGGTCAGAAAACGCTCGATATCTGCGAGATTGCGCTCGAAGTTGGCAGTCAGCCTGACCGTGACCTTGCCCTGGGATGCGGGCGCAGGCTTCCTTGCCACGGCGACCTCTCCGTATGGCTCAGGCGCTGCGGCGGCGCTTGATCGACTGGATAGCGTCGCGGGCATCTTTCACCCGGCCGACCGCGACATCGTCCAGGCCCTTGCCCGCCTCATCGATCAGGAGCAGATGAATACGCTCGCGCTCCAGCCGATGGTAATGGTCCAGCCGCTCCGCATCGATCAGCGCCACATAGCTCTCACCGTTCTTGGTGATGATCTTCTCGGCACCCGCCTTGACCTCTTCAGCCAGCTCAGAAAAATTGGCACGGGCCTGCGACAGCGGCACAACGTCGTTCGAGGAAATTCCCATCGCAAGCCTCCATCGGTTTTTTAACTGTACAGAATTCTGTACATGATACGCGCCTTCGAATTCCAGTGAAAGCCCAGGGACAGTGACAAATCTGCTCCGAAGCTTCGCGCCTTGGCTCGATGCACCATCCCACGTCGGCTGCTCTCCTATAATCGCCGGGTGAAAGAAACCGCACGATCCGGCGAAGCCCCGGCCGCCCCCGGCCACACCCCGATGATGGTGCAGTACCTCCGGCTGAAGTCCGAGCATCCGGAGGTGCTGCTGTTCTATCGCATGGGGGATTTCTACGAACTGTTCTACGACGATGCGCAGAAGGCTTCGCGCCTGCTCGACATCACGCTCACCGCGCGCGGCCAATCGGCGGGGCAGCCGATTCCGATGGCGGGGGTGCCCTACCACGCGCTCGAGCCCTACCTCGCCAAGCTGGTGCGGCTGGGCGAGTCGGCGGCGATCTGCGAGCAGATCGGCGACCCGGCCACCTCCAAGGGGCCGGTTGAGCGCGCGGTCATGCGCATCGTCACGCCGGGCACGCTCACCGACGCGGCACTGCTGGACGAGAAGTCCTCCAACATTCTGCTTGCGCTCTCGGCCGACCGCAGCACGGTGGGCCTTGCGTGGATAGAACTTGCCAGCGGCGACCTGAGGGTGATGGAGGTGCCCTCCGCGCTTGCCGCGCAGGAACTGCAGCGCATCGGCCCGGCGGAAGTGCTCGCGCCGGATTCGGTGTTTGCCAACGAGGCGCTGGCCGGCCGCACCGTCACCCACCTGCCGGAATGGCATTTCGAGATCGAAGCGGGCAAGCGCGCCCTGCTTGCGCAACTGGGTGCCGCGAGCCTCGCGGGATACGGCTGCGAGGACCTGGCACCAGCGATCGGTGCCTGCGGCGCGCTACTCGACTATGCGAAAAAAACCCAGGGCCAGGCGCTCGCGCATGTGAACGCGATCCGCGCCGAGCGCGCGGGCGAATACGTGCGGCTCGACCCGGCCACGCGGCGCAACCTCGAACTCACCGAGACGCTGCGCGGCGAACCGTCGCCGACGCTGTTCTCGCTGCTGGACACCTGCGCCACCGGCATGGGCAGCCGGATGCTGCGCCACTGGCTGCACCATCCGCTTCGCGACCGCGCGCTGCTCGCTTCGCGCCACGAGGCGGTGGGCCTCTTGATCGACACCGGCGCGCACACGGCGCTGCACGACAGGCTGCGCAAGGTATCCGACATCGAGCGCATCGCCTCGCGCGTGGCGCTCAAGAGCGCGCGTCCGCGTGATCTTTCGGCACTGCGCGACAGCCTGAACAAGCTGCCCGATCTCGCCGAACGCATCCCGCGCGAGGCGCCGCTGTCGGCCGAGCTTGCTTTCGACATCGCCACCCCGCCCGCCTGTCTCGACCTGTTGCGCCGCGCGGTGCAGACCGAACCTGCCGCGCGGGTGATGGACGGCGGCGTGATTGCCGAAGGCTATTCGCCGGAACTGGACGAGCTGCGCGGCCTGCAGTCGAACGCGGGCGAGTATCTGGTCGAGCTGGAGGCGCGCGAACGCGAACGCACCGGCATCGCCAACCTGAAGGTGGGCTACAACAACGTCCACGGCTTTTTCATCGAGATCACCAACTCGCAGGCATCGAAAGTGCCCGATGACTACCGCCGCCGCCAGACGCTGAAGAACGCCGAGCGTTATGTCACGCCCGAACTCAAGGCCTACGAGGACAAGGCGCTCTCCGCGAAAGACCGCGCGCTCGCGCTGGAAAAAAGCCTGTACGAAGAACTGCTCGTAAATCTGATTCCGGATGTGCCCGCGCTGCAGCGCATCGCGCGCGCGGTGGCGCAAAGCGACCTGCTCTCAGCCTTTGCGGGAACGGCCACGCTGCGCCGCTACTGCCGCCCGGAATTCACCGACGATCCGGTACTCGACATCGTCGAGGGCCGCCATCCGGTGGTGGAGGCGCAGGTCGATCCCTTCATCGCCAACGACACCATACTCGCCGCCACGCGGCGGATGCTGCTGATCACCGGCCCGAACATGGGCGGAAAATCCACCTACATGCGCCAGGTCGCCCTGATCGTGCTGATGGCGCACGTGGGCGCTTTCGTGCCGGCCGCGTCGGTGCGGCTCGGCCCGGTGGACCAGATATTCACCCGTATCGGCGCGTCCGACGACCTCGCCGGCGGCCGGTCCACCTTCATGGTGGAGATGACCGAGAGCGCGAACATCCTGCACAACGCCACCGAGCGCAGCCTGGTGCTGATGGACGAGGTCGGCCGCGGCACCTCCACCTTCGACGGCCTCGCGCTCGCCTGGGCGATCGCGCGTCACCTGATTGAAAAGACCCGGGCGTATTCTCTGTTCGCAACCCACTACTTCGAATTGACGCGCCTTGCCCTTGAATTTCGCGAGATCGCCAACGTGCATCTGGATGCGGTGGAACACAAGGACACGATCGTTTTCCTGCACCATGTGGAGGAAGGTCCCGCAAACCAGTCCTACGGCCTCGCGGTGGCGGCGCTCGCGGGTGTGCCGAAACCTGTGATACGCGCGGCGCGGCGCTACCTGCAAACGCTGGAGGACTCGGCGCTCGCGCAGGGCAACCAGAACGACCTGTTCGTGCAGGGCCGCCCCGCACCCGAGCCGGAACCGGCGTTCGATCCCTTGCGCGAATCGCTGTCGCAGCTCAACCCGGACGAGCTCTCGCCGCGCGAGGCGCTCGATCTTCTCTACAAGTTGAAGAAACTATGAGACTGAATCGCCTGACTGCACTCCCGATTGCTTTGTTCGCGGCAATCGCCTTCGCGCTTGCCGGCTGCGCCACCTCGCCGCCCGACACCGCGGGAACGTGGTCATTCGCCGCGATGGGCGACACGCCGTATTCGGATGCCGAGGAAGCGCAACTGCGGCCGATGATCCAGCGCATGAATGCGGAACCTCTGGCGTTCGTGGTGCATGTGGGCGACATCATCAGCGGGCGCGGCGACTGCAGCGACAAGGCCTTCGCGCACAGC
>CANIEV010000324.1 GCA_947466535.1 Betaproteobacteria bacterium
CAGATGATGCTGAAGTCGATGCGTGATGCCACCTTCAAAAGTGGTTTTCTCGGCTCGCAAGCCATGGATACCTACCAGGGCATGCATGACCGCGAATTGTCTCTGCAGATCGCACGAAACGGCTCTATGGGCATTGCGTCCCTGTTGGAAAAACAATTTTCGCAGACCCAGACAACTGCCGCTGATGTGCTGGTGCAGCGTCAGAAATCCGGCGAGGATGCCGCGGGTTTGCCGATGGTTAAACCCCTGCCCGGTCCGCTGCCGCTGGGTGTCGGGAAACCGGCCTTAGAGGTCAAACGCCCAGCTGCAGCGGGGTTTGATTTGCAGCGCGAATTTACGATTAATTCCGCTCCCTAACGCGACACGACGATAGATTAGCGACTTGTTATGAGTGATATCCTTTCGATCAGCGGTAGTGCGGTTGCTGCTTATCAGCGGGCGCTGGGCACGACCAGCAATAACATCGCTAATCTGAGCACCGTTGGCTATTCGCGCCAGTCAGTGGATCTCTCAGCGGGGACGCCGCAGGCGATCGGTCAGATTTATGTCGGCACCGGCGTGCAGGTTACCGGCATAAAGCGGTCTTATGATCAGTTTGTCGAAGGTACGTTACGGAACGCCTATAGCGGGTTGAATACGCAGGGCCCGCTGGTCCAATACGCCAATCGTATTATCGATGTGATGGGCAGCCAGAATGTCGGGCTGACGTCTGCGCTCGACCAGTTTTTTGCCTCCGCCCAGTCGTTGTCTGGTGATCCGGCTTCGATCGACCTGCGCGGTCAGTTTTTGCGCGATGCCGGCGGTGTGGTCGGACGTTTGCATGAATTAAATACGCAACTGGGGGCGATCGAGGCTGATTCACGCGGTCAGATCGATGCGGATGTCGGCAAGCTCAACGAATTATCCAAGCAGCTTGCCTATGTTAATTCGCAGTTGCAAAAAAATGCTACCTCTACGGCGCAGCCGCCGGAATTGATGGACCAGCGCGACAATTTGTTGCGTGATATGTCCAAGCTTGCCAGCATACGTGTGAGCACGAGGATCAACGGTATGGTTGACGTCGGTGTTGGTAATGCCGGCGGCAGTGGCTTGGTCGTGGACGGTTCAGCTTCTCACAGCATAGGTGCGAGTTTCAGCGAGGAGTTCCCTGGCAAAGTCGATATAGTTCTCGATCCCTATGGTCATCCGGTCAGTATTCCGGGGATGGCCAGCGGCAGCATTGGTGGTTTGGTCAGTTTTCGGCAGCAGGCGCTGGGGCCGGCTTTTAGCCAACTCGATACGCTGGCCTCGAGTTTTGCGGGGGGGGTTAACCAGATCAACAAGCAGGGCGTTGATCTGAATGGCAATACCGGGGGCAACCTGTTTGTGGTGCAGCCGCTATTCAGGGTAGAGGCGCTGACCTCGAAGACAGATATCCAGGTGTCAGCACAAATTGTGGACCAGGCGAAGTTGGTCGCACATGATTTGCAGCTACGGTTTGATGCGACCAACAAGCAGTGGATGGCAACCGATATGGTGACGGGGACCACGGTTGCAAAGCCGATGTTCCAGCTTCAGGCGAACACTTCTGATATTCAGGTTTCGGCGAAAGTTACGAATCAGGCAAGCTACGCGCGCCACAATCTGCGATTAGAGTTTGATGCGACGAATAAGCGTTGGTTGGCAACGGATATGGCTACAGGCGTGACTGTGCCGGGCACGCCCAATCTCAATACTATCGATGTCAACGGGCTCCATCTGGATGTCAGTCGGCTGGGGCAGGATGGTGAGACTGTTACTTTGCTCGCCAACACCGGTGACAATTCGATCGATATTAACGGTATCCGTCTGGATATTAGTCGCAGTGGGTGGGATGGTGAAACCGTTAATCTGTATGCCGCGCAGCATGCGTCGGCCAGCATACAATTGGTTGAGAATGATCCACGTAAAATTGCAGCGGCGGCATTGTTCAGTGTCAATCCGCAACCAGCCAATACCAGTGGCGTATCGGCCGCGGTGATACTGCAACCGGCGCCGGTGGAGATCACCGCGCCCTCCAGAATCGACACGATCATCGCCAACAATCCAAGCCCGGCGGCCGGAGTCGCATTTACGGCGACCGGCTACAAAGGTTTGTCGACCATCCCCGCCGGCTATAAGGACGTCGCGTTGTTTCTCGACGGTGTTTCCTCGGCAGACCAGAATCTGCAGGTCTTTACCAAGGATGGCCGCCAGCTCATTGGTAAAAAGCTGACGCCGGAACAGTCGGCGACGATACTGCGGCGCGAAAACGGTTTTATGGCGGGTGCGACGTATTCCGATACCTATCTCAATCAAAGTGGTGCGAAAAGCTACCGTGGTCTGGATGTTTTTTACGGGTTGCGGCAAGCGCCGGGCAATGCATCGGTGTCGGTTTATGACATTGCCCATAAAATTACCGGATACCAGTCGGTCGCCAAAATTGATGGCGCCGCCATCGGGCCATTAAACAATGCGGCGGGCGCTACGGTGGTGGGCGACGGCGCGTTGTCGGTGAACGGCAAGGCGCTGGGTCCACTGGTGATGCCCGCCAGCGGCAAGATGCAGGCCACTGATATCGCGAGCTGGGTTAATACTGTGTCGACGGCCTCGGGCGTGACGGCGACTGCGTCCAACACTATTGAGATTCCCGCTGCAAAAATTATTCCGAGCCGTGGTGTGATTATTAACGGCCAAGCGATAGGCGGCAGTGGTAGCGGTGTTGTGGATACGGATAGCTTGGTCAAAGCTATTAACCAGTCAGCGGCTGGGGTGAGCGCATCCCTTACGGCGCAAGGCTCTATTGTTCTGAGTTCGAATGTACCCGGTGCAGACATCCGCATCGGCCCCTCGACTAATAATGGGGTCCTGCAAAACCAATTCAACGCGTTGCAACTCAGTGATGGCGTCTATCGTGGACATATCAGCCTGACGTGCGCCCAGGAAATCAAGATCGCAGTGACGCCGTCGGGCGGCGCAGCGGATCTCGCTCGGATGGGTTTGCGGACCGGCGCCTACGTCGATGGTGTAGCATCCGAAGATTTGGTGGTGTTTGCAACGGGTACTGGTCCGGCCTCGGTCGCCGGTTCCTACAAGATCGCCCCCTTCGATGCCATTGCGAGCGCGCGCAAAGAGCAGCTCAAGATTCAATTTACCAGTCCGACCACCTATACGATTACTGATCTGGCGACCAATGCCGAGATGGCCAACCGCACCTATGACCCGGCAGCAGGTATCCAGATTGGCGGGCGCTTGGTGCAGTTGTCTGGAACGCCGGCGACCGGTGACCAATATGTGCTTGACGGTAATCAGAACGGTGTCGGTAACAATCAAAATATCGTCCGCATCGTTGAGTTGAAAGATGCTGCCGTTACGCCGGATGGTAAAACCATAGGCGTTGCCTACAATGATTTGGTGAGCACCATCGGCAATGTTGCCAGCCAGGCGACAGTGGCCCAGCAGGCCATGCAAGCAGTGACCCAGCAGGCAGAAAAGACCCGTGATACGGCCTCCGGTGTCAATCTCGATCAGGAGGCCGCCGATCTGGTGCGCTTTCAGCAGGCGTATCAAGCCGCGGCGAAAACCATGCAGGTAGCCGCGCAGTTGTTCGACTATATTGCGCAGATTCGTTAGAGGAAATTAGAGTATGGCTATTTCTACCAATTACGCGTTTAGTGTGGCAGTTAAGC
>CANIEV010000325.1 GCA_947466535.1 Betaproteobacteria bacterium
CGCGATGGAGGACGAACTCAAGGCGCATGTGAAGAGCGCGCTCGCGCCCTACAAGTACCCGCGCTGGATCGAGTTCCTGCCCGAGTTGCCGAAGACCGCCACCGGCAAGATCCAGCGCTTCAAGCTGCGCTGACGCGTCGGAGCAGCGTCACTGGGGTTCGATGCCTGCCGCTATCACCACCTGGCCCCATTTCTGGATTTCGGCTTTCACCAGTTGATTCACATCGTCCGGCGTTGACGGCCGTACATCCAGCCCGAGGGCTTCCAGACGCTTCCTGATGTCGGCACGGTTGAGCACGCCCACCGTGTCGGCGTTCAGCTTCTCGATCACCGGTCGCTGCGTGGCCGAGGGAGCCACGAAGGCGTACCAGGTGGAATAGTCGTAGCCGGGGTAGCCCGATTCCGCGATCGCCGCGATCTCGGGCGCGATGCCGGAGCGTCGCGCGCCAGTCAAGCCGAGGATGCGTACCTTGCCGCTCTTGTGGAAGGGCAGGATGCTCGGCAGGTCGGCGAAAATGATCTGCACCTGCCCGCCGAGGAAGTCGGTGACCGCCTGCTGCACGCCCTTGTAGGGCACATGCGTGATCACCGCGCCGGTGCGGTTCTTGAATGCCTCGCCGGTAAGCTGCGCGAAGCTCGCGCCCGAGCCGTAATTGAGCTTGCCGCTGGCTTTGGACAGTGCGACAAATTCGGCGATGGTGTTTGCCTGCACCGACGGGTGCACCGCGAGCGCGAACGGGTTTTCCGCCACGTACGTTATGCCCTGGAAGTCCTGCACCGGGTCGTAGGGCAGCTTCTTGTACAGGTGCGGATTGAGCGCGAGCGCGCCGAGCGTGGCGAGATAGATCGTATGGCCGTCGGGCACGGCTTTCGCGACCGCATCGGTGCCGATGATCGCGCCGGCGCCGGCGCGGTTGTCCACCACCACCGGGTGGTTCCAGATTTTCGCGAGTTCGTCGCCCACCGCGCGGGCGACGAGATCGGGCGAACTGCCCACCGGGAAGGCGACCACGATGCGCACGCTTTTCGACGGGAACGCGCTGGCCTGTGCGAATGCCGCGTTGGAGAGAATGATCGACGCAAGGCCGATCAGGGCAGCGCCGAGGGTGTTTTTCACCGTTTTTACTGCGGTGTGGTTCGCGTTCAAGTGCTTCTCCAGCCGTCGTTTGTCCGGGGCGCATCCTGGCCGATCATATCGCCCGCTCACACCGGCATTGCAGTGGACGTGCTTTTTCATAGTCCAGTATGAATCAGAACTGAACGCGGATCGACCGCTTTCACGCACGGGTGCTGGGGTTTCTGTATAAATGTTCAACATTTATACCGAAATATCGGCGCGGGCTGAGTCAGTGTCCGGGGCGCGGCGGACGGGAATCGGTGAGCGCGACTGCGCCGGTTTCATCCGGTCCGGGTGCGCGCAGGCCGCGCTCGATGATCGGGGCGAGATCGGTGCGCAGTTCCAGCCGCGTGCTGATCTCGTGCGAACGCCGGATGACTTCATCCCGGTCCGGCAGTGGACTCCACGGTCCGGCGATCACCAACTTGTTGGCCACGCCCTCGAGGTCGAGCACTGCCACCTGCGGGTAGGTGTCGATATAGGTCTTCACCATGGCAGGGAACAGCGGGTTGGAGAGGCCGCCCCAAAGGTTCGCCACCACGACACCACGAGGTGTCAGCGCGCGGCGCACGCTGCGCTGGAATTCGCGCGTCGCCAGCGCAAACGGCACCTCGTTTGCACCGAAGGCATCGACGATGATCAGGTCGTAGGCGGCACGCTTGCCTTCGATGAACCGCCTGCCGTCGCCGACATGCGCATGCAGCCTGTCGTCCTCGCGAAAGCCGAAATGGCTTTTCGCCACCTCCACCACCGCGGGGTCGAGTTCAACCGCGTCGATGTCCAGTTCGGGCAGGCGCTTGCGCAGGAACATCGGGATCGTTCCGCCACCGAGACCGACGATCAGAACCCGCTTCGGCTCGGGTGCATAGGCGAATGCGACAGGTATCGCCTTGGCGTACATCACTTCGATGTGGTCGGTATCGCCGGGCTTCATCACGCTCTGGCGCGCGCCGTCGGTCTCGAAACGCAGAACGCGCAGACCTTTTTCATCCTCGTTGACGATCAGCGTGTTGAACGCGGATCGGGACTGGTGCAGGACCTTGTCCGCGGCTTGCGCGGGCGCTGTGATCGCGGCAAGCCCTGTTATTAGGACCGCTGCGAGTTGCATCGCGGTGGTCAGGCACGTTGGGGCGGCGGGTGTACGTGCGGCTGCGGCACCTTGGTTATGCATGCGACTCTCCCGTTTCCTCGTGTTCCAGGCGATGGCCGCCATGTCGGTTTGCGCGCTGGGCGATCACCGCTTGCAGGGCGGTGTGGCGCGCTCCCGGGCAATGTAACCGAATGCGTACCCGACGGTGTACCTCGCGCCGGTCGCCGCTCTCCCTCGATCAGCCTGTCCGGGTTCCGGCCGTGTGCGGATGCCGCAGTTCGCGCAAGAGAAAACGCGCCGGATCGATCGCATCGGCAAGATCGGCATCGAGGGCCTGCGGCACGCCTTCGATCATATCGGCGAGCAGTTCTGCGCCGAGCGCGGCCCAGGTCAGGCCGCGCGAGGCATACGCGAACGCACCGTACAGCCCGGGCAGCCGCGGCAGGTCAGGCAGATGCGCGCCCGCGAGATTTTCCGGGTTGGCGAGAGCCGCGGCCGTGTCCGGCATCGCGCCGATCAGGGGAAGGCGGTCGGCCGCCACCGTGCGCCAGGCCACGCGGCCGTCGAGCGAGGCGGCATCGATGACCAGCGGATGCGCAACGAGCCGGCGCAGGCGTTCGAGATTGGCGGCATGGCTGCCGGCACGCAGGCTTGAATCGTCGTCATCAAAGTCGTAGCTTGCGCCGGCCAGCGCGACACCGTCGATTTCGGGCAGCAGATAGCCGTCTCCGCAGACCACCGCGCGCGGGACCTGCCTCGCCGCGGCAGGCAGATGACTGAGTTGCCCGCGCACTCGCTTGAGTGCAATGCGCGCTCGCGGCAGCAGGCTCGCGGCGTCGCCCGCGTTGGCGAGGATCAGCACCGGTGCTGAGGCGATGGGCGCGCCCGTGGCATCGCTCGCGATCCATTCGCCTGCGACCTGTTCGATTCGCGCGACCTCCCGCCCGAAGTTCATGCGCAATCCGGCTTTTGTTGCGCATCCAAGCTGCGCGTGCACCAGCGAGGGCGGCCGTACCCATCCGCCGTCAGGGAAATGCATTCCGCCATCGAGCAGCCCGATTCCCGCCAAGACCGAAGCCTGTTCACGACTCACGCGCTGCGCGATGTCTCGCGGTGCGGACTCGGGCAGATCCGGGCCCAGCATCAGCACGCCGCAGCGGTCCCAGTCGAAGCGGTACCCGGTGGCCTCAAGCGCACGCCAGGCGCGAAGCGCATGCAGGAAGCCCGACCGCGTGAGCCGGGCCAGCACGCTCTCGTCACGCGCGAGCAGCGGATGAAAGGCGCCGGCGAGATTGCCCGAGGCCTCCGAACAGGGTGCGGCGTGGCGCTCGATCAATTCCACCGACCAGCCGCGCCGCGTCATCACTTCGCACACGGCGGCGCCGGCCAGCCCCGCGCCGATCACCAGTGCGCGGCGTTCGGGCCACCCGCGGGGCGAGGGCGGTTCGTAGCGCCGCACCTTCCAGCGCGGTGC
>CANIEV010000326.1 GCA_947466535.1 Betaproteobacteria bacterium
GCGTCGAGCGCGAAGTCGATCATCATGATCGCGTTCTTCTTGACGATGCCGATCAGAAGGATCACGCCGATGAAAGCGATGATGCTGAACTCGGTGCCGAAGGCAAGCAGCGCGAGCAGGGCGCCGACTCCCGCCGAGGGCAGGGTGGAGAGGATGGTGATCGGGTGCACCAGGCTCTCGTAGAGGATGCCGAGCACGATGTAGATCGTGAGCAGGGCGGCGAGGATCAGCCAGGGCTGGCTGTTGAGCGTTGCCTGGAAGGCGCGCGCGGTGCCCTGGAAGGTGCCGTGGATCGTGGTCGGCACGCCCAGGCGAGCGAGCTCGTCGCGCACCGCGAGCGTCGCATCCGACAGCGACACGCCCACGGGCAGGTTGAAGGAGACGGTCGAGGCGGCGAACTGGCCCTGGTGGCTCACGCCAAGCGGCGTGTTGGTCATCTCGTAGCGGCTGATCGAGGACAGCGGCACCTGCGCGCCGCTTGCGGTGATGATGTAGACGTCGTTCAGAGCCTCGGGGCTTTGCCAGTATTGGGGGGCTGCTTCCATCACCACCCGGTACTGGTTGAGCGGGTTGTAGATGGTGGACACCTGCCTCTGGCCGAAGGCGTTGTTGAGCGCCGCATCGATCATCTGCGGTGTGACACCGAGGCGTGACGCGGCGTCGCGGTCGATCACGAGCGACGTCTGCAGGCCCTTGTCCTGCTGGTCGGTGTTCACGTCCACAAGTTCGGGCAACTGCGACAGCGCGCGGCGGATGCGCGGCTCCCAAAGCCGCAGCTCGGCGAGATCGTCCGCCTGCAGGGTGTACTGGTACTGCGCGTTGCTCTGCCGCCCGCCGATGCGGAAGTCCTGCACCGGCACGAGGAACAGGTTGGCGCCCGGCTCGCGCGCGAGCTGGCCGCGCAGGCGCGCAACGACCCGGTCGGCGGAAAGATCGCGCTCCTTCAGGGGCTTCAGGGTCACGAACATCGAGCCGCTGTTGCGACCGCCGCCGAAGCCGCCGCCGCCCCCGGTGAAACCGATCACGTTCTCCACCGCGGGATCGCGGCGCACGATCTCGATGAAATTGGTGAGCTTGCCGCGCATCGCCTGGAACGAGATGCCCTGGTCCGCCTGGATGAAGCCGATCAGCCGTCCGGTGTCCTGCTGCGGGAAAAAGCCTTTGGGGACGATCGTGTAGAGCCAGATGTTCAGCACCACGGTGGCGGCGAGGATCACCATTGTGAGGATGCCGTGGCGCAGAGCAAAGTCGAGCGAGCGCGCATAGCCGCGCAGCACCCCGGCGAATATGCGTTCACTGAGTCTGCTCAGCCAGTTGGGACGCTTTTCTTCGGGGGCGGCGCGCAGCAGCCGCGCGCACATCATCGGCGTGGTGGTGAGCGAGACCAGCAGCGACACTCCGATGGCCACCGACAGCGTGACCGCGAATTCGCGGAACAGGCGGCCGACGATGCCGCCCATCAGCAGGATCGGGATGAACACCGCCACCAGCGACAGGCTCATGGAGAGCACGGTGAAGCCCACCTCGCGCGCGCCCTGCAAAGCCGCCTGCATCGGTTTCATGCCGCGCTCGATATGCCGGGTCACGTTCTCCAGCACCACGATCGCATCATCCACCACGAAGCCGGTGGCGACCGTGAGCGCCATCAGCGAGAGATTATTCAGGCTGTAGCCGAGCAGGTACATCACGCCGAAGGTGCCGAGCAGCGAGATCGGTACCGCGACGCTCGGGATCAGCGTGGCACGCCAGTTTCGCAGGAACATGAACACCACCATGATCACAAGCGCGGTGGAGATGAGCAGCGTCCGCTCCACCTCGCGCAGCGACGCGCGGATGGTGGGCGTGCGGTCGAGCGCCACCTGCAGGTCGATCGCCGCCGGGATGGAGGCGCGCATCTGCGGCAGCAGGGCCGCGACCCGGTCCACCGTCTCGATGATGTTGGCGTTGGGCTGGCGATTGAGGATGATCAGCACCGAAGGTTTGCCGTTGGCCGAACCGGCATTGCGCAGGTCCTGCACCGAGTCCACCACTTCGGCCACGTCCTGCAGCCGCACCGCCGCGCCGTTGCGAAAGGCGACGATCAGCGGCATGTATTCGGCCGCCTTCTTCGCCTGGTCGTTGGCGAGGATCTGCCACTGGCGCTCGCCGTCCTCGACGATGCCCTTGGGCCGGTTGGCGTTGGTGGCGGTGATCGCCGCCCGCACCTGTTCCATGCCGATGCCGTACTTGTTGAGCGCCGAGGGGTTGAGTTCGACCCGGACGGCCGGCAAGGCACTGCCGCCGACGCTCACCTGGCCGACGCCCTTCACCTGCGAGAACTTCTGCGCGAGCACGGTGGAGGCGGCGTCGTACATCTGGCCCTGCGTCAGGGTGTCGGAGGTGAGCGAGAGGATCATGATCGGCGCATCCGCCGGGTTCACCTTGCGGTAGGTCGGGTTGCTCGGCAGGCCGGTGGGCAGCATGCTTCGCGCCGCGTTGATGGCGGCCTGCACGTCGCGCGCCGCGCCGTCGATGTCGCGATTGAGTTCGAACTGCATCACCACGCGCGTGGAGCCGAGCGAACTCGACGAGGTGATTTCGGTGATGCCGGCGATGCGCCCGAGCGCGCGCTCGAGCGGCGTGGCGACGGTAGCCGCCATGGTCTCGGGGCTCGCGCCGGGCAGTTGCGCCTGCACCGAGATCGTCGGGTAGTCCACCTGCGGCAGCGGCGACACCGGCAGCCGGCCGAAGGCGATGATCCCGGCAAGCGCAATGCCGATGCTGAGCAGCGTGGTGGCGACCGGCCGGCGGATGAAGGGCTCGGAAATGTTCATGCGCGGTTCATGCTCGGTTCATACCCGGTGCTCCACCGGTACCTGCGGGTCCGGCGCACCACGAACCCGCCGCGACAGCCGGTCGAAGGCGAGATAGATCACCGGCGTGGTGAAGAGCGTCAGCACCTGCGAGAGGAGCAAGCCTCCCACCATGGTGATTCCGAGCGGATGGCGCAGTTCCGAGCCGACACCGCTGCCCAGCATCAGCGGCAGCGCCGAGAGCAGCGCCGCCATGGTGGTCATCATGATCGGCCGGAACCGCAGCAGGCAGGCCTGGCGGATTGCCTCGTGCGGCGTCTTGCCTTCGTTGCGCTCGGCGTGAAGCGCGAAGTCGATCATCATGATCGCGTTCTTCTTGACGATGCCGATCAGCAGGATGATGCCGATGATCCCGATGATGCCGAGGTCCTGGCCCGAGATCATCAGCGCGAGCAGCGCGCCGACGCCGGCCGAGGGCAGGGTGGAGAGGATGGTGATCGGGTGGATGTAGCTCTCGTAGAGCACGCCGAGCACGATGTACATGGTCAGGATCGCGGCGAGGATGAGCAGCAGCGTGTTGTCGAGCGAGCCCTGGAAGGCGGCTGCCGCGCCCTGGAAGCGCGTCTGCACGCTCGCCGGCAGGCCGATCTCCTTTTCTGCGGCGCGAATCGCCTTGACCGCGTCGCCGAGCGACGCACCGTGCGCTAGGTTGAACGAGAGGGTGTTGGCCGGGAACTGGCCGAGGTGGTTGATCACCAGCGGCGTTGGCTTTTCCAGCACGCGGGCGATGGTGGACAGGCGTACCTGTTGCGGCGTGGTGCCGGGCAGGGCGGAGGTGACGAACACGTCGTTCAGCGCGCGGGGACCCGCACGGA
>CANIEV010000327.1 GCA_947466535.1 Betaproteobacteria bacterium
GCGACGCTGACCGCCCGCCGGCCCGAGATCACGAAGGAACTGGTCGATCAATTCCTGACGAAGATGTACCGCACCAATCCCGATTTCGTATTCACGGTGACGCGTGATTTCGTACGCTCGTGCCAGACGCCCGTGCTCATCCTGCCCGACGACACGCCGCCGCACCCGTACGCGGTGGCGAGGGAAGCCGCGCTGCTCGCGCCGAAATCCGAGGTGAGCATGTTCCCGTGGTACGAGCCGAAGGAACAAGTCCCGCTGGTGGTGCGCCAGGTGCGCTCGTTCATGAAAGCGCACCAGCCAGCGAAGGCCGCATAGGACCCGATAGTGGGTTATCCCGTCTGCCCGAAATGCGGCCACGCGCCGCTGCCCGCGGACCAGTCGCTGCCGGCTGCGTGCCCGGCGTGCGGCATCGTGCTGGCGAAGTTCGCCAGCATGCTTACGCGGGAAGAACGGGAAGAAGCCAGGGCCGAAGAGGTAAAGCGGACCTCGCTCGCGGGCTGGCTGTTTCACGTGCCCGATGCAGTGGCCAAGGCGAACTGGTACGGGCGCATTGCAGCGCTCGTGCTGTTCGGCCTTTACACGATCAAGATTTTTCGCGATACCGACATCAAGTACGGCGACCTCGGCGGCTTGTTCATGTCAAAAGTGATCCTGCCATGGCACGAGGCGGGGCACGTCATCTTCCGCGTGTTCGGCGAATTCATGATGTTCTTCGGCGGCACGCTCGCCCAGCATTTGTTCCCCATCATTCTCGGCGTCGCGCTGCTGGTCAAACGGCGCGACCCGTTCGGCGCCTCGCTCGCGTTCTGGCTGCTCGGCTATTCGATGATTTACACCGGTTGGTACATGCACGACGCCGGCGATCCGCAGGCGATGATGGTCAGCGGCAAGAGCAGTGCCGAAGACGATGGCCACGACTGGGTCAACCTCTTCAGCATGATGGGAAAATGGTGGCTGCTGCACGCGCTGGGTGTGGGCATCTTCGTCGCCCGGGTGGGTCAGGCCATGATGTGCATGGGCCTCGCGTGGGGCGCCTATATGGTATGGCTGCAAAAAGAGCATCTGAGTTACTCGCCTTTCGCCGAATCCGTCGACCGGGACTAGATGTCGGCCCGGTGCGGTGCTGCGGTGCGGACGGCGCCTTGCAGTGCCGGCCGCGCCTGCGGGATGATTCAACTGCTTGCGCGCCGGGGGCTGGACGCCTGCCAATCGTGCTCTTACAATACTCAAAATAGTAAGGATGAAAGGGATTGATCATGGCATTCGCGACTGTGACCAGCAAGGGTCAGACTACAATCCCCAAGGATGTGCGCGCCGCCGCGAACCTCAAACCCGGCGACCGGATTCACTTCACCGTTCTTGAGGACGGCACGATCATCGTACGCGTCAAGAACCGGAGCATCAGGGATATCGCGATCAAGCCGCCGGGCCGCAAGCGCGTATCGATAGCGCAAATGAACCGTTAGGCGCGAGCTGATGCTAGGCATCGACACCAACGTCCTCATCCGGCTTCTGGTCTCGGATGATGCCGAGCAGACCCGTCGCGCGCGAAAACTCGTGGACCAGGCCGTCAGCCGCGACGAACCGGTGCTGGTATCGCTGCCGGTACTGGTCGAAACCGAGTGGGTCCTGCGGAGCCGGTACGGCTTGAGCCGGGAGGCGGTGCTGGGTGTGTTTCGTGCTGCGCTGGAATCTCGTGAACTGTCCTTTGAGGATGAACCCGCGCTGGAGGAAGCGCTGTTTCAATGGACGGACAGCGCCTGCGGGTTTTCCGATTGTCTTATTGCCGCGCATAGCCGGCGACTCGGATGCCGGACAACGGCAACCTTTGACGTCAAGGCGGCCCGACTCCCGGGCACGATGCGGGTATAGGCAAAACAATGATCGTGCCTGCACCTGCGCCACCGCTTTTATACAATCAGCCAGGCCTGGCCCGTTTGTTTTCGTTTGTTTTTCCATCTAATCGCACTTACAGGAGAACTTGCAATGAGCATCAAAGGCCGTAGAGTCGTCACCGGTTTCAACAAAGACGGAAAAAGCTGCATCAAGTGGGACAACGAGATCGTGCCCATCAACCTGCGGCCGGGGTTCGACAACATCCCGATGTGGGCGACGCGCAAACTGCCTGCCGAGACGACGGAGGAAGATCCGAACACGTGGGATCTCGGCACCAGCCTCGCCGGCGGCTCAGTATTCCGCTACGGCCGCTATGAGCCCAAGAACATTCCGCGCTGGCACAAGACCGACTCCGTCGATTACGCGATCTGCCTCTCCGGAGAAATGTGGATGGAGATGGAAGACGGCGAAGTGCATCTGAAGCCCGGCGACGTGGTCATACAGCGCGGCACGCTGCACAACTGGAACAACCGCGGCACCGAGCCTTGCGTGATGGCGTTCGTGCTGGTTGCAACGGAAGGTGCCAAGACGACCGGCTGGAACGAGAAACACTGACGAAGCGCAGTCGGCCGTTTGTTCTGAGGTGTACTGCTTGAGGAGAAGCAAGATGACTGAAGTTCGCGACTCGACAGCCGGGAACGCCCGTATGCTGCGTGCCGGCCTGGTGATTCTTTCTGCCGTGGCAAGCGCTGATGTGGCTAGCCAGGCGCCTGCCTATCCGGCGAAACCGATACGCCTGGTGGTGCCCTTCGCGCCCGGCGCCAGTAACGACACCCTGTCGCGCGCCACCGCGCTGGTGATGGGGCCGATGCTCGGGCAGGGGTTCGTCGTCGACAACCGGCCCGGGGCGGGCGCGATGATAGGCGCCGAGCACGTCGCGCGTTCGGACCCCGACGGCTACACCATACTGACGATACAAACATCATTTACGACGAACGCCGCGGTGCGCGCGAAGATGTCGTACGATGTGTTCAGTGATTTCGCCTATATCGGCATCATGGCGAAAAGCCCGATGATCGTCGTCGTGCACCCTTCGATGCCGATCAAGTCGGTGAAGGAACTGGTGGCGCTCGCGCGCAAGCGCCCCGGCGAACTGAACTACGGTTCTTCCGGTACCGGTGGCAGCAATCACCTGACCACCGAGCTGTTCGCCAAGCTGGCCGGCATCAGGATCGTTCACGTTCCCTACAAGAGCATAGGCCCCGCGCTCACCGAACTCATCGGCGGGCAGGTGGAAATGGTGATTACCACCCTGCCTTCGGCACTGGTGCAGGTGAAAGCGGGCCGTCTCAAGGCGCTGGGTGTCGCCAGCGCCCAGCGTTCGGCTTTCGCCCCCGAGATCCCGACCATCACGGAAGGCGGCGTCCCTTACGTGAGCGAGCAGTTTTGGGGCCTCGCGGCGCCGGGCAAGACGCCGCCCGACATCGTCAACCGGCTCGCCGAAACCTTGCGTAAGGCGCTACAGGCGCCACAACTGAAGGAGCAATTCGCGCGCGAAGGCGGAGAAGTCGTGCCGATGACGCAGGAGGAGTTCGCGAAATTCGTGTTCGCCGACGTCAATCGCTGGCGGCAGATCGTGAAAGACATCGGGATGAAGCTGGAGTAACGGTCTGTCGTCGCGACGCGGCCCCTCACCCTGCCCGGGCCCCTCGCTTTATTGCATACGCTCTCCCCGCAAGCGGGGCGA
>CANIEV010000328.1 GCA_947466535.1 Betaproteobacteria bacterium
TCTGCTTTGATCATTTCCTTAAGCGCTTTGCGTTGCTGCTGAGTCAGGTCGGCCATCTCGTCCTTGTCATACAGCGTGAAGAGCCAAAACTGAAACCCCGCATTCCACCAATAGTAAGAGTGCCTAACATAATGAAACACGTGTGCGTTGCTGCCCGGGCGAGAGGCGGGATGCGGAAAGGCGCAGGCCGCTTAGTCAAACCACTTCACTACTTCAAAGCGTTTCTTGCCTTTGAGGCGATAGATGCCGAAATCGCGCGTATCCACCGTGAGGATGGCGCGGCAGGACGTTTTGTCGGCAAGCCAGACGATGGCCGCGTCGGCAAAATCGGGGTCGAGATCGGAGTAGCGGCCGATAATCGCGCCGATATCGGCATAGGCGGGCGAAGGCACGTCGGCCAAAGTTGCGCCACCCTTGGCGATCCAGTCGAGCAGCCTCATTTTGCCGGCGGCGGACAGAAAAAAACATGATTCGACCACGACCGGGCCCGGCACGATGATTTCGCCTTTATATCCCGCGAGGAAAGTCTTCGCGGCCTGATGCCGGGGATCGCGGCGGATGCCGAGCGCGACCAGAAAGCCGCTGTCGGCCAGCACAGTTCTCATCGGCGATTTTTGCGGAAACGCTCGCGCAGCAGCCGTTTGATATTGCCGGACACGTCCGAGCCATCGCCCTTGTCGCTGCCGATAAACGGATGATCGACGCGGGACTGGTCGGGTGTCTGCGGCTTGAGCAGGTCCTGGAGCGCGCGTTTGACGGCCTCGCTTCGTGTGACGCGATAAGTCGTGCAATATTCGGCGAGTTGCTGTTCGAGTTTGTCAGGCAGGCGAACCGTCAGGGTCATGACTGGCTCCGAGTAATACAAGTATTAAATAATTGTAATACAACGGCGCAGCGTGGCGCAACTGAAGTAGAGCCGTGAGGGGCCTTGCCGGGAGGCGAGAGGCGTGAGGCGGCCTTGCCGAGAGGCGCCGGGCGAGAGACGAGCCTTGCCGAGAGGCGAGAGGCGAGAGGCGAGAGGGCGTTAGAGCGGGAGAGCGTGAAGTAGAGCCGTGTGGGCGTGAGGGCGTGAAAGGAAAGGCAGAGAGCCTCTCCCGATAATTTCACGTTCTCACGCTGCTTTTGCGGTCACGCGAAGCTTCAGGTGTGTTTTTTTCTGCGGTGCGCTCACTATCCCGAAAAAATTCTCCGTGCTCGGATTGCCGCGCGGGGCGAGCATACGGTGCAGGCTCTTGCTCGGCTTCTTGATCGCCGCGGCAAGTCTCTCGAAGCCGACAGTTGCGTTCACCAGGTCGCGCAGAATGGCTTTGCCCTCCGCGGTGTCGCCCGCGAGATACGCATTGATCGACTCGGTGAAGAGCGTCTCGCTAAAGCGCGCATCGCGTCGCGCGCGCGCCAGAATCGTTTCCTTAAAGTCTCGGGTCAGTGCCATGTCGTTACCGGCGTGCATTCGTGGCTACGGTCATCCTGAGACCGGCAGCTTTTAGTACGGCGGTGAGCGTGGACAGCCTGGGATTGCCTTTTGGCGAAAGGGCGCGATAGATGCTCTCGCGCGGCACGCCTGCTGCTTTGGCAACCTTGGTCATGCCCTGTGCCTCAGCCACTGTTCGTAATGCAAGCAGATAAGACTGAGCGTCGCCACCTTCGGCGGCAACGTTCAGGTAATCCGCGGCGAGCGCGGGGTCGCGCTTCAACTCTTCGATGAGTCGCTCGCGATGGGACACGGATGCTTTTTTACTTTTCATCGCTTTTGCTCCTTGACTTGTAGTCGTTCCAGAATTCAACGGCTCGTTCGATATCTGCGGCCTGCCGCCTCTTGTCTCCAGCACATAGCAGGATTACCAGGCGTGTTCCGCTGCGACCGAAGTAGACGCGGTATCCCGGGGCCTGGAGCCTGTTTCATCAATATCCACGTGATGCGTTGTCGCCAGAAATGTCGAGGACAAGGCGCCCGGTGAAGGCAATAGTCACTCTATTGCCAAGACGAGCAACGCTGTAATCGGCTTTTCTGGCGGCAACCCTTCGGGACGGGGCCATTTCCGCCCATTTCGGTGTCGGCCTTCTTTGCAATATCGACATATTGCTGCAGTCGTTCTTCTAGAACTGGGCGGAAATGACCTCCGTCGCACACGCGGATATTGATGAAACAGGCTCTGATCAATTCGCAATTCAGAAACGCCGCCCCGCAGAAATTTGCAATCACCGAAATTACCGGTTTCCAGACGATCGATGCGTGCAAGCAACCGCGCTTTCGCCTGGCGGTCGGGCAGACGCTTTAACCAATCTGTCAGAGGTTCGAAACCGTCGGCCTGACGGTACCGGCGAACATCAATCATGAATAATTGTATCGTATACGTTACAGTATGGCAACCCGCGCTGGCGATGGATGAACGAGAGGAGCGCTGCGCAGTGGTCCACGTTACAGTGCTCTAAGGATTTCGTCGTTCGTCATTTATGAAGCCGTGAGCGCGGGAGGGGGCCTTGCCGAGAGGCGCCGGGCGAGAGACGAGAGGCGGGCCTTGCCGAGAGGCGAGAGGGCGTTAGAGCGGGAGAGCGTGAGACGGCGATTATTCTTCGCCGGTAATGAAACCAATCCGCCGCTTCGGAGGCGCAGGCAGCGGCTGGAGCAGAGGCAGCAGCTTGCGGTAGATGTCACGCAGGGAAGCGTCGTGCTGGAGCAGAGTCTTGTCAATCTCCGCGAGCCGTCTAAGTATTGCTTCATTAGCTGAAAGCTGCTCGCGCATGCGCACGAAAGCGCGAATCACGAAAACGCTCATCTGCACCGCCTGCTCGCTACGCAGGATGTTGGCCGCCATCAACGTCCCGTGCTCCGTAAAAGCCCATGGGCGATAAACTGCGCCGCGATGATGGCTGGAACTGGTCGCAAATTGCGACCAGTTCAACTTTTCTCGTGGTAAATCATCTGGTTGCTGACTTGAAGTCACAAATTGTGATCTCAAGTTAGCAAACTCCGCGGCAATCAGTTGAAAGGCAAAGTCGGCGGGGAAACGTTGGCGATTACGTTTGAATGCTTCATTGAAACGCTTGGTCGACGCCTACGGCCCGCGGGTGCCGATCGGCGGTGGTGCGTGGTCGGGCAAGGATTTCTACAAGGCTGATCGTGCCGGGGGGCTACACGCGCGGCGCCTCGCGAAATTCATCGTGCAGGCGGGGCTGGCGGCTGAGGCAACCGTCACTCTGCAATGGTGCCCGGGCGAGCGCGAGGCGCGCGTGCTCGACATCCGCACGCCGCCCGGCAGCACGGCGGTGCCAGCGGCCATTGCCACGCGGGTTGATCTTTCTCTGCAGCGGAGTGGGGCCACCTTCCCGATCTCTGCTATCGTGGAGCTCGCACGGTGGGGGCATTTCGAACGGGCCGATGTTCCCTGGGAAACTGGCCAGCGTATCTAGAAAAAATGGGAGCCTCACCATGCGCAGTGCATTGCTTGTGTGCGACCGTGCGACGTTGTTAAAACACCTGCCTACTCAAAGCCGCATCGGTTCATCCGAAATGCCTGCTCACCGATTTTCCGCCGAAGCTCAAGGGTGGTGCGCTAATCAAAGTGCTCACCA
>CANIEV010000329.1 GCA_947466535.1 Betaproteobacteria bacterium
AAGGCTGGCCGGATCGTGCGCCGCCCCGCGCACCCGGAAAAGCTTCTTTCGCGAACTGTCACCCCGCTCCAGGCTTATTGCTCTCTTCGAAACGCCGAGTCGCCCCGCCAGAAAGGCGATGATCGCCGCGTTCGCCTTGCCGTCCACCGGCGGCGCGGCGATACGCACCTTGAGTGCATCGCCGTGCAGGCCGGCGACTTCGCTGCACTTCGCGCCCGGTTGCGCGTGAACCGCGATCAGCCAGTCTTCGCCGTCGCGTCGGTACCAGTCCAGGATGCCTGTCCCGCAGGCTACAGCCGCACGATCATGGCGCTCAGACCGCCAACCAGCAGCAGGCCGATCTGTGCGAGCAGCACCACGAACAGCGGCGAGAGATCGACCGAACCGATCGGCGGGATGAATCGCCGGAACAGGTTGTAGAACGGCCGGGTGAGCGCGTCGAAAACCGGCGACAGCGGCGTGTAGGAATTCATCCAGGACACCACCATTTGCACGATCACCACCACGATCAGCATGCGAAGCGAATGCCGCAGCAGTTCGATCGCAGCCATCGGCAGGACCAGCGCCATCGCACCCGTGATATTCACCGCGCCGAGCAGCGCGCCGATCAACAGCATCGAGAGAACCTGGATCACCCAGGCGAGTACCAGCGTCGCGAGGTCGGTGCCGAAGAGCCCGGGGATCACCCGCCGCGCCGGCAAGACCATCCAGTTTGATACTGCGGCGATGAACTGGCCCACCGGATTGCGGAACGGTGCGCGGAACAGCTGCATATAGAACCGCAACAACAGCGCGAACACGAAAAAATTCGCAACGAATTCGATGATCAGCTGGCCGATTTGCGCAAACATGGTTGGCTCGCAATTCTTGTGTTGCCCCTCGGAGGCGCAGGGGTGATCTCCGGGCAGACTCACCTTGCAGCTGTGCGTCTCCCGGGGCGGGTTGGTGCAGATTCAAAACCGCTGCGTCGCTAGTCCTTCCCCAACTGCTCCCCCATCTCGATCGCCCGTGCATTCGCCGCCTTGAGCGCACGCACGATCGCATCCTTCACCTTGTCATCGGCCATCTGTGCCAGCGCGCGCTCGGTGGTTCCTCCCTTGGAGGTCACTTTCGCCCGTAGCGTAGCCGCGTCTTCCGTCGAATTCGCCGCGAGCCTGGCAGCGCCGGTGAAGGTCTTGATCGAAAGCACGCGCGCCTGCTCGGGCGTGAGCCCGAGTTCGGTGGCGGCCTGCTGCATTGCTTCAAGGAAGTAGAACACGTAGGCGGGGCCGCTGCCGGAGATTGCGGTGACCGGGTCGAGCAAGGATTCTTCCGCCACTTCGACGACTTCGCCCACGGCTTCGAGAATCTGGACCGCCAAGCGTCGTTTGTCGACGGTGACCTTGGGGCTTACGTAGAGCCCGGTCACGCCTTCGCCGATGAGCGCCGGGGTGTTCGGCATGCAGCGCGCAAGCAACTCGTGGCCGCCGAGCCACCGGCCGAGGTCAACCAGCCGTGTGCCTGCGGCAATCGACAGCACCAGCTCGCCGGTCAGGCGCGGCGCGAGCGCCTGTGCCGCCTCGCGCATCTGCTGAGGCTTGACCGCCATCACGACGAGATCGGCCAGGCGCGGCGCCTCGTCGCTCGTTGCGACGGCCCGCACCTGGAACTGCTCACCCACCCGGGTACGGGTGTTGGCATACGGCTCCACCACCGTGATACCCGTGCGGTCGAAGCCTTTACGCAACAGACCGCCGATGATGGCCTGCGCCATGTTGCCGCCGCCGATGAAGATGACTTTCATGAACTAGATTCTTTCTCCGAATATCGCGGTGCCGATCCGCACGATGGTTGCGCCTTCCATGACGGCCGCTTCCAGGTCCGCAGACATGCCCATCGACAGGGTATCCATGTCGTGGCCGCGCTGCCTGAGCGATTCCAGCAGCCCGCGCAATTGCGCGAAGCGCGCGCGCTGGAGTGACTCGTCGTGCGTCGGCTCGGGAATCGCCATCAGGCCGCGAAGCCGCAGGCGCGGCAGGGCGGCCACCTCGTCGGCGAGCGCGAATAGATCTTCCGGTGCCACGCCGCTCTTGGAACCTTCGCCGCTCACGTTGACCTGCAGGCACACCTGCAGCGGCGGCTGACCGGGATCCCGTTGTTCCGACAGGCGGCGGGCGATCTTTTCCCGTTCGATGGTGTGAACCCATTGAAAGTATTGGGCGATCGGGTGGGTCTTGTTGCTCTGGATAGGGCCGATAAAGTGCCAGATCAGGGCTGGATTGTTCAGCTCGAACGCCTTGTCGCTGCCTTCCGGGATGTAGTTTTCACCGAAATGATGTTGGCCGGCGCCGGCGGCCGCACGAACCGCGTCGGCCGGGAACGTCTTGGAGACCGCGAGCAGCAGCACCGATTCCGGGCGACGTCCGGCGCGTGCGCAGGCGCGCCCGATGCGTTCGTGAACCGTGAGCAAGTTGGCTTGCAGAGCGCGCGCGCTTGGGACCATAATCCTCAAGTAACAACAAGAGCTTAGATTGACGTCCGGCGAGAATCGCCACGACGGCCGCCCGGCTGAATCGCGTGAATTCCTGGGGCGCTCAAGACTTCGAACGGATTATATTCCATGGACATCTCCGAACTTCTCGCATTCGTGGTCAAGAACAAGGCCTCCGACCTGCACTTGTCGGCCGGATTGCCGCCGATGATCCGGGTGCACGGCGACGTGCGACGGATCAATCTGCCGCCGATGGACCACAAGGATGTCCACGGCATGATCTACGACATCATGAACGACGGTCAGCGCAAGATGTACGAGGAGAACCTCGAGTGCGACTTCTCGTTCGCGATTCCGGGTCTGGCCCGATTCCGCGTCAACGCCTTTGTGCAGCAGCGCGGCGCCGCCGCGGTCATGCGGACGATTCCGTCGAAGATCCTGTCGCTTGAGGACCTGAAGGCCCCGAAGATCTTCAAGGAACTCGCCGACCAGCCGCGCGGCGTGGTGCTGGTGACCGGACCGACCGGATCGGGCAAATCGACCACGCTCGCCGCGATGGTGAACCACAAGAACGAGGAAGAGTACGGCCACATCCTCACGATCGAGGACCCGATCGAGTTCGTGCACGAATCCAAGAAATGCCTGATCAACCAGCGCGAGGTCGGACCGCACACCCTGTCCTTCAACAACGCCCTTCGCTCGGCGCTGCGGGAAGACCCGGACGTGATCCTGGTCGGTGAGATGCGCGATCTGGAGACCATCCGTCTTGCGCTCTCCGGCGCGGAAACCGGCCACCTTGTGTTCGGCACGCTGCACACGAGCTCGGCCGCAAAGACGATCGACCGTATCGTTGACGTGTTCCCGGCGGCGGAGAAGGACATGATCCGCGCGATGATCTCGGAGTCGATCAAGGCGATCATTTCTCAGACGCTTTGCAAGACCAAGGACGGCACCGGCCGGGTGGCGGCGCACGAGATCATGGTGGGCACGCCCGCGATCCGCAACCTCATCCGCGAGAACAAGATCGCGCAGATGTACTCCGCCATCCAGACGGGGGCGCAAGTCGGAATGCAGACCCTGGACCAGAACCTGCAGATACTCGT
>CANIEV010000330.1 GCA_947466535.1 Betaproteobacteria bacterium
GCGGAATTGATCGGGTGCTTGCCCTCGACGATCTTGCCTTCGTGGCTCACCAGCACCAGGTCGGAGGTGCGTATCCGGCTGAAGTGGATACCGAGCGGGTTCACCCAGAAGTGGTCGGTGAGGATCGGGTCGCGGTAGGTAATGTGCCCGCCCACGCCGTAATCCAGATTGTAGTGCGCGAGGATGCGGTAGGACGCAGCCAGCCGCACCTTGTAGTGCGCACGCTCGGCCTCCTTGCTCTCGAACACCGGCATCGCGGGCCAGGTGAGCCCGGTGGCGGTCGCCCGCAGTTGCAGCTCGGGGGTTTCGTCTTTACCCATCGCGTGTCTTCCTTCGTCGGTAATTGCCAAATTTAGCAATCTATTTGACTTATTTCACGCACCGTTGCTTGCTCTGAAAATTACAAAGTTCGCAATTTAAAGGCTTGCCTACGAGCGCTTCGCCGGGGCTTCGATTCGCGGTCTTCAGATCGCGTTGCCGGTGCCAAGCGACGGCAGCCGCGCGCGCCACTTGGGCGCGATATCCGGATTCTTGCAATGCACCGGCAGCTCGCCCTTGAGGATGCGGGTGATGCTCTCGAAGCCCGCCGGGATGAAGGACGCGTACACGTCCTTGGTGTGGCCCACCACGTGCGGTGTGAGGATCACATTGTCGAGCATGCGCAGCGGGCTGTCCGCGGGCAGCGGCTCGACTTCAAAAGTATCCAGCGCCGCGCCGGCGATGCGCCTGTCGCGCAATGCCTCGTACATCGCGCGCTCGTTGATCGCCGCGCCGCGAGAGGTGTTGACGAGGTAGGCGTCGGGCTTCATCAGCGCGAATTCGCGCGCGCCGATCATGCCGACGTTGTCCGGCGTCACCGCCACCAGCACGCTCACCACGTCGGACTCCTTCATCACCGTGTCGAGGTCCACCATGGTCACGCCCGCGGGCACGTTCTCCGGCTTGACGAACGGGTCATGCGCGAGGATCCGCAGCTGCCAGCCGGCAAGGCGCTCGACCACGCCGCGCGCGATCCGGCCAAGGCCCACCAGGCCGATCGTGCGCTTCATCATCATCCGCGCCCAGGCCTCTTCCGGCCGCGGGTTCGGGCGTTCGCGCCTGCCCTGCATCACCGCTTCCGCCTGCTTCGGCTGATACATCATCATCAGGATCAGCATCACGGTCACTTCCGCCATGCTGTTGAAGTTCTCGGGCGTCGCGCCGTGGCCGACGATGATGCCGAGCTCGCTCGCCGCATCGGTGTCCACCGTCTCCAGGCCTATCGTCGGGTTGACGATGCCGCGCAGCTTTGGGGCATTCATCATCATCTCGCGGGTGCAGATCGAGCGGCTGGAGAACATCGCCACTTCCGCGCGCGCAAGCGCATCGGGGGAGTACTTGAGTTTCACGCCCGGCTTGGGTGCCTCCCCGCGAATGACCTCGATGCCCGCTTGCTCGAGCTTCGCCGACAGCCCGTCGAGCACGTAGTCCAGCATGAAGTCGCGGCAGATGAATACGGTGCGTTTGCTCATTGTTTCGGACCCCCTCCGTTGCGATGGCGCCCGGCTCTAACGCCGGCCATTGTTTTATACGCAGTACACGTCGAGCATCGACGGGATGTAATCGTTCATCAGCTCGATCTTCTTCTTCTCGATCTTCAGCGCACCATCGCGGCGGGCAAGCACATAACGCGAGCGACCGTGGAAGGTGTGGTCGCGGCTCACCACCGGAAAGAACACATGGCAGGACCAGCTGGTGCGCACCTCAAGCCCGCCGCCCGCGGCGTCGGCTTCGAGTGTGCGGCCGATCATGTGCGTGGTGCGCGCGATCGGACTGGAGGCGGGCGAGCGGCCGGAACGGATGCGCACGATGCGGTCCTCCAGCCCGGCCCGTGAGGCGTAGTAGATATGCGAGAGCTGGCGTTGCGGGTCGGTGTTGAGCGCCTCTTCCGTCTCCCACATCGGCATCCAGTATTCGCAGTCCGGCAGGAACAGCGCCAGCCAGTCGTCCCAGCGGCGCTCGTCGAGCGAATCCGCCTCCTCATAGATCAGTCCGAGCGCTTCAGCACCTGCAGCACGCATGCTCATTTTTGCTCCACGTAAGGTTTGCGGCCCTCGACGCCGGTCTGCATCAGCCGCGCCCACTCGCGGTAGCCGGGATGAAACACGGTCTCCGCCTGCACATCGAACGGGCCGATCAGGCTTGCCACCGGCTTGATGCCGAAACCGTCAGAGACGTGATTGCCGCCCGGCACGGTGGAGGTCATGCCGCGCGAATAACCCTGCAGCAGCGGGAACGCGGGCGACCCGAGCCCGCGCTGGCAGTCCTCGTAGGTCACCGTGTCATCCGGCGTGGCAAAGCCCGCGGGGTTGAAGAAGTCCTCGAACTGGCGCAGCCGGTGCGCGCGCTGCGCCAGCGGCTCACCGATCGGCGCGAGGCAGTACACGCGCATCTCGGTGCGGTTCACCGCGAGCGGTCGGAAGGTGCGCAGCAGAAGCGACGTGGCATCCGCGATCTGCATGTTCGGGAACACCACCGTGTTGCGCATCTTGAGCATCCAGTCGGCGCGCAGGTCGCCCACGCGAGCGCGGATCTCGCCGATCGAGGGATACACCGGGCGCTTGCTCACTTCCGCCTGGTTTAGCCAGATCGCCGAATGGCCGTGCTTGAACTGGAACATCCCGCCTTCCTGCGAGAAGCGCTTCTGCCAGTCGAACTGCTGCGCGTCCTGGTTGCCCATGCCGGCGCGGCGCTTTTCCTGCACGTCCATGAAACTGGTGTGGGTGGAGGTGAGGTGATACATGTCCAGACCGTTGTCCATCTGCAGCTTCCAGTTCGCGTCATAGGTATAGAGGGCGCGACCTGGCACGAACTCCATGCCGTTCGGACCTTGCTCCAACGCGAGGTCGAGGAAAAAGCGGAATTCGCCGAGGAACTCCTCAAGCGGCGGCACATCCGGTGACAGGCTGCCGAAGATCAGGCCCTTGTAACTCTCCACCTTCGCGAGCGGCACCAGGTCGTGGCTGTCCTTCTCGAAATTCTCGCTGTAGCAGCCGGCCTTGCGGTCCTTGATGTCAACGTTCTTTCCGGTCGCGTCGTAGGCCCAGCCGTGATACGGGCACACGTGGTAGCGGCTGTTGCCCTTTTCGGTGCGCGTGACGGATGCGCCCTTGTGGCGGCAGGCATTCAGGAACGCGTTGACCTTGTTCTTTGCATCACGCGTCACCAGCACCGGCGTCTTGCCGATCCAGGTGGAGAGAAAATCGTTCGGCTTGGGCAGCTGCGAATCGATCGCAAGAAAATTCCAGGTGCGGCCGAACACGAATTTCTGTTCGAGCTCGAACAGTTCCTCGCTTGCAAACAGCGCCGGATGGACGCGGAACACGCCGTCATCGGGACGGTCGTCGACGTACAGGCGCATATCGTTGTTCTGCATGGGATACCTCCAGTTGCCCGCCGGGGCAGCGAGCGCGAAGTCTAGGAGCGCCGGGGGGATCGATCA
>CANIEV010000331.1 GCA_947466535.1 Betaproteobacteria bacterium
GGTGCTTGATTGGATCTCTGTTTTTCACGTCAAATAACGTCAACCAAATTCAAGGGCAAACGTTTTTATCCTTAGACAGTTAATTGAATCATCAAGAGTTGGGTCGACACCCAAGCCAACCTGCCAAACGGGCAAGGTGGATCGCCTGAAAAGGCGGATGTGGCTCCTTGTGAGCAACCAAACGTGTCAACCCTTCGCCACACCTCGCTATTTCATTTCAACTGACGTATTTCGATGCTAATGTCTTGATTCGTCATCTTTACGACGTTTCGACCGAATTGCACGTCGTAGACTCTGATACAAATCGGGTTGGCTATTCCTGAGATGTTCAATAACGTCAAAGTCTTCCTTACGTACCTTCGACAGGTCTACGCGTTCGATGTGAACCAGTCTAAGGAGTTCTTTTACGGGTTTCGGCATGCTACGCCCGCTCTCGTATCGCGATCCCCCGCTTTGGGTTACTCCGATTCGGGTCCAAAACTCCTCTTGATTCATTCCCAATCGCCTGCGAATCTCGCGAGGATTCATTACGAGATCGAATAGCTTCATGTCATCTCTCCATGCACATTTACCAAGCTCGGGAAGTACTTCAGCATGGACCGTGCCTGCCGGGATTGCGAGGTAGGGCAAGCGGGGGCGCGCGCGGAACTCACCATCGAAGCAGGTGATTGAAGCAGGTAAGTCAGTAAATTTACGATAAAATTCAAGGCTTTCTTGGGGGTTTAATGGCATTAATCGTCCAAAAATACGGTGGGACGTCTGTAGGTACGACGGAGCGGATCAAATCAGTAGCCCGTCGCGTCGCCAGGTGGAAGTCGGAGGGGCATCAACTTGTTGTCGTAGTTTCGGCAATGAGCGGAGATACGAACCGTCTTATCGGTCTGGCGAAAGAAGTGCAAGAGACTCCCGACCCTCGAGAGCTTGACGTTGTAGCGTCTACGGGCGAGCAAGTAACGATCGGGCTCTTAGCGATGGCGCTGAAGGAAATTGGTGTCGATGCGAGAAGCTACACAGGCGCGCAGGTACGCATTCTCACGGACGATTCATTTACCAAGGCGCGAATTCTCAAAATTGATGAGGACCGCGTGCGTGCGGACCTTGACGCTGGCGTTGTGGTTGTCGTTGCCGGTTTTCAAGGGACCGATTCGAAGGGAAATATCACTACTCTCGGTAGAGGCGGCTCAGATACCTCAGCGGTGGCGATTGCTGCTGCGTTGAAGGCAGATGAGTGTCAGATATACACGGACGTAGACGGTGTCTATACCACTGACCCTCGAGTTGTTCCTGAGGCGCGCCGCCTTGATTCCATCACATTCGAGGAAATGCTTGAGATGGCCAGCCTCGGGTCGAAAGTACTTCAGATCCGCTCGGTGGAATTCGCTGGCAAGTACAAAGTCAAACTGCGCGTGCTCTCCTCATTTGAGGGGCAGGAGGGACCCGGTACGCTGATTACGTTAGAGGAAGAATCAAAGATGGAACAGCCGATAATTTCTGGAATTGCGTTTAATCGTGATGAGGCGAAGATCACGGTAATGGGAGTTCCGGACCGTCCTGGAATTGCATATGCAATACTTGGGCCGATCGGTGATGCAAACATCGATGTGGACATGATTATCCAGAACGCCAGCGTTGACGGCATGACGGACTTTTCGTTCACCGTTCATCGGAACGAATACCAAGCCGCGATGGATCTGCTGAACAAACAAGTCAAAACGCATATCTCTGCCACGGATATTCGTGGAGACAATCGTGTCTGCAAGGTCTCTATTGTCGGAGTAGGTATGCGGACTCACGCGGGTATTGCATCGAAAATGTTTAGAGCTCTCGCGGAGGAGGGCATAAACATTAAAATGATTTCGACATCAGAAATTAAAATTGCTGTAGTCGTGGACGAGAAATACATGGAGTTGGCGGTGAGAGCACTTCATCGTGCATTCGAACTTGATCAACCGGCATGATATAGTTGCGATGATCAGTTCTTCGTTTAGGCGGGGATTTGATTCATTGATGGTAGTCAGGAGAGATGCCCGAGAGGCCGAAGGGGGCGCCCTGCTAAGGCGTTATACGGGCTAAACCCGTATCGAGGGTTCGAATCCCTCTCTCTCCGCCAGGTAACTGGGTTAGGCTTTTTTTATTCTGTCGTCTGATGATTCCGGTTAGCTTTGTTATACTTCCGGCATCAAGTTGGCGCCCGTAGCTCATCTGGATAGAGTACTTGGCTACGAACCAAGGGGTAGCAGGTTCGAATCCTGCCGGGCGCGCCAGTTTTTCAAAGGGCTTGCAGATTGCAAGCCCTTTTTCGTTACTGCGACGTGCGATAGGCGGTCCGAGTAGAAGCTAATTGGGCCATGCCTTCGTCGATAAATTCGCATGAGGTTTCGCTAGCCTTACCAATTGCTTTCCGACGGGCAGCGCACGATTTGTGGCGCTTTGTGAGGTAGTCGCTAATTATTTTATTTCGGTGGCATCGGGATGCCAGTACCTGGCAACATGCGATCAGCTGCAATGAAATATTCTCGGGCAAATTTCAGAAGCTGACCTTCGGTGGGGTGGTCCATGGTTTCGATGCCGATCACCCGATCCACAAGATCGTGATGATGCTTATGAATGTATTTGATCAATTCGAGCTTTGCGCTGCCAGGGCCTGCGACCAATATTTCAGGAACGCTATTCAGAGCAGCCGTGACAGCACCAAAGAAATGAGTGTCTGAAGCCGCATGACCGCTCCCGACGGCGCCGCGTCGATGATGTAAGTGTGATTCAGTGCTGCCGCTCTTTATCTTTTGGATACTATGCTCCTCTCCGTTGAGGCTAATTAGAACGGCGCCAAGATGATCCAGCCATACTACGGAATGCGAGGGTTTCAAGGTATTTTCTCCGGAATTGTGAGGATTGGACCACTACTTCGCTTCTGACGCCTTCTGACAAGAGGCGCAACGGCTCGCCGATGGAGTAATACGTAAGCGTTTAATTGCTATTTTCAAGCCGCAGTCGACGCATGTGCCATACGTACCAGATTCAATCCGACTTAGCGCGCAATCAATTTCCTGCAACTCCGCCGCGTGGCGACCAGCCTCCGCGATGTGCAATACCTCGGACGCTGCAATGGCAGCTGCGTCGCCGCCATCGATAGCATTGGGTGACTCAAACCGAATAGCCTCGCTCTGAACTTCGTCGAGCTTTGCGCGAATTTCATTGCGAAGTTCAAGTCTTCTCCCGGCAAGTGCTGTGCCAATCCCAGTCAGGCTCATATTGATTTGCGGGTGACTCATGAACACTCCTGTTGCTGCTGTAATGGGTTAGGAGCAGATTACCCAATGGGACCACCGGCCGTTTGATGAGGATCAACCGAAAGTGCTTGACGAGCAAATTGACTTGTACCGACTGGGATTCCCCCGAAATTTCGTCATCCATGAGTAAGTCGATAGCATGA
>CANIEV010000332.1 GCA_947466535.1 Betaproteobacteria bacterium
GGCGTTCTGCATGTCGATGACCACCAGCGCGGTGCGCGTCGGGTCGATCGCATTGAAGGCGTAGGGGCGGCCGCGGCGCGCGGTCATGCGCTCGAGGACGGCTTTGGGGAGAGTTGAAGGGTGCATTGGAGTGATTTCGTATCGGTGACGATGACAATCCTAGCAGCTTCGGAGATTTCTCCTGCCTTCCGGAATAACTGCTGTTCGACGATAGTGCTTGCAGCGTATTTGTTCCCCTCCATAAAATGCCGCTCCTGACACTGTTACGTGTAGGATCAAATCCCCGACGCGGATTGGCCCGAAAAGAGGCCCAGCGGCGGCAAACATCAAAGGAGGAGTACATGACCCACGCCCGCCGCACTCCGGCATCCCCGCGCTCCGCGACCACGCGCCGTCGTTTTCTCGGCGGAGCCGCCGCGCTAGGCACAACCGTTGCGCTCGGTCGCGCGCCCGCGGTCCTGGCGCAGTCGCGCGCACCGCTGCGCATAGGTGTACTGAATTCGTTCTCCAAGGTGTTCGCCGCGCTCGCAAATGCGAACCTTCAGGGCATGCAGATGTACTTCGATCAGATCGGCGGCAGCATCGCCGGGCGCAAGATCGAGATCGTCCGGGAGGATGACGAGATCAACCCGCAGGTCGGCCTGCAGAAGCTGAAGAAGATGGTCGAGAGCGACAAGTGCGACGTGATCACCGGCATCCAGGCGAGCAACGTGCTGGGCGCTGCGGTCGAGTACTTCCGTCAGAGCAGGGCGTTCTTCCTGTGTTCCGGCGCGGGCGCCACCGCGTTCTCCTACACCGGCATCCCGTACTTTTTCCGTTGCTCGATCTCGGGCTTCCAGCCGCACCACGCGATGGGTGAGTGGTATTACGACAACGTCGCCAAGGAAGCCGTGCTCAGCGGCTCGGACTTCGCCGGCGGCCGCGACACGCTGAACGAATTCAAGGTCGGCTTCACCAAGAAGGGTGGCAAGGTCATCAAGGAAATCTACCCGCCGCTGGGCACCGGTGATTTCAGCGCCTACCTCGCGGACATCCGCTCGATCAACCCGCCCGGCACGTATCACTTCTACGCCGGCACGGACGCGGTGCGCTTTGTCAAGCAGTACGCAGAATTCGGGCTCAAGGGCAAGATCAAGTGCACGGCTTCCGGCTTCATGGTGGAGAGCGACGTGCTGCCTTCGCAGGGACGCGATGCGCTAGGCATCCTGAGTTCGCTGCACTACTCGGATGCCCTTGATAACGCGGAGAACAAGAAGTTCGTTGCCGACTACCGCGCGAAGCACAAGGAATTCCCGAGCGTGTACTCGGAGTACGGCTATGTTGCCGCGCGCTGCTTCCACGAAGCGATCCAGCGCGTGGACGGCAACACCCAGGACAAGGACAAACTGCGCGCCGCGATGCTCGCGGTGAAGTTCAATGCGCCGCGCGGACCGTTCAGCTTCAATCCGGTGACGCAGAATTCGATCCACAACATCTACATCCGCGAAGTCGCGGAACTGGACGGGCGGATCACCAACAAGATCATCAGTACGATTCCGGAAGTCCGGGAACCCAACACCCGCAGCTAGGAAAAGCGCTGCCCGCAGGTCGGGGGCGGAAAAGAGCGGCGAAATCTGCCGGCCTTTTCCTCCCCTGTTGATTTAACATGCGCCTGCCCTGAATCGCCATCATGCAAATCTTCGCCACACAACTCATCAACGGTCTTGTCTTCGGGATGCTGCTTTTCCTGATGTCGGCCGGCCTGTCGCTGATTTTCGGTCTGATGAACGTGGTGAACATCGCCCACGGCTCGTTCTTCATGCTTGGGGCCTTTTTCGGCCTCGCGATCATGACCTGGACCGGAAGCTTCTGGGCGGCGCTTGCGTTCTCCTGGATCCCGGCGGTGATCATCGGGATCATCATGGAACGCGTGTTCCTGCGTTACCTCTACAACCGCGGCCACCTCGACCAGGTGCTGCTCACCTTCGGCTTTACCTTCGTCTTCGTCGACGCGGTGCGCTGGGTGTGGGGGCCGGACATCCGCAACCTCGGCGTGCCGCCCATCCTCGAAGGCGCGATCGAGGTGGCGGGCGTGATCATGCCCAAGTACCGCATCTTCCTGATCCTGTTCGGCGGGATCGTGGCGCTCCTGCTGTGGCTGTTCCTTGAACGCAGCCGGGTGGGGGCGATGGTGCGTGCAGGCGTCGATGATGCAAACACGGCGGCAGGCCTTGGCATCAACGTGCCGCTTCTGTTTGCGTCCATCTTCGCGCTCGGCGTGGGGCTGGCCGCGATCGGCGGCGCCGCCGCGGGCCCGGTGCTCGGGCTTTATCCCGGGATGGACATCGAGATCCTGATCCCCGCGTTCATCGTTGTGGTCATCGGCGGCATGGGAAGCCTGCGCGGCGCCTTCGTGTCGAGCATATTCGTGGGGCTGGTGGACACCTTCGGCAAGGCCTACTTTCCCGCGTACGCGATGTTCATCATCTATCTGCTGATGGTCGTGGTGCTGCTGACGCGCCCGAACGGCTTGTTCGGCGTAGGGAAGGCCTGACCATGTCGGCAAATCTGCGTTCCGCCCTGTTGTATCTTGCGCTCGCCGCAGTGCTGGCCCTTGTTCCGCTCTCCGGGGGCTATGTGACGGGCCTTGCGGCGGAGGTACTGGTGTTCGCGATCTTCGCGATGAGCCTTGACCTGCTGATCGGCTACACCGGGTTGCTGTCGTTCGGCCATGCGGCGTTCTTCGGCCTGTCGGCATACACCGTGGTTACGCTTGGCGTGCACCTCGGAGTAAGCGGCTGGTGGGGCTTCTTCGCGGGCATCGCGGTGTCGGCGATCGGCGCGGCGATCATCGGGTTCTTCTGCATCCGGGTGAGCGGCATCCCGTTCCTGATGCTCACGATGGCGTTCTCGCAACTGCTGTTCTCGGTCTCGGTGAAATGGCGCGACGTCACCGGCGGCACCGACGGACTCTCGGGTTTCCGCCGTCCGAGCCTGTTCGGCATGAGCCTGGATGACCGCACCACGCAGTATTACGTGGTACTGGTGGGCTTCCTGCTCGTGTTCTGGTTCCTCAAGCGGCTGATCCGCTCGCCGCTCGGTTCTATCTTCATCGGGATCCGCGAGAACGAGGCGCGGATGCGAGCGATCGGCTACCCGGTGCAGCGCTTCAAGCTGATCTCGTTCGTGATCGCAGGCGCAATCGCAGGCGTGGGCGGATCGCTGTATGCCTTTTTCAATGCGTTCGTGTCGAGCGACATCCTGCACTGGGCCCTCTCGGGCGATGCGATCATCATGGTGATCCTCGGCGGCACCGGCACGATCGTCGGTCCTGTGATTGGCACCGGCATCTTCCTGCTCCTCAAGAACTTCGTCAGCTCGCACCACGAATACTGGATGCTCTGGGTGGGCATTGTATTCATCCTGTGCGTGA
>CANIEV010000333.1 GCA_947466535.1 Betaproteobacteria bacterium
GGTTCCGAACCGGGTCCAGAATCCGCCAGCTTGGCGAGCCGTCCCGATGCCGCGGACCGGTATAAAGCCTCAGGTCTTCTCGAACCATGGGCAACAGGACAGGCGGGGGTGCCGCGGCCGGGTCAGGCAGCACGATGCCACCTGAACTTGCCCGTAATGAGCGACCGGGATTTCAAACCGATTGAACCTTCACCATCAGTTCGCGGCGGGCGCGTTGCCGCCGTACATATTCAAGCGAGACAACACGCGAGTCCGGCCGGCAATGTGCAACGATTGCGCAAGATCTGGACTCTGCGGCTGACCAAACACCGCAACGCGCACGGGAATCGCGAGCTCGGGCATTTTCAGCTTATGACGGCCAAGTACCGCCTTGATAGATGCTCCAATGACTTCCGCAGTCCACCCGTCGGTTGACGCAAGCGTATTCGCGAGATCCAGCATCGCCGTCCTTGCCGGCGCCGAAAGATGCTTGTCCGTCAATTCGCTTGTCGGATGCACGTCGCCGGAGAACAGTTTCACGCCTGTGGCAAGATCTTGCAAAGTCTCCGAGCGATCCCGTAACAAGGCAATGGCCGAGTCCAGCACATCCGACGCAAGCCCCGCAATACCCGAACTCTCAAGCTGCCCTCGCACCAGCCCGGCAAGACTTTCGACGCTGCTCGTCTTCATATGCTGCTGATTGATCCAGCGCAGTTTCGCCGGATCAAACTGCGCTGGTGATCGACTGACGTGCTCAAGATCAAACCAGTCAACAAACTGTTCGCGCGTGAAAACCTCATCGTCACCGTGCGACCAGCCGAGGCGCGCCAGATAATTGGTCATGCCGGCAGGCAGGAAGCCGTCGTCACGGTATTGCATCACGCTGACCGCACCATGCCGCTTTGAAAGTCGCTCGCCATCCGAGCCGAGAATCATCGGAACATGTGCAAAATGCGGCATCCGGCGATCCGTTCCTTCCAGAATCGCCCGGAAAATATTCACTTGCCGGGGCGTATTGTTGACATGGTCATCGCCGCGAATGACGTGCGTGATTTCCATGTCCAGGTCATCGATCACGACACCGAAGTTGTACGTAGGGACGCCGTCCGCACGCAGAATCACCAGGTCATCGATTTCTTCGTTGGCAACGGAAATCGTGCTTTTGACCATGTCCTCGAAACTGACAATGCCTGAATCCGGGTTGCGAAACCGGACCACCGGCTTTGCGCCGGGAGGCGGCATAAGCCCCAGGGCCTCCGCGCGCTCGGGACGCCACCGTCCGTCGTAGCGCGGCTTTTCGCCGCGCTGGCGTTGCTGCTCGCGCATCGACTCAAGTTCATCCCTTGTGGCGTAACAGTAATACGCGGCGCCCTTGGCGATGAGTCGGTCTGCGACCTCGCGATACCGATCCAGCCTGTGCATCTGAAAAAACGGACCCTCGTCCCAATCCAGACCCAGCCAGCGCATCCCGTCCAGAATCGCATCAACCGACGCTTGCGTCGAACGCTCCAGGTCGGTGTCCTCGATTCGCAATACAAACGTTCCGCCATGACGTCTCGCATAGGCCCAGGAAAACAGGGCCGTGCGTGCGCCGCCGATATGCAGATATCCCGTCGGACTGGGAGCGAAACGTGTGCGAATCATGACCACTCCAAAAAACGTCTTATTCTAATGTAGGTATGCCCGCCTACCGCTCAGGAATTCCGGTTTGGGGTCACCTCTCCCACCTCTCATGTAAGCACCTCGCGCATCACGTCACGAAGCATCAGTGCAGTCTCCCGGGCAAGCGAGCTGAGCGGTTGCCGCGTTGCGGTTGCGATACACAAGGTCGTGGTCAATCCCGTGGCATCAATTCGATGCCATGCGATGCTCTTGGCGTCCCCCGGAATCCGCATCACGTTCTTTGGCACGATCGAGTAGCCGTAACCCGCTGCAACGAGATCTACAATCGATCCGACCACGTCGATTTCCAGCGCGATATTCAGCCGAAGTCCAAGTCGCGCGGCCTCCGACTCGACCAGCGAGCGGATCGGATGCGGCGCACTCGGGAAGATCAGTGGAAGCGACACGATGTCTCCGAGGCGGACGCGGGCGCCCCGACGCCCGATCGGCTTTGACCCGATCAGATACAGGTCTTCGGTCGTAACGGGATCGATCGTCACACGCTGCGAGGCGGCAGGGTTCAGCAACACTGCGACATCCAGCCTGCCCGACACCAGTTGTTCGAGAAGTCCACCCGACAGTCCGTCAACAACCCCAAGTGCGGCCTTGGGAAACCGCGCCACGAAACGCGACACAAAAGCGAGGGTCAACACCTTTCCGACGCTGGGTGGAAGTCCTACAACGACCCGCCCCTCGCCGGACATCTCCGTGCGCACGGACAATCGGGCCGAGTCCACCCCCTGCAGGACACCGCGGGCGTGATCAAGGAATCGCCTGCCGGCGTCAGTCAGCAGCACGCCACGCCCATTCCGGAAAAAGAGATTTGCCTTGAGTTCCACCTCAAGGGCCCGAAGCTGCCTGCTGAGCGCCGGCTGTGCGACAGCCAAGGCCGCTGCCGCCTTGGAAATGCTGCCCAGTTCGGCTATCCGGACAAAGTAGGTAAGTTGCTTCAGGTCCAAGGTCTTGCCGTCGATGGATTATTTCCGGGCAGGTCAGGTCGCGATGAACAGGACTGATCTTCTCGCTGCCCGCGCATGCGGACGGCCAACTCCCATGCCGAACAAGCATATCAGCTAGTCGGATATCCTGCCGTAATGCTCACCGAAACTTGGGCAAAATCCCCAATTTCGTGAACTGCAAATCCCATGCGCTCCCCAAAAGCCAACAAGGCTAGCCAGCAGGACAGCCCCGGCGGCCACACGTCAAATTCGCGGCGGCCCGGCAGCGTCCTGTTTCCGCTTGCCCTTCTGCTGGCAGCCGCATTCACGACGGCGGCATTCGCTCAAACCTACCCGAACAAACCGGTGCGACTCGTGGTGCCCTTTGCCCCCGGCGGCTCCTCGGATGTACTCGCGCGCGGGGTTGCGAAACAACTCGGCGACCAGATGAACGCGCAGTTTCTCGTCGAGAACCGCCCCGGCGGCGGCGGGAATATCGCGCTCGAGAGCGTCGCAAAAGCACCCGCTGACGGTGCGACGCTGCTGTTTGGCACGATCGGCACCAACGGAATCGCGCCGGCCTTGTTCAAGAATCTCAGCTTCGATCCGGTCAGGGATCTCGCCCCGGTATCACCGCTTCATCAACATCCGAACGTGCTTGTCGTTCATAGCACCCTGCCCATTCACACCGTGCGCGATCTGGTCGATTTCGCGCGTGCGAACCCTGGAAAGCTCACCTTCGCCTCCGCCGGTAACGGATCGGTGTCACACCTCGCTGGAGAACTCCTCAAAACAGCAGCCGCTATCAACATAGTGCAC
>CANIEV010000334.1 GCA_947466535.1 Betaproteobacteria bacterium
ACGGGCAGGGACAATTGACCGCCGCGGTCGGCGCGAAGGCGATATCGTCGAAGTCATCGAACATGTGCAGAGCCGGATCGTCGGAAAACTGCATAGCGAGCATGGCTATCTGTTCGTGAAACCTTCCGACCGTCGGATTGCCCACGAAATCGTGGTGGCAGGTCGTGACGTCAAGGGAGCCGAAGTTGGTCAGGTGGTGGTGATTCAGATCATCGATCCGCCGGCGGTGGATTCCCGGGAATCCTACAGCCCGCCCGCGGGCAACGTGATCGAAGTGCTTGGCAACGCGACCGATCCGGGCATCGAAATCGAAATCGCTCTTCGCAAGCATGCCTTGCCGTTCGAGTTTTCGGCGCCTGCGCTTGCGCAGGCGGACCGCTTTTCACCCACCGTCCGCAAGGGCGAGTGGGAAGGGCGAACCGACATCCGCGGACTGCCGCTTGTGACCATCGACGGCGAAACGGCCCGGGATTTCGATGATGCGGTGTACTGCGAAAAAGAAGGAAAGGGCTTTCGGCTTCTGGTGGCGATTGCGGATGTCAGCCACTACGTTCGTCCGGGCGATGCGCTGGATGTCGACGCACGAGAGCGGGGGACATCGGTGTACTTTCCGCGCCGGGTCATCCCGATGCTGCCGGAGAAACTGTCCAACGGCCTTTGCTCAATCAACCCGGATGTCGACCGTCTCTGCATGACCTGCGACATGTCTATCTCGCCGAGCGGCGAGATCAAGCGATTCGGGTTTTATGCGGCGGTGATGCGCTCGCACGCGCGGCTGACCTACACCTCCGTTGCCGAGGCTCTCTCCGATCCCTCCGGCAAGACCGGTAAATCGCTCGGCCCGCTGCTCGGTAACCTGCAGGAATTGCACGCATTGTTCAAGGTGCTGCTCAAGGCACGCGAACGCCGCGGTGCGATCGAATTCGAATCACTCGAAACCAAGTTCGAATTCGATGCCAAGGGACGCCTCGAACGTATCGTGCGGGTGGAGCGTAACGACGCTCATCGCCTGATCGAGGAATGCATGCTTTCGGCGAACGTCTGTGCGTCCGAGTTCCTGGAGAAGAACAAGCACAAGGCGTTGTTTCGCGTGCACGAGGGGCCGACTCCGGAGAAACTCGAGGCGCTGCGTGAGTTTCTCGCCGGGTTCGGCATGGATCTCGGCGGTGGCGATGAGCCTACTGCGAAGGATTACGGTCGGCTGATGGAGAAGATCCGCAAGCGACCGGACGCAACCCTGCTGCAGACCGTCCTGCTGCGCTCGATGCAACAGGCCGTCTACAGTCCGGAAAACCTCGGCCACTTCGGGCTTGCGTACGACGCCTATGCTCACTTCACCTCGCCGATACGCCGCTACCCCGATCTTCTGGTTCACCGTGCGATCAAGGCGGTTCTGGCGCACGACAAGTACGATCCGGGAGGCTGGGAGGCCATCGGGGTGCATTGTTCGCATACCGAGCGGCGGGCAGACGATGCATCGCGCGATGTCGAGTCCTGGCTCAAGTGCTATTACATGAAGGATCGCGAAGGCGAAGTCTTCGAAGGATCGGTGACAGGCGTGGCGGGATTCGGCCTGTTTGTCACGCTCGATGACTACTACGTCGAGGGTATGGTGCATGTCTCCGAACTCGGGGCGGACTATTTTCAGTTCGATCCCAAGCGGCATGAACTGCGCGGCGAACGGGGGCGTTCGCGCTTCCGGCTTGCCGACCGCGTGAGAGTCAAGATCGCCCGGGTTGATCTTGAAACCAGCCGCATGGAGTTCGTGCTCGCATGAAAGGCACCCGCGCAATCTTTGGCTTTCACGCGATCCTCGCGCGCCTGCGATCGGATCCCGCATCGCTCCAGGAAATACTGCTCGACGAGGAACGGAAGGACGGGCGCGCCAAGGATTTGGTGAACACCGCGGAAAAGGCCGGCGCCAAGCTGATGCGCGTCAGCAGGCAGCGTCTTGACGGTTTCTACGGCGGTGGCCGGCATCAGGGCGTGGTGGCAATGGTGGAGGAGAGCGGTGAGCGGGAAGGGCTGGAGGACCTGCTGGACGGACTGAAGGTGCCGCCACTACTGCTTGTTCTGGACGGCGTGACGGATCCGCACAACCTTGGTGCCGCGCTGCGGGTGGCCGACGCGGCGGGTGCCCATGCGGTGATCGCGCCCAAGGACCGGGCGGCAGGCATCAATGCGACAGTCTCCAAGGTGGCAAGCGGTGCCGCCGAATCGATTCCCTATTACATGGTGACCAACCTAGCGCGCACCCTGAACGAACTCAAGGAGCGCAGCATCTGGATCGTCGGGGCTGACGAGCGGGCTGACAAGACCCTTTATCAGGCGAAACTCCCGGAGTCGATTGCCTGGGTGCTTGGCGCGGAAGGCGAGGGCATGCGGCGGCTGACACGTGAGACCTGCGACGAACTGGTCCACATCCCGATGCTGGGATCGGTGGCAAGTCTGAACGTCTCGGTGGCGAGCGGAGTCTGTCTTTTCGAATCGGTACGCCGCCGCGCGGGCTGATATCGGTCGGCGCAGACGCTCCTGATTGCGCAAGCCACGGATTTTGAGTATAATTTTTGGTTCTTGACCGGTCACCTTCGGGCTGACCGATCTTCTGTTTTTCCCACCCCTTGCCTCACCGGAGTCGCTACCGGGCGGCCATAGACCACAAGGAGCGTCATGCGACATTACGAAATCGTTTTCATCGTCCATCCGGACCAGAGCGAGCAGGTTCCGCAGATGGTCGAGCGTTACCGCGGCATGGTGACCTCGAAAGCCGGGACGATCCATCGCCTCGAAGACTGGGGCCGTCGCCAGCTTGCGTACTCGATCCAGAAGGTCCACAAGGCCCACTACGTGCTGATGAACATCGAGTGCGATCAGGAAACCCTGAACGAACTCGACCACGCATTCAAGTTCAACGATGCGGTTCTGCGCTACCTGGTAACCCGCATGGAACGCGCCTGGGTTCAGCCTTCCTCGATGATGAAGGAAGAGAAGTCGCGCTCGATGATGAATCCCGACGCCGCCAAGGCGCCCGAGGTGGAAGCGAGCGCCTGACAAGGCTATGGCACCGGCTTGAGCGATAACCTCGTCGTCCTTCGCGGACGGCTAGTCGAGCGGGACACCCTGCGGTACACACCGGCAGGCATTCCGTTGATGAAGTTCCGGATGGCCCAGGAGTCGAAACAGGCTGAAGCCGGAGTTTCCCGGGATGTGAGTTTCGAGATACAGGCAGTCGCATTCGAACGGGAAGCAGGGCTTCTCGCGGCGGCGACCCTGGGAATGGAACTTCG
>CANIEV010000335.1 GCA_947466535.1 Betaproteobacteria bacterium
CATCCGCGCGAAGTACTACGACAATGTGGGCATGGAGATGCTCTATCTCGGCCCGGACAAGTTCGCGGAACTCCTCCGCACCGATCGCGCCCAGGTCGGCGCGCTGGTCAAGACACTGGGCATGAAGCCCGAATGAACACTGTTGCAATGAAAGCGAGCCCATGAAGATCACCCGACTGCGCACGGAAGTCGTGCACATCCCTTTCAACCCGGTCATCGGCCATGCCCTGCGCTCGGCCGACTGCGTTCTCGCCTATCTGGAGACCGACCAGGGTCTCGTCGGCGAAGGCTGGGTGTGCACGCTCAATGAACAGAGGACGGGCGTGATCCGCGCGATGGTCGACAGCCTCGGGCCGCTGGTCGTCGGTCTCGATCCGGAACTCGGCGGGACATTCAGCAAACGCGCCTGGTCCGATACCGGTTTCATCGGCAGCGCGGGTGTGACCGCGATGGGCATCGCCGCGGTGGATTGCGCGCTCTGGGACCTGCGCGGCAAGGCGGCAAACATGAATGTCTCGCGCCTGATCGGCGCCTGTGCGACTGCGGTGCCGGTCTACAACAGCGGCGGCTTGTGGGCGAGCCGCTCGCTCGACGAACTGCAGCGCCAGGCCGCGGACCATGTGAAGGCAGGCTACCGCGCGATGAAGGTCCGGTTGCCGCGCAGCCTGCCCGATGCAGTCGCACGGGTGCGCGCGGTGCGCGAGGCGATCGGCCCGGACATCGCGCTGATGGCCGATCCGCATCAGCTCTATACGGTGCCCGAAGCGATACGCCTTGGCAGGATGCTCGAGGAATTCAATCTCGCCTGGTTCGAGGAGCCGGTGGACGCCACCGACCATGCGGGCGAGGCGGCGGTTGCTGCGGCGCTGGACACACCGATCGCAGCAGGCGAGAGCGTGTACACCGCACGCGACATCCACGAAATGCTGCGCCTGAAATCGGCGGATATCCTCATGCCCGACCTGCAGCGCATGGGCGGCCCGACCGAATTCCTCAAGGCGGCGCATCTTGCCGAGAGCTACAACATACCGATCTCCCCGCACCACCTGCACCAGATGAGCATCGCCCTGGTCGCGGCGATCCCCAACGCGATCTGGCTGGAATACATGCCCTGGTTCGACCCGCTGTTTGCCGACGGAATCAACCTGGACGACGAGGGCCGCGCAATCGTGCCGACGCGTCCGGGATGGGGCTACGAATTCGACCAGGCAGCGGTGAAGCGGCTTCGCGTGGCCTGAGCCAGCGAGAGCCCGCCGCTCCGCCCGCAATCCGACCGCGGACGAGTATTGCTTCAGGAGCCACTGAACAAGGGGGCTACGCCCCCTCGTAACTCCCCCATCTCAGAGGGAACGCTGAACCTTCAAGCCTCGAAATTGGACTTGATCAGCGATTCCTTCACACACAGGCGCACGCGAATCCGGGCGCCGGCGGCGTTGTGGGTTAGCATCGCAGCCACCGTGTCACCCTTGATGCCCGCCCCTCCTCGATGATTTCCGGATTGCTGAAAAAAATCGGCGTCGGGCCGCACAGCAAGCCTGCGGCGGCCGATGCGAGTGCGACGGGCGCAACAGGGGACAATTCACCTCCGGTGTACTTTTTCGGGGCAGGCGCCTTCCTGCTCGACAGCTTCGGCCCGCGCATACTCGATGCCTCGGGCGGCCGCGTGACCGGCCTGGTGTCCGACCGGCTTGCGCCGCTCTACCCGAAGTATCCGGTCGGACCGAGGCATCGGCTGCCGGTGATCACGCTCCAGGCGCTGCGCGAACTTGCGGCGCGCGGCCCGGTGGAGGTGGTGCACTTCTGCGAGGACCTCGACCAATACTGGGCCCTCGAGGCGCTCAGAACCTGCGGGCCGGCGTTGCGTGTGGTCGACTTCCTCGCGCGCCTGTATGACCTCAACCTGCCGCACACCTACCTGCCGATGCTCGATGAACAGGCCTGGTGGGAAACGAATCTCGCCGACGCCGAGAAAATCGCCGGGCGTTTTGGCGACGAACTCTCGCGCCACACGCTTGCCGCACGCGTGGGCGCGATCATGTCGGCCGACCGGATGCCGCTGATGCGCACCGCCATGCCGGCCGCTCTGGAATATTTCAACCCGCATTCTCCGCATGCGAGTTTCGTGCCGCGCAAGGATGAGATCTACGTGGACATCGGAGCAGCCGAAGGCGACACGGTCGAGCGCTTCCGGCAGGCAAGCGGTGACCGCTTCACGCGCATTCTCGCCTTCGAACCGGCGGTCGCGCCGTACCGTGCCCTCGCCGCAAAGTGCGAAGGCGATGCGCGCATTCGCGTCTTTGCGCAGGCGGTGGGCGACACCACGGGACCGGTGGCCTTTCACGAGAACCCGTCAAATCCGCTCGGTGGCAACATGTTCGTGGGGAATTCGGCGCCAGTGAATGTGGACTGCGTGCGCCTGGATGACGCGGTGGAGCACTGCAGCCTGATCAAGATGGACGTCGAGGGTTTCGAATGCAGCGTGGTGCGCGGCGCAGCCCGTCTGATCCGCGATTCGCGGCCCGACATGGCTATCACCTGCTACCACTACCCGCAGGACATGGGCGGCATCCTGGATGAAGTGCTTGCGCTGCATCGCTACCGGTACGTCGCTCTGCGACACTACAGCCCCTGCCTGTACGACTCGGTGCTGCTGTTCTCCGACCGTCAGTCCTTTGGCGACTGACGCGAAAACCTTTGAATCAGACAATTCCGCACGCATGAGCACCACACCCTGCCCGCCGCATGTTGCGGTCCATGTCGATGCCACCGTGCTCGAACTCGAACGCGAGCGGCTGTTCGGCCGGCTGTGGACATTCGCCGGATTCGCGCAGGCGCTGGCCACGCCGCAGTCCTATTTCGCACGGCGCATTGCTGGTGTCCCGGTGCTCCTGCGACGCACCGCCGGCGGACTGCGGGCGTTCCTCAATCAATGCGCGCACCGAGGCATGCCGCTGCAACACGAGGGCTTCGGTGAGGGCGCCACGGTGTGCCCCTATCATGGCTGGTCCTATGACGGCGACGGGCGGGTGGAAGCCATTCCGAACAAAGCCCTCTATGGGCTTGCGCCCGGCGCGCTGCCGGGCGGTCTGCGCCCGCTCGCGCTGCGTTGCATCGGCGACCTCCTGTTCGTGAATCTCGCCGACGACCCGATGCCAATCGAGACACAGTTCGCACCCGAGATGATCGCCGCGATCGAGACGCTCTCGGAACATCTCGACCGCGAGGTAATCCACACCAGTTTTCCGGTGCGCTACAACTGGAAACTCAACA
>CANIEV010000336.1 GCA_947466535.1 Betaproteobacteria bacterium
ATGCCGGAATTCGGACTGAGTAAATCCGTCGGAAACAAAGACGAATCATGTCGTCAGAAATATGCCGGATACAGTATCGAAACCGACCGCCCGCCTGCGCCTGGAAAGGGCTTTTGAAATAAAAGTTAGACTTTCCCGGCTCAGGCAAGCTGCAAGGCGCAGCCGACGATCTCCTGCAGCCTGTCGATCGTCATGCCTTCGGCAAGCGACAGCACCCGCAGGCCACCGGGCCGCAGCCGGAAGGTGGCATGGTCCGAGTACAAGCGGGTGGTGCACGCTGGCGCCGTGAGCGGATAGCTGCACGCCTGCACGAGCTTGCTCTTGCCCGCGCGATCCAGCAGCGGCATCGCCACCCACACCTCCTTCGCCCCGACCGCGAGGTCCATCGCCCCGCCCACCGCGGGAATATCGTCGCCACCGGTGTGCCAGTTGGCGAGATCACCGTCGTACGACACCTGGAAGGCACCCAGCACCGCGATGTCCAGATGCCCGCCTCGCATCATCGCGAAGCTGTCAGCGTGGTGGAAGTACGCGCCGCCATCGAGCAGCGTCACCGGCACCTTGCTCGCGTTGATGAGGTCGTAGTCTTCCTCGCCCGCCGGGGGCTTGGGCCCGACGCCGAGGATGCCGTTCTCGCTGTGGATGATGACTTCCTTGCCCGGGTCGATGTAGTTCGACACCAGCGTGGGGATGCCGATGCCGAGATTGACGTAGGCGCCTTCGGCGATGTCGCCGGCAATTTCCCGGGCGATCTCTTCACGTGTCCTGAGTTTCAATGTCATGGCGCGACCTCAGCGAATCCCGCCGGGGCGGGTGGGTACGAAATCGATCTTGCAGAGCCGCGTGACGTGGATGCCCGGGGTCACCACGGACTCGGGATCCAGCGCGCCCAGCGGCACGATCTCATGCACCGACGCCACCGTGCGTTTCGCGGCCGTCGCCATCACCGGCCCGAAGTTCCGCGCCGCCATGCGATAGGTGAGGTTCCCCCATCGATCCCCGCGCTCGGCCTTGATCAGCGCCAAGTCCGCATGGATCGGGTACTCCAGCGCGTACATACGGCCGTTGATTTCGCGGGTTTCCGCACCTTCGGTGAGCTGCGTGCCCACGCCCGTGGGGCAGAAGAACGCACCGATGCCCGCCCCCGCCGCGCGGATCCGCTCGGCCAGATTGCCCTGAGGCACCAGTTCCAGCTGAGTCTTTCCCGACCGATATGCCGCATCGAAATGCCAGGAATCCGTCTGGCGCGGGAAGCTGCAGATCATGCGCCGCACGCGGCCCTGACCAAGAAGGGTGCCAATACCATCGTCCCCGTTGCCCGCGTTGTTCGCGACCAGCGTCAGGTCTTTCGCCCCGCCGTCGACTACCACTTGCAACAACTCGTGCGGGATACCCGCGGTGCCGAAGCCGCTCAGGAGAATCGTCGAGCCGTCCTCGACCTTCCCCACCGCTTCGACGACCGACGCAGCAATCTTGTTGATCATGGACTCGAAAACCCTTTCGTCAATCGCGTTTCATGATGCCCGGCGAATCGGACGCTTCGCGCGAGGATACCAGCGCGGCCGCACTCGATGGCGGCCCGAGGAGCCGAAGGAACGCGCAGGCGAATCCGCCGAAATGAACCCGTGACGTATCCACGCAGTGCGCGGAAAGCTTCAGGGATGCTGGGACTTAGGGATTTTGAAGCAATGAAGATCGCAGAAAGGATCTTGTGGCGTCATTTGAATTTGCGCGACAAATGGTTGGTGCAGGCTGAAGCCCGGCGAGACGGACTGAGCCTGCGTCAGGTCAATGAGCGGCTCCACGCAGCCCAGAGCACAGCGCTTCGCTGGCGCTGCCGCAGACCGTGCAGGCCAGGGCGCTGATCGGCATTGCTGAGGCGGACGAGGCATATTTCCTTCGCTCCTGCAAGGGCCAGAGAGGTGGGCTCGGTCGAGCCTCGCGCAGGCGCGGCGGCCAAGCGTGGACTGTCTTCTGAACAAGTGCCTGTGCTCATCGCGCGTGACCAGCGTAGGCAGCGCCGCCAATTTCGTGCTGGAGACGGTGAGCGCACAGGAAATCAGCAAGGTTCCGGGGCCAATCCTGCCTGCCGACACCGTGTTGTGCACGGATGGGGGCACTTCGCTTGCGGCCGCCGCGAGGCACCTCGAAATCGAACATCATCCAATCAATCTCTCTGCGGCTATCCGCGTACAGGGCGCGTGGCACGTACAGAACGTCAATGCCTTTGTTTCTCGCCTGCGCATAGGGATGGTTCGCTTCAAGGGTGTTGCCACGAAATACCCCACCAACTACCTCCGGTGGTTCAGAGCACTCGAGCAGTCGCCACGCCTCAGCCCTGATTACGCACAGCTGCTTACTCTCGCCGTCAGGGTATGACTTTAACAACAACATTCGCCAAATGAGCGTACTTTAAAGACTTCGCGGGGGCACGGAGTAAAATCATGCGTCGGATAAAAGAATCGGATAACCCTTCGGTTTTCCCGCCCATTGACGGAGTGCTTTAGTGGCAACTCGCAAGCGACCTGAACGGCCCCTGCGCAAAGTCCTTACCCGCACCGCAAAGCCCGCCAGTCTCCCGCCCGTCCTCGATGCGGTGCCGGCAACGTCCGCTGCATCCGCCTGTCCCGTCGTTGGCATCGGCGCTTCGGCCGGCGGGCTGGAAGCCTTTGAGGCGTTCTTCCGTGCCTGCCCGACGGATACCCACATGGCATTCGTCCTGGTGCCGCATCTCGATCCCAGCCATGTCAGCCTGTTGTCCGAAATTCTGCAGCGGAGCACCGGCATGCCGGTGCTCGAAGCAGTCGACGGGCTCCCGATCGCGCCCGATCATGTTTATATCATCCCCCCCAACCGCGATATGGCGCTGCTCGACGGCGTGCTGCAGGTGACAATTCCGGAGCAGGCGCGCGGACAGCGAATGCCGATCGACGTGTTTATGCGCTCGCTGGCCGATGATCAGGCGGCGGGCGCGGTCGGCATTATTCTCTCGGGTACCGCCACCGATGGCACGCAGGGTCTGCGCGCGATTCTCGCCGCCGGCGGCATCTGCATGGTGCAGGAGCCGGCGACGGCCAAGTATGACGGCATGCCGCAGAGTGCCATTGAGGCCGGCTGCGCCACGCACATCCTGCCGGTGGAACAGATGCCGGAGATGTTGCTGCAAACGGTTAAGCAGCGACCTTACCGGTTGCGCGTGCC
>CANIEV010000337.1 GCA_947466535.1 Betaproteobacteria bacterium
AATCCGGCGATAGTGGTTTGAATCTGCCCGAGCATCACCTGCATTTCGACCCGCGAATCGCCCAGTGCGGCCCCCAGATCATGCTTCCATTGTTTGTCGGACTCATCATTCCCATCTACTTCCTGCACGCGGCTACGCAGCAATTCGCGGAGCGGCTTGATCGACGAGTACGGATAAACGATATCGAAAAATCCCTTGGTCTCACCGAATTCGGCATCAAAATGATTGACGATGACCAAATCATTCTCATCGGCAATCTGTGCGAACTGGGGATTGATTTCGGAACTCACTTTCTCGAAATCGACCGCCACCAGCGGCGACCATGCCTCTTTGAGCGAGCGAAAAATAACATCCATGATGATGTTGATGATTCTGGTTTCGGTCTGGGTGAACAGGCGTCCGGGAGGCAATTGCGGAACACCGCGACCGAGTCCGCCGAAAAAATTATCCAACGAACTGAGAATGATATTCGGGTCAATCAACATCATCGATGAGCCGCGCAACGGATTCATACGAATCACGTTCACAGACAGGGGGGGATGCAAATCCTTCATGAAGTCGCCGAACTTCATCAGCCGGGCGCGTTGCGGCGTAATGCGCGGGCTGGTGCGCAGCATCTCGAGCAGTGAAAGACGGAACAGGCGTATAAAGCGCTCGTTGATCATGTCCAGAGCGGAAACATTCACCCCCAGCGAGCTGTCCTCGTTGGTCAGATCATGCTTGCGTGCGCGCACACCGGTGTTGAAGCCGGCGCCAACCTCGACTGAACCGCTTTCGATTTGCGCGGTCAGAGCGGCGATTTCTTCAGTGCTCAGCAGATTTTCGGAAGTTGCCATGTGGATCAGTAGATTCGAAGATTAGGCGGTCGCACCAACCCTATTGGTAGACGAACTCGGAAAAAAATACTTCTTCGATACCACCAAACCGCTCAAGGCGCTCCAGCTCCGAATTGATTCTTTCCCGTAATTTCACGGCCAGCTCTGCGCGAAAGTCAGGTTTTGCCAGATCAGCCTCGGTCACCAAACGCAATACATCAAGCACCGACGAACGCAGTGCGGCACGATGCTTTTCGACGTTTTTGAACACACGGTCGTCGTAGGTGGTCATCAAAGAAAGGTTGACCTGCATGACTTTTCTCGAGCCCGAGACGTTGGCAACCAGGGGCTTTTTTTCGTCCAGCTCCATGTAGCTTTTTTCGAAGAGGGCATTGGCATCGGCTGGCACGGCTTTCTTTTTCGGCGTGCCACCCGGTGTACCGCCTTTTTTATCGTCACCATGGCCTTTTTTATCGTCACCATGGGCGCCTTTGGCGTCACCATGGCCGCCCGCCTTAGGGGCATCGTGACCCTTGGCGTTCACGCCCTCGTCAAGCACCAGCTCCGCATCAGGCTTGTCTTTCTTGGAAAACATGCCAGTCGCAAACAAGGTTCCTCCGATCGCCAGCACCATCAATAAAATCACCACAACAACAAGAGCAATGATTTTAAGCAGTGGGCTTTTCGGTTTTTCTTCAACTTCTTCCGTCTTCGCTTCCGACATTTTCTTGGCCTTTCTTATTGTGTTACTTGATTAGCGACCTGCCTCAGCCGCACATTTTCGTCATTTTTTTGACTATCGCTCGATGCGGGCTGGTACGGGGACTAAAAGCAATAGCCATGCCACCATACACCTGCCCCACGCCAACACTCAGTCTTTAAACAAAAAGGTCAACGCCAGCCGCCGAAACGCGTGACTCTGGCCCCCCCTTCAGCGCAACAGGCGCGCTCACCGGTGTGCTTGCTAGCCCGGTAGACCGCGACCCCGGCTCCCCGGACGGGGAGCGCTGCTGAGCGTCACCCCGAGCGCCGTGGGCATCGGTCGCTAGCCGGCCGACACTCACACCAGCCCCCTCAAGTGCATCCTTGAGCCGCTCAAGCCCGCCATCGAGCAACTGTTGCGTACCCGCCTGCGAAGCGCTCAACGTGGCATCGATCGCGCCGTCCGACATGCCCAAGCGGACCTCAATCAGCCCCAGGCGCGTCGGCCGCAGCTGAAAGCTCATTTGCCAGACGCCCTTGGCCACCTGTTCGGAGATTCTTCTGCCGGTGACGTCCATCAGCTGCTCGGAAAGCTTCTGATATTGCTGCTGCTGGTAAAGCTTGTCCTGCAAAGCTGCATTTTCTGTCGTTATAGCAGACCCCTTGATATCACTATTCATTCCATTGGATGCAGAGGCAATGTCACGGCCACCCGCATGTGGCGCCACAAACTGGGATAAATCGATCTCTTCATGCCAAATCGCTCCACCCGGCATAGTCTGAAGGACCTCGCCTGCCGACGTCGCAACAAAAGCATCCCGATGCGGGTCGGCGCCTCGCTCGGCCGACAATCCGGCCAACATTTTGCGTTCCGTAAGACCCGTCTTGAGCGCCACCTCACCCAGCGCCTGGGTAATCACGGTGTTCTCGGCCATTTTCGCGGAGACCCCCTGTTGACTGGCCAGCGCCACCTGTACAGCCACACCCACCGAATCCATCGGCCCCCGCACTGGCGGCGATGCCGCTTGGTCATTTTCGGTCACCATCGCGCTCCCGGCGAGAACGTCCATGGCCGTAGCCGCCGACGCCGGAACAGTCGTTGGTGCCGGCGCGTAAGACACGCTCAAGTGCTCCAGCGCAGCCTCAGGTGTCGGCCCCACCAGCGGGTTCAGCGCCTCCTGCACAGCCGCCGCCACCCCGACCGAAGCCGCAAGCACCTGCATTGGCACCTGTATGGGGGTTTGCACGGCTGACATGGATGTTGCCCTGGCATTTTCGGTCTGCGTCGGGCTCCCGGCGAGAACAGGCATCGCCGTGGCCGGCAGCGCAACGCCGCCGGGGACCGCGCCTTGCGCCCCAGCCGCGACCGCCAGCGTCATCGTTAAGCCCGGCAAATCCGCCGCCTTAACCACGCCATCCTCGGCCCCCCTCCCGCTCACCCCCAACCCAACCCAAGCCCCAGGGGCCACATCCGGCTTTCCCAGATGACCAAGGCCAGCCCCCTTCATTAATAGACGCGCCATATCCTGACTCAAAGCCTGCGGAGCATTCACCGCAGCCGGCTCCAACCCCGCCCGCAACGCGGCGTTGCCAACGCTCAACGCGGCCACCATTCCCTTGCTTTCAAGTGGCGCAATCGGCCCGGTGCCGCCCATGATCAAG
>CANIEV010000338.1 GCA_947466535.1 Betaproteobacteria bacterium
GCTCCCCATCGACCAGCATGATTTCCCAGCGGCGATGATTGCCCGGGCAGATCACGAAGGTGCAGGGTCGCTCCGGTTCGCAGTACTGGACGTTGGTCTTCGGCAGGCGATCGAGCGCCTGCTCGCCGACCTTCACATCCACCACGATCCATGATTCGTCGTAATCCATGCTGTCGAGCGCCACGCCCATCAGGCGGCGCACCGCGCTCGATGCGCCGTCGCAGCCGACAAGCCAGGCCGCTGTGTGTTCGCGTATCACGCCTGCGGCGTCACGGATCGCAAACACCGCGCTCCCGCCGCGTTCGCCGGCACTCACGAGTTCCGCGCCGAGTGCCACGCGCACCGTCGGCATCGCGGCGACCGCAGCTCGCAGCACCGATTCCACGCCCGGCTGGTCGCAGGTGTAGTTCGGCGCCCAGCTGAGCGGATACGGCGGCGACATGTGGCGGCTGCGCTGGATCACCTGGCCGTCGACACCGATATATTCGGCGTTGCTGAATAGTGCAATATGCGGTGCGAGCGCATCGGCCACGCCGATGCGCTGAAACAGGCGCATCGCGTCGTGATCGAAGCCGACCGCGCGCGGCTGGGCGAAGACCGACGTCGCCTTGTCGAATACCCCGACGCGGATGCCGGCACGCCCGAGCAGTCCGGCAAGCGTTGCACCGGCCGGGCCGTAGCCGATGATCGCGACATCGAAATCGTGACGGTGCTGCATACCCGACATACCGCCCTTCCCTCGTTTTTTTACCGCCGCCACGGCTTTGCGCGCCCACAGGTACCATGCGCATCCGATGCCCGGGCAGGTCTGCCCGCCAGGCGACGACCGCGAGAAGATAGAGAGCCGGCCCTGCCGCGTCCAGTGAATGTTTTTGGCCCGGGCGTTGCACCAAACTGAACAATGAAGCCAAGATGACGCGACGTCTCAACAAGGTGACCCTTGAGAACATCCGGGTGCTCGATGCTATCGAGCGCCTCGGTTCGTTCGCTGCCGCGGCGCAGGAACTGCACCTTGTCACCTCCTCGATCACCCATGTCGTGCGCAATCTCGAGGACACGCTCGGCATCACGCTCTTCGACCGCTCCGGCCGCCGCGCCCGCTTCACCCGCGAAGGCAGCGCGCTGCTGGAACGCGGCCGCCTGCTGCTCGCCCGCGCCGCCGAGTTCGAGCAGGAGGTGCAACTCATCACCACCGGCTGGGAGGCCTCGCTCACGCTTTCGGTGGACCAGGTGATCCGCCTTAAACCGCTTATGCCGCTCATCGACGCGTTCTTCAAGGCGGCGCCGCAGACCTCGCTGCACGTGACGCGCGAGGCGGCCGCGGGCACCTGGGACGCCCTGCTGTCCGGCCGCGCCGACCTGATCGTCGGTGCACCCGCCAACGGCCCGGCGGGCGGCGGCTACGAATCGGCGCCGTTGTACGAAACGAAATACGTGCTCGCGGTCGCCTCCTCGCATCCGCTCGCGGGACGCAAGGGCGTCATCCCCAACGAGGAAATTGCGCAGCACCGCTCGGTGGTGATCGGCGACACCACGCGCGCGCTCCCGCATCTGCCCTACGGTCTGCTCGACAACCGGCTCTGCCTCTCGGTGCCGGATGCCGACGCCAAGATCGAAGCGATCCTGCTCGGCACCGGCTGCGGATTCCTGCCGACGCGAATCGCGGACCCGCTGGTGAAAGCGGGCAAGCTCGCGCTGCTTCGCGTGGAAACGCCGCACCCGCCTGCCCAGCGCACGCTCGCCTGGCGCGCGGGTGAAAACGGCCGCGCATTGCAGTGGTGGAAAAAGAAGCTGCTTCAGCCCGCGCTCGCAAGCGCGCTGTTTTTCTGATTAATCGGTTCAGGAAATACTTTGGGGAGTATCTGAACAAAGGGGCGATGCCCCCTTGTATATCCCCCAATTCAGAGGGAAGCTTTGTTCCGCGGGTGGGGCGATTGGAACTTGATCAGGGTTTCCTTAGGAACACATCGAATGGATTACAGAAATCTCGGACGTTCAGGCCTGTCGGTATCGATCATCGGCCTCGGCTGCAACAACCTCGGACGCAGTGTCGATGCCGCCGGCACCGAAGCGCTGGTGAATGCCTGCCTCGACGAGGGCATCAATTTTTTCGACACCGCCGACACCTACGGCAACCGGGGCCTGTCGGAGACCTACCTCGGCGCCGCGCTGAAACCGCACCGGAACGACGTGGTTCTCGCCACCAAGGTGAGCGGGCGCATGGGCGACGCACAGCATATGGCGGGTGCCTCGCGCCGCTACCTGATCCCCGCGGTGGAGGCGAGCCTGCGCCGCCTCGGCACCGACCGGATCGACCTGCTGCAGGTGCATCATCCCGATCCGTCCACCCCGATCGAGGAAACCCTGTCGACGCTTGACGATCTGGTGCGATCCGGCAAGGCCCGATATACAGGCTGCAGCAATTACTCCGCGGTCGAAGTGGTTGAGGCGGCGTGGACCGCGCGGTCGATAGGCTCGCATGCCTACATCACCACGCAGGCACGCTACAACCTGCTCGACCAGGACGTCCGCACCGAACTGCTGTCCGCCTGCACCCGACACGGCATGAGCCTTCTGCCCTACTATCCGCTCGCCGCCGGCATGCTCACCGGAAAATACCGCCCGGGACAGGCGCCGGCAGAAGGCACCCGGCTGTCCAAACCCAACCCGTTCTACGACGGCATCCTGAGCGACAGAAATTTCGAGGCGCTCGCTAAGCTCGAAGCCTTCGCCACCGCGCATGGGCGCACCGTTCTCGAGCTTGCAATCGGCTGGCTCGCGAGTCAGCCGGTCATCGGCAGCGTGATCTGCGGCGCGACGCGCCCCGATCAGGTGGCCTCGAACGCCCGCGCGAGCGACTGGCGGCTCAGCGCGGATGAAATTAGCCAGGTTGATTCGATCATGGGAATGACGACCACCGCCGTGTGAACATGTCCGGGCACCCCCGACTGACGCCGCCCGGCCTGCTGGTATAAGCTGCGACGCGATCAGGAAAATATGTAGCGTACGGAGGAGAGAAAAAGAATGAATGTCGCACAGGCCATTTGCGAAGCACTGGTCAAGGAAGGCGTGCGCATCGCCGCAGGCATCACCGGGCAATCGATAGGCCATCTCGCGGATGCCCTGTCGCTCGAACCCGAAGTTGCGCTGTTCTATACGCGCCAGGAA
>CANIEV010000339.1 GCA_947466535.1 Betaproteobacteria bacterium
AATAGTTTGGGAACCAAACAAATAGCCCGGAAGCAGGCCACCCGGCCAACCACCGCCAGGCGCATAAAGTCCGAGGCGATCCCGCTCGATCCCGGCCCCCTGCCCGGGCTGCTCGGTTACCACCTGCGCCTCGCGCAGCAGTCGGTGTTCCGCGATTTCGAGCGCTCGGTCGGCACGCTCGGCATCACGCCGGGACGCGCCGGCATGTTGCTGTTGATCGAGGCGAATGCCGGCCTGTCGCAGTCGCGGCTCGCGGAGGCGATCGGCCTTGACCGGTCCACGCTCGTCCCGATACTCGATGACCTCGAGAAACGCGAACTCGTCGAGCGTCAGCCCGGCATTGATCGACGTACGAACGGCCTCGCGCTGACCGCGGCCGGGCGTCGTTTTCTCGGTTCGCTCAAGCGGCATGTGCGCGAGCACGAGGACAGGATCGCGGCACGACTCACCCTGTCCGAGCGCGAGCAACTCATCGGACTGCTGGCGCGCTTGTCGGATGCGGGTGGCGGAGCGCCCTGATTTCCGGCTGCTCCTGCCGCACGCATAAATAAAAAAGGGGTGACCGAGGTCACCCCCGAAGTTACCCCTTCCATACAGCCCCTGCTTCCGAAACTGCTTGCGCTTCGGGACGTCGCCGTCCCGAAGCGTCCGACTCTTCTTACATGTGGTACGCGGTCTCGCCGTGCGAGTTCACGTCCAGACCTTCGCGTTCCTCTTCTTCCGTCACGCGCAGGCCGACCAGCATGTTGGCGATCCAGAAGGCGATCGCTGCAACCACGCCGGACCAGACGATGGTGGTGAGTACGGCCTTGGCCTGTGTCCAGACCTGGGCTGCGATCGAGTAGTCGCCTGCGGTGATGACCTTGCCCGTCACCCAGTCGGAGACAAAGCCGGGGCCGCCGAGCGAGGGATCGCAGAACACGCCGGTGAGCAGCGCGCCGAGGATACCGCCTAGGGCATGCACGCCGAACACATCCAGCGAATCGTCCGCGCCAAGCATCCGCTTGAGGCCGTTGACACCCCAGAGGCAGACAAAGCCCGCAAGGGTGCCGATCACGAACGCGCCCGGGATGCCGACATTGCCGGCCGCCGGGGTGATCGCCACCAGACCGGCAACTGCGCCGGAGGCTGCGCCGAGCATCGAGGGCTTGCCCTTGAACATCCATTCGCCGAGCGACCAGGACAGCACGGCGCAGGCGGTGGCGAGGTAGGTGTTGATGAAGGCGAGCGCGGCGGAGTTGTTAGCCTCCAGCGCCGAGCCGGCGTTGAACCCGAACCAGCCGGTCCAGAGCAGCGAGGCACCGATCATGGTCATCGGCAGGTTGTGTGGCGTCATCGCTTCCTTGCCGAAGCCGAGGCGCTTGCCGATCATGTAGGAACCCACCAGGCCGGCAATACCGGCGTTGATGTGAACCACGGTTCCACCCGCGAAGTCGAGCGCGCCCCACTGCCAGATCAGACCGGCCTTGGCATTCTGTGCATCCACCACATTCGCCGCGGTGTACGCGTCGGGGCCGGGCCAGAACCAGACCATGTGCGCGATCGGTGTGTAGGAGAAGGTGAACCAGAGCACGGTAAAAATCAGCACCGCGGAGAACTTCACCCGCTCGGCGAACGCGCCAAGGATCAGGCAGCAGGTGATCGCGGCGAAGGTTGCCTGGAAGGCCACGAACACGAGCTCCGGGATGGGCGTCGCCTTGCTGAAGGTGGCCGCCATCGCAAACTCGCCCTTGGCGGCGTCGAAAGTGCCGTTCAGGAACAAGCGGTCGAATCCGCCGAAGAAGGCGTTTCCTTCAGTGAACGCGAGGCTGTAGCCGTAGACGCACCAGAGAACCGTGACCAGTGCGAAGACGACGAACACCTGCATCAGCATCGAGAGCATGTTCTTCGCCCTCACCATGCCGCCGTAGAACAGCGCGAGACCGGGGACGCTCATCATCAGCACGAGCGCGGTGGAGATCATCATCCACGACACGTCGCCCTTGTTGGGCATCGGCGCGGGAGTTGCGGCAGCGGCGGGCGCGGCCGGCGCGGCCGGCATTTCGGCGGCGGCTGCGGCTGCCGCTTTCGGAGCTTCGGCTTTCGCCGGTTCCGCAGCCTTGTCCTGGGCGATGGCCGGCGCGGTGAAGGTCACCGCGCCGAACAGGGCCAGCAATGCGAGTAGTTTTTTCATGGTTTCTCCCTTACAGCGCTTCCGCACCGGTCTCGCCGGTGCGAATGCGGATGACCTGCTCGAGTTCGAAAACGAAAATCTTTCCGTCGCCGATCTTGCCGGTGTTGGCGGATTTCTCGATGGCTTCGATCACCGGTTCGAGGAGTTCCGTTTTGATCGCAACTTCCACCTTCACCTTGGGCAGAAAGTCGACCACGTACTCGGCTCCGCGATACAGCTCGGTGTGGCCCTTCTGGCGTCCGAAGCCCTTGACCTCGGTCACGGTGATGCCCTGTACGCCGATGGCGGACAGGGCTTCACGGACCTCGTCGAGCTTGAACGGCTTGATGATTGCCGTAACGAGTTTCATCAATCCTCCCTTGAGTTACTGAATGGGGACGGCGGACCGCCCCCGCCATCCGAAGATCAGAACGTCTTTTGAACCGTGAACAGCAGCGTCGGCTTGCGCGTGTCGTAGACGACAGTGTTGGTCGTCGGCGCTGCGCCTTCGGTCTTGACGGTGCGGTAGACCGTCGAACGCGCGTTGTTGGCGATGTAGGACGCACCCCAGGTCAGGCCGAGCCAGTCCTTGGTCAACCCGAGCTTGTAGTCGGTGTAGTTGAACAGGCCGTAGTTCTTGACCGACAGCTTGCCGATATGGGCAACCAGGTTAAAACCGCTGCCGATGTCGAAGGTCGCGCCGAGGTCGAGGTAGCTCGAACCCTTGGAGCCGCCGGCATTCAGCTTGGCGCAGTCCGCCGACCCCGCAGCGAGCGCGCCGCCGCCGGCATCCACGCCGCACGCGGCCACGCCGCCGGGTGACATCGAACCGTTGTTGATGCCGAAGTAATCGGTGAGCGAGTTGGAGTACTTGGCGGTGAACCATTTCCAGCT
>CANIEV010000340.1 GCA_947466535.1 Betaproteobacteria bacterium
GCGTTGCAGGAATTCGCGCAGATCGAGGTGCGGCGCGTCGTAGTCGTTCCAGCTTTTGGTGCGGACGATGTCTTGCATTTCGATCCTTGGTCAATCAAACGTGCAGTTAATCAGGGGCATCGCGATTGCTTGAGATTGCTTCGCTTCGCTCGCAATGACGGGATGGTTGTCATTGCGAGCGAAGCGAAGCAATCTCCACGCTGTTCGAGCGAAGCGAAGCAATCTCCGATCAATCCGCCCGTATTCCAGCCTTCGCGACTACCTGCGGCCAGCGCGCGAGTTCAAGCGCCACCAGATCGGCCAGCCGCTGCGGGCGGCCGCCGGCGGCGACCAGCCCTTGTTTCACAAGCGCCTCGCGGATCTCGTTCGAGCTGAGCAGGACGTTGACATCGGTGTTGATCCGGTTGACCGTGTCCGCAGGTGTCGCGCGCGGCGCGAACATCGCATACCAGACTTCCATGTCGAGTTTCGGAAAGCCCGATTCCTTCAGCGTTGGCACGTTGGGAAACAGCGGCGTGCGCTCGGCGCCGAGCACGCCGAGCATGCGCAGCTTGCCGCCGGCGACATACGGCGCGGCGGTGTGGATTGGCGAGACCATCGCATCCACATGGCCGCCGACGAGGTCGGCGTAGGCGCCGGCATTGCCCTTGTAGGGCACATGGATCATGTTGAGGCCGGCTTCGAGCTTGAACAGTTCCATCGCGAGGTGCTGCGGCGTGCCGTTGCCCGAGGAGGCGTAGTGCAGCGCGCCGGGCTGTTTTTTCGCAAGTGCGATGAATTCGGCAAGCGAGTTCGCCGGCACCTTCGACGCCACCACCACGGTGAGCGTGCCGGTCGCGAGCACCGCGATCGGGGCGAAGCTTTTCACCGGGTCGTAGCGCAGGCCGCCCGCGGCGCTGTTGATCGCCACGTTGGTGGCGAAGCTGGTCGCGGTGACCAGCAGATTATGGCCGTCGGGCGTGGCGTGCATGACCTGCTCCGAGCCGATGTTGCCGCTTGCGCCGGACTTGTTGTCCACCACCACCGGCACGTTCCAGCGATCGGCGAGTTTCGGGCCGAGCGTGCGGGCGAGCAGATCGATGCCGGTGCCGGGGGAGAAGGGCACAACCAGCGTCACCGCGCGGGAGGGAAAGCTCTGCGCTACGGCAAGTGGCGAATGCAGGATGCACGCGCCGAGCAAGCTCGACGACAACAGACCGCGCAGGGAGATATCTCGCATGGAAGTACTACGGGCAATACCCCGGAACACGACTATCTCCTCCTGATTTCCGGCTGCATTATCCGGCAGATTGCGCTCAAATGGCGCGCTGCGGACAGCCGGCAGGAGTCGTTTCAGGCCTTTCGGGGCGCCTCGTACCAGCCCTTGCTCGAATTCACCACGCGGACCACGAGCAGCATCACCGGCACCTCGATCAGCACGCCAACAACCGTCGCCAGTGCCGCGCCGGAATCGAAGCCGAACAGGCTGATCGCCGCGGCCACCGCGAGTTCGAAAAAGTTGGACGCGCCGATCAGGGCCGAGGGGCAGGCTACGCTGTGCGATTCGCCCGCACGGCGGTTGAGCCAATAGGCGAGGCTGGAGGTAAAGAGCACCTGGATCAGGATCGGCACCGCGAGCATCGCGATGATCAGGGGCTGGCGGAGGATTGCCTCGCCCTGGAAGGCAAACAGCAGCACCAGCGTGGCAAGCAGCGCCGCGATCGACAGCGGACCGAGCCTCGCGAGCGCGGTATCGAACACGGCCTGTCCCTTGTTCAGCAGGGCGCGTCGTATGAGCTGTGCGATCGCCACCGGGATCACGATGTACAGCACCACCGATATCAGCAGCGTCGCCCAGGGCACGGTGATCGAGGAGATGCCGAGCAGCAGCGCGACGATCGGCGCGAAGGCGAAAATCATGATCGCGTCGTTGAGCGCCACCTGCGAGAGCGTGAACAGCGGGTCGCCGTGGGTGAGGCGGCTCCAGACGAACACCATCGCGGTGCAGGGTGCGGCGGCGAGCAGGATCAGTCCGGCGATATAACTGTCTAGCTGGTCCGCCGGCAACCACGCGGCGAATACCTGCCGCACGAAGAGGTAGCCAAGCAGCGCCATCGAGAACGGCTTCACCGCCCAGTTGATAAAGAGCGTGATCCCGATGCCCTTCCAGTGCGCGCCGACCTGGTGCAGCGCGCCGAAATCGACGCGGAGCAGCATCGGGATGATCATCACCCAGATCAGCAGCCCGACCGGCAGGTTGACCTGCGCAATTTCCATCCGGCCGACCGCCTGGAACACGCCGGGCAGCATCTGGCCGAGCGCAATGCCGGCGACGATGCACAGGAACACCCAGACGGTGAGATAGCGCTCGAACAGACTCATCGGCGCGACGGCGGGAGTTGTGGCGGTGGCGGCTGGGTTCATTGGCGGGGACTCATCGGTTGGCAATCGCGGTCAGGGCGGCCTGCAGGCTCGCGTTGTCCATCGTTTCAAGCGGCAAGGCGAGAAGCTGCAGCATCCGGTAGCCGATCGCCTGTCGGGTGAGTTCGAAGGCATTGCGTTTCGCCTCGTCGCCACCCGCGGTGTTCGAGGGATCGGGGTAGCCCCAGTGCATCCGCACCGGGCTGCCCGGCCAGAAAGGGCAGGTTTCCTTGGCTGCGCTGTCACAGACGGTGATCACGATGCGCATTTCCGGCGCACCGGGCGCGGTGAACTCGTCCCAGCTCTTGCTGCGAAAGCCGGCGGTGTCCACGCCGGCATTCGACAGCGCTTCGAGCGCGAATGGATTGATCCTGCCGCTTGGCGTGCTGCCGGCGCTGTGCGCTCGGACGTCGCTGCCGAGCCGTGCGGCGAGGTGATTCAGCATGCCTTCGCCGAGCACGCTGCGCGCGGAGTTGTGGGTGCAGAGGATGAGTACGTGGGTGGTCATGATTGCGGGAGAAGTGGGTCGTGGTGCGTCACGCTGCCTTTTTTCGGGTGACCGGCTTGCAGTCCGAGGCTGCCGTACCCGGACAAGCTTCTCCCTGGCAGCAGTTGTCGGTGAGATAGGCGAGCA
>CANIEV010000341.1 GCA_947466535.1 Betaproteobacteria bacterium
AACACAACGTTTCCCTCCGTTTGGACTGAGCTTGTCTTAGCCTTCGTTGGATGTGGCTACCGCATGCCCGTGTTGAGGGCGGGAGCCGGGTTGTCGCCCCGGCGAGCGACTCACTTTCTTTTGCTTCGCCAAAAGAAAGTAAGCAAAGCCGTAGTTACGTACGACGGGGCGACCCCAGAGGGGCCGGTCGCTACGCGACTGCCCTGCGATGCTCGCGTGCCTCGGCCGCTGCGCAACTCGGTCGCCTCGCTCCCTCAGACAGTGCTCGCGGACGGCTCCGAGGCACGCTGCGCTTCTCGGCGGCCCCAACGGGGACCCAAGTTCAAAGGCAAAGTCAAAACAATCCGCGCGCCAAGCTTCGCGCCGGTGTTGAAGTTGGGGCCCCCGTTGGGGCCGCCGAGCAACGCAGGACGGTCGGGGGCTGTCGGCGAGCACTGTCTGAGCCCATGCAGTTTCACCGCATGGGCGAGTTGCGCAGCCGCCCGGCCGTCCGAGTAGCGCAGGGCAGTCGCCGCAGGCGACCGGCCCCTCCGGGGTCGCCTTCTTTTGGTTACTTTTCTTGGCGAAGCAAGAAAAGTGACTCGCCCGTCAGGGCGAAATCCGCTTGCAGCAACGCGCACCAGCAGGCGCGAAACGAGGCCCTCATGGCCGGCATAGGCTTCGAACTTAGAAAGCTCCTCAAGAAGGACAGCTACACCGGCCTTCTTCAGGCCTACGCCTACGCCGGCATCATCAGCTCCGGCCCGTGGATCCTCTCGATCATCGGCATTCTGGTGATCGGCATCTTCTCCGCCTCGATGGTATCCAAGCCCGCGATGGTCACGCAGTTCCAAGTGTCGGTAACCTACCTGATGGTGAGTTCGCTCGTGCTCACCGGAGGCATCCAGCTCGCCTTCACCCGCTATATCGCCGACCGGCTGTACGAAAAAAAGACCGGCCTCGTCATGCCGAATTTCAACGGGCTGATGCTGATCACGATGCTGGTGTCGGGCGGCCTCGGCATCCCCGCAGTGATGCTGCTCTTCCCCGGCGAGAGCGACATCTACAAGGTGCTGCTGCTCGCCGGATTCGTGATCATGTGCTGCATCTGGGTGGCGACGCTGTTCCTCTCGGGCATGAAGCACTACAAGGAGATCGTGGCGCTGTTCGCGATGGGCTACGCGATCACGGTGGTGAGCGCGATCGTGCTGGTGCCGCTGGGCATGGAGGGACTGCTGCTCGGCTTCGTCCTCGGGCACTTCGTGTTGCTCACCGGCATGATCACGATGACGCTTCGCAATTACCCTTCGGAGGTCTTCATATCCTTCGATTTCGCGAAAAAGGGCGCGATGTACACGAGCCTGATGGCGACCGGGCTTGCCTACAACCTCGGCGTCTGGGCGGACAAGATCCTGTTCTGGTATTTCCCCGACACCGGGCAGGCGGTGATCGGGCCGTTCCATGCCTCGCGCATCTATGACGTGCCGGTGTTCCTTGCCTACCTCGCGATCATTCCCGGCATGGCGGTGTTCCTGGTGCGCATCGAAACCGACTTCGTCGAGTATTTCGAGAAGTTCTACGACGCGGTGCGCGAAGGCGGGTCGCTGGACTTCATCGAGCAGATGCGCGACGAGATGGTGTTCACCATCCGGCAGGGCCTCGCCGAGATCGTGAAGATCCAGGCAATCGCGGTGGTGGCCCTCTTCGTCGCCGGCCCCGCACTCCTCGACTGGCTGGGAATTTCACAGCTTTATCTGTCGCTGCTCTATATCGACACCGTCGCCGCCGGCCTGCAGGTGGTGCTGCTTGGCGTGCTCAACATCTTTTTCTACCTCGACCGGCGCGCGACGGTGCTGTTCCTCACCACGCTGTTCCTGATCCTCAATCTGGGTTTTACCGCGATCACGCTGCAGCTCGGCGCGCCGTACTACGGCTATGGATTCGCGGTGGCGCTTCTGGTGACGGTGCTGGTGGCGATGCTGATGCTGGAGAACAAGCTGGAGAAGCTGGAGTACGAGACCTTCATGCTGCAGTAGATCATCCTCCTCAATTTATATCAGTGACTTTATAAAAACTGACTGTTTTCACGCTCGGTTACTTGATGGTTCCGGAAAAATATTGAAGATTTTCGTGCCGTTCCGTGGAGGATTGCCATGCAATTCCTGATCCGCAGGGTGATCGTCGCCGCGCTGCTTGCCTTGCTCGCGACGCCGCTTGCGGCGCAAACGCCGCCCGACGCATCCGAGCTGCGCCGCTACTCCGGCCTGCACCGTGCCGCCGCCCGTGGCGATGCCGCGGAGATACTGCGCCTGATCGCGCAGGGTGCGAACCCGGATGCGACCGAATCCAACCGCCGCACGCCGCTGCATGTGGCCGCCTTCGCATCGAAACCGGAGGCGATCCGCGCGCTCGTCAAGGGTGGCGCCAACCCGAACACGCTGGATGCGCAAGGCTACGACATCGTCACCATTCTCGCGGTGAAGGACGACGTGGAAACGCTCAAGGTGGCACTGGACGTCGGAACCAGCGCCCGCAACATCACCAGCCCGTGGGATGGCACCGCGCTGATCGCCGCAGCCCATCTCGGCCATGACGGCGTGGTGCGCGAACTCATCCGCGCGGGCGCACCGCTTGACCATGTGAACACGCTCGGCTGGACCGCGGTGATCGAGGCGGTGGTGCTCGGCAATGGCGGGAGGCGTCACGTCGAGACGCTGCGGGCGCTGGTCGAAGCGGGGGCGAGCGTGAAGATCGCCGATCGCCAGGGCCGCACGCCGCGAATGCTTGCTCTTGAGCGCGGCTACGGCGAGATGGTGTCGATGCTCGAGCGCGCCGAGGCTCGTTGACGCCGTATTAGCCCGTACTGCGAGCCTGTCGAAACGCTCAGTCGAGCTTGATGTTCAGCGGCTTCAGCCGTTCGGCATAGCGCTCGCGGTCCGCCCGAAGCAACTCGGCGAACTGCGCGGGACCGAGGTTCATCGGATCGAGTGCCACGCCAAGTATATGGCGCTCACGGAAGTCCGGCGTTGCCATCACGCGGCTCGC